>JAHDID010000131.1 GCA_020630975.1 Verrucomicrobiota bacterium
TCACTGCTGTAAACCGTAGCGATTCTTGCTGCTCAGGAGTTAATTTTCTCACATCATTTTTGTCGATACTCAGATACTAGCATACATTATAATGTCGGCTATTTGAATCTCGGATTAATAACTTCGGGTGAGTCTCGATAAAATATGCCTTAGGCAAGAAGATTGGCAGTTTAGGTAAAAGCTGTAGTTTGGGGTCTACGTCATCAGCAAAACAGCGTGAGAGTAGAGAGGTCGTTATCACCATTGAAATGCTAAGGAAATGTATGATACCAGTACTCATATCTTAAAGTATATATTCTAGTGAGTTTTGTAAAGTTTGGGTTGAATGTGATTTAAGCGATCTGACCTGCTAGCAGATTTTAATTTACATGTTTAAATCGTAGGAAAAGAGTGTCAGTAGGATATCTGGAATTGATTAACTGCTGGAGGGAGCTGAAAGAGGCTGAGGAGTTCCGGACGATAGTCGGAGACTGAGGGAGCGTTCTGCGAGTCAGTTTCAATAGTGTGTAATTTTTACTTAATAAGGTACAATCACTGCTGATAGAGATATAACAGCCTGAATTGCACGCGTTTTCTGCATGCATCGCGGAGCGTATCATTGAAGATACGGACCAACACCAACGTGAGACAATGAACCCATTTCTGACAGACTCGACTTCTCGCCGCTCTTTCATCCGTGCTGCTGGAGGCACGATGATGGCGGTGCCGTTTTTGGAGACTTTTGCTGCGCCTCAGGCGACTGCCAAGACACCGCCCACGCGGGTGATCTTTCTCGGTGGTGGGTTTGGTTTTACCAAAGACACGTTTTACCCCAAAGAGGCGGGCCGCTTCGCCGAGATGGGAATGACGGAGGGGCTCTCGCCGCTGAAGCGCCACTGCGAGGACATCACCATGGTGTCGAATCTCAGCAATCTCGGAGCTACCGACCCACATGGCGGCAGTGTCTCCTACCTGACTGGGGCGAATGTGGCTGGCACACCGGGCAAGCGCTTTCACAATTCGATCTCCTGCGATCAGGTCCTAGCCCAGCATCTCGGACAGGATACACGCTTTGAGTCGCTGACTCTCTCGGCGAAAGAGCCCGACGGTGGGCAGAACTCTGGTCACGGAAAAGGCCTGTCCCTAGCCTGGGATCACACAGGGAGCCCGATCCCAGGGATCGAGCGGCCTATCGACTTGTTTTACACCTTGTTCGCCAATCCCAATGACTCGCGTGATGAGCTCGATGCGCGGCTGAAAAAGAAGCAGAGCATCCTCGATCTAGTGAGGCTAAATGGCTCGGCCATGAAGCGATCGCTGAGCAAGAACGACCAGGAAAAGCTGGACGAATACTTCACCGGAGTGCGTCAGGTCGAGAAAGGGCTCGAGCGCCAAGCCAAGTGGGCAGACATCCCTAAGCCGCAGGCTCCCTACGAGGCGCCCGACGAGGGGCTAACTGGCGAGGAAGCGATCAAGATGATGTATGATATGATCATCATCGCCCTGCAGACTGATGCCAGCCGTGTGGTGACCTACCGCCAGCCGGTGTGCTCGCTGCTAGCCGGTATGGGCATGACGCTGAAGGCGCACTCGCTGAGCCACTACGGATTTTCCGAGCCGCGTATTCAGGCCTCGCGTGAGCGGGATAAAAAGTGCTCTGCGCTGCTATCGCACTTCCTCGATCGGCTGAAAGGTGCTCAGGATAGCGATGGTAGTCGCCTATTCGACAACTGTATCGTCAGCTACGGTACCAATCTGCGTTCTGGTCACGAGCTGAAAGATCTGCCAGCTATCCTCTCTGGAGGCGGAGCCAAAGACATCAAACACGGCAGCCACATCCGCCTGCCAGAGGAGGACACACCGCTGGCCAACTACTGGCTGACACTGATGAAGCAGGCAGGTCTGGATATCGAGACTTTCTCCCACAGCACCGGTGTGATCCCCGAACTGATCGGATAGCTATGAGCCGGTTGATGTATTTTTTACTAGCTGTCGGCCTCCTGCTGGTAGCGCTGGCTCCGCGTGGGGATGCGCAGGCTCAGGAGGGAGATGGTGCGAAAATGCCGACTCAGCCCAAGGGGCCGGTATTCCTCAGACCCAATATGGCTAGCCGTACCGAGTCCTTTGCCAAGGTGGTGCGGGATCGGGCATGGCAGGGGACTCCGATCTCTGTGGCTGGAAAGCAGTATCGCCGAGGGCTAGGTGTGCATGCCCCATCCAGCATCGACTTTCCTCTAGATGGTAAGTATGCCTTCTTCGCCGCTGTGCCTGGGCCTGACGATGCGCACAAGGGGCATGTGGAGATGAGTGTGCTGGTAGATGGTGTGGAAGTCTACAATAGCGGTCCTCGAGTCAGCACCGATGGGAAGCCTAGCAAAGCCATCCGCATCCCAGTGGCGGGCGCGCAGCAGCTGACGCTCATCGTCACCTCGCCAGATAAAAGCCGGGGCGGAGATCATGCTAGCTGGGGGCAGGCTCGCCTGCTACCAGAGGACCAGTCAGACAGTGCGATAGGGGCCGCGCATGTCGCTGCTCAGATACCAGTCGATCGCCACAAGATCGAGCCTTTCCTCCAGGACTACTGTATCGACTGTCATGGGCCGGATAAACAGCGCGGCCAAGTCCGCTTCGACGATATCGACTGGGTGATCACCAATAACGATAGTGCCCAGCGCTGGCAGGATGTACTCGACCAACTAAATGGCGGCGAGATGCCGCCGGAGAAGTCGATGCAACCCTTTGACGATGAGATGAGCGAAATGCTCGATATACTTACCGGCAATCTGCTGACTGCTCGTAGCCGACTGACTGACCACGGTGGAGAGATAGCGCTGCGCCGTCTGAATCGGCGTGAGTATAGCGAGACCATCAGACACCTTTTCGGCTTTGCCGTGGATTATCCCGATATCCCTGAGGATGGCGAGTCCACTTTCGATACCATAGGGTCAGAGCAATTGTTTACCTCGGCTCACTGGGAGCTCTACCTCGAGCTGGGTAGAAAGATCGCTAAAGAATCATTCCGTTTTAATACCAACCCTAGGCGACCGGTGAAAACCCACACCGTGCAGCCCGAAGAGAGGGTGACCGAGGAGATGCGCGAAAAGCTGGCTGATCTATCTAAAAAGGCAGAGATCCTGAAAGCAGGGGGCACGTGGCAGGAGGCGGGATTTACCGACGAGGGCCAGGCTCAGATCTTGCTCGATCAGTTCGACGCCAGAGTGGAGGGACGGCGCGACTATTTGGCGCTGCCCTACGTCGATACCGGTGTGTACCTCAGCGATCACGCCAAATGGGTATCGGCCACTCAGCATATCGATATACGAGGCGAGTATCGAGTGGATATCCATGGCGGTATCCGAGGCCAGCACGATCCCCTGCGGAGTATCGTAAAGGTATCAGGTGGTCAGGGTGTGGTGAAGACGCTGAAAATGCGCGGCACCCCTGATAAACCAGAGACCGTTTCATTCATGACGAGCAAGCCTGCTGGCCAGTTCGCTTTGAACTTGAGCCTCCGGGAGAATATGCCTAGCTACACCGCCAACAGTAGCCGCGGCTACCGCCAGCGTCTGAACGCAGCTGATCGTCGAGTCGATCCAGGGCCGAGTGTGTGGATCGAGTCGATTACCTACGAGGGGCCTTTCTACCCCGAGGAGCGACCGATAGTCGAGCAGATTATGTTTCCTGCAGGGGCGACTGGGGATCACTCTGGAGGGAAATCTTTATTTAACAGTAATAAAAAAGCTCCTGTATTTATCGAAAAATTCGCCCACGAAGCCTTTCGCCATACGGAGCTCGATCCTGGCTATCTGGCCAAGCTGAACTCGCTATATGAGCAACTCAGGCAGGACGAAGGGCTAGCCTATCGCGACGCGATGGCCGAGGTGATGGCGATCATTCTAGCATCGCCGCAGTTTCTATACATCCAGGAGAATGATCCCAGAGGTGGTAGGCATCTGACGAATCGCGAGTTGGCTGTCAGGCTAGCCTATTTTCTATGGAGCAGTCCTCCCGATGAGGAGCTGTATGCTGCCGATCTGAAGAATGAAAAGGTGCTCGACCAGCAGATCGACCGGATGCTCGCCAGCCCTAAGTCCGCTGCATTTGAAAAAGGCTTTACTCGGCAGTGGGCAGAGTTTGATCGTTTCGATGCCATTACTATCGATGAGCGTGAGTATCATCGTTTCAACGAGGGGGTGCGTCACTCCGCCAAGCAAGAGGCCATCTCATTTTTCGCTACCTTGCTGCAAGAGAACCTACCGGTAAAAAATCTGATCGACTCCGACTTTGTCACCATCAATCCCACTCTAGCCGTCCACTATGGTATCGATGATAGTAGCATGAGTGGTGGTGAGTTTCAGAAAGTCAGCTTGGCTGAGAATTCACCTAGAGGCGGGCTGATGACTCAGACGGCTTTTCTGACCACAGGGTCCAACGGTGAGCGCTCCTCCCCAGTCATTCGTGGTGCATTAGTCATGGAGAAACTCCTACACGACGAGCCTGCGCCACCACCACCCAATGTGCCCGAGCTGGGCAGTGCTAGCGACGAGCCTAGGACCAATCGCGAGATGGCGATCGCCCATCAGGAGCAAGCAGTATGTGCCTCCTGCCACAAGAAGATGGATGTGATCGGCTTTGGTTTGGAGAACTTCGACACCACAGGGAGGTGGCGCGATCAGGAGCAAGTCGGCAGAAAAAAAGTAGATATCGACCCCGCTGGCACTCTGCCCGATGGCGAAGCCTTTGCAACGGTGCAGGAGATGAAGGCACTGCTACTGACGCAGGAGAAACACCTCGCCCAAGGAGTCGTCGAATCGATTCTAGCCTACGGCCTAGGTCGCACGATCGAGTTCTCCGATGCGGATGATGTCGAGGCATTGCTAAATCTCGTGGCCGGAGATGGCTACCGCCTCCGAGACATCGTAAAAGGTGTGGCGATGAGTGAGTTGTTTAAACGGAACTAGAGTGCACTCTCTGCCGCCACAAGACGAAGGGGATGATGACCAGGTACATCAGAACTCCATAAACTGCTGAGGGCAGCGCTGAATCGGGCAAGCCGCCGCCTACCGCTTCAGCTCCCACAAATCCGGCTACAGCGATGCCTAGCGTGGCATTTTGGATGCCGGATTCCAAAGAGATAGTGGTGGCTTCGCGAGAGTCGACTTTCAGCAGTCGGCCTGTGAGCAAGCCAAGGAGTAGCATGATGATCATTAAAGCGACCAGAGCAGGGGCCAGTGCCGATGCATACTTCAGCAGCGCATCCCAGTTGGCTTTGATCGCCAAAACGACAATCAGGATAAACAGTACGAGGGCGATATGAGAAACGATTTTTGAAATCCGCTTGACCAGCTTCGGGGTCAGCGAGGTCAAAAGCATACCAATGAAAACGGGGACCGCCGTGATCAGAAACATTTTGATACCAATCGCTGTCACATCGACCGAACGCGACTCGGCTACGCCAAAGTGATTGACGATAAGTGCCACCATCCACGGTACGATCACCACGGATAGCAGGCTGGCCACTGCCGTGAGCGATATCGACAGAGGCCGCTTACCTTTGGCGATACGGGTTAGCATATTGCTAGTCACGCCACCTGGACAAAGCGATAAGATCATCACTCCCACGGCCAAGATCGGCGGGAGTTTGAATGCAATGACCAAGCCAAAAGCAACAAGAGGCAGTAATACCAATTGATTCAGCAGGCCCACCGCGAATACTTTAGGTTGTTGAAAGACTCGCGCAAAATCAGCTCCTCTCAGGCCTAGCCCTAGAGAAAACATAATGAAGGCGAGCACAAGAGGCAGGACGACGTCTACTAGCATGGTGCTAGAATGGCGTGTGGAAGGGTGTTGCTCAATGGAAAATTATTCTGCCTAAGGTCGAAAGACTGAGCATTCGAATGCACTCATGAATCAGAAAATGATAGTTTATAGATTTTCTGATCAATCCATTTGTTGTTTATTTTCTCCGCTTTTTATTAATTCGGCTCAGTTGAAATTCTAGTCTCTCTGCGACCCGTTCGCTTGAGTCGTTTCCAACTGCTGCATGGATCTCAAAGTGCTCTAATCCGAATGAGTGATGTAGATAAGACATAAACTTTCTACATGATTGGGTGATAATTCCTTGGCCACGAAAGTGTTCTGGTTCAGCGTGAACCATACAAACTCTCCCCTTTTATAACGGAATAATCGATTCTAGTTTATATGGTTTTAGTTACTACCTCGTGCACAGGCGTGAGGCTCCGTAGCATCCGGTCGTTCGGCTTCAAGAATTGTCCTCACCTCA
>JAHDID010000011.1 GCA_020630975.1 Verrucomicrobiota bacterium
AAAATTGATTCATCATATTTCCCTCCAAACAGATCCATCATCACTGGTAACTTACACCACCAGTGATTTTGGTTCCGGCTCCGCCGGGATAGGGTACAGTCCCGGTACAGTCCCCTACTACCCGAGCATCAGACGCTCCATCCACTCATTGACCTTCTCTTCGCCGACGATCTCCTCGAGCTGCTCAAAGCTCTCGTATGGACGATGATCAACGATCATGTCAGCCATCCAGTCATCGACGCCAGGCAGATCCATGAGTTCCTCGCGGGTGGCGTGGTTCATGTCCACGACGGGGCCGCTAGGCTCGCAGTGATCATCCACATCGTGATCATCACTCTGATGGCTCTCATCATCATCGGATGCTTTCTCATCGGCGGCATCACTGTCAGACTGATCTTGGGCCCCTGGCACCGAGGAAGTTGAGGAAGACTCTTTGCCCTCATCATCCTCGCTATCAGGCTTATCATGCTCGGGCTCGATCGGCTCGTCGCCTTCCTCCTCACCATCGTGGTAGTAGTGGTGCTCATCGTGCCAGCTATCGTCATGATCGTGATCATAATGATCGCCACCCTCCAGGCTCTGATCATGATGCGGATCGTAGCCGATCAGGTGACCATGCTCATCGTACTCGTGCCCATCGTCATCGTAGCGGTTGGCATGCTCACGCTCGTAGGTCTCGATCTCGTGCTTGTGCAGCTCTTGCTTCTCGTCCTCGGAGAGATCGCTAGGCGACTTGGAGTAAAGCTTATCGAGGCGGGCACGGCGCTCCTCTTCCTCGGCCAGCTCTTTCTTCTCTCGGCTACGTTCCATCACCGAGGCGATGATCACGCAGATCTCGTAGAGGATGATCATCGGTCCAGCGAGTAGCGCCAGTGTCATGAGGTCTGGCGGAGTCAGCACCGCCGCGGCCACCATGATGATGACCCAGGCATAGGTCCGTGTCGATCGCATGACTCGAGCTGTGAGTAGCTCTAGCTTCACTAGGATCGTCACGATCACCGGCAGCTGAAAGCTCAGACCAAACACCAACATCAATCGGGTGATGAACACAAAATACTTACCAATCTGGTACGACACAGTTGCCCCTTTCGAATGCGCTAGGATGATTTTGTCGCGCTCTTCATCATAGCGTAGCACCATGTTTTTCCCCTCCTGCACAGCGAGCAGATCGATCATGTAGCTGCGGATCGCCAGCTTCATATCTGCAGATAGTGGGTCATTCGCGGCCACAGTCGCCTCGCCCCCTTCTGTTGCGGGTTTGGCTTTGGCATCCTTCTTGGGCTCTTTGCCCACTGGGGCGATCTTTACGCCATCGACACCGAGCAGCGGCATAGAGCCGATCTCTTTCTCCAGCGCACTATCGGCAGGGTTTAGATTGCCGATTCGTTCATTCTGAAAGACGTAGAAAAACTTGAGGGCGATCGGAGCTGCCAAAAAATAAGCAAACGACACACCGATCAAAAACAGGATAAAACCAACCCCTGCGCCCGGGATGATCATCTTTTTCTCGACCTGACGCAGCCCTGGGAGGATGAACTGGAAGGCAAAATAGACCAAGGCCGGCATCGATAGCACCACTGCCGTAAAGAATGACAGCTTGAGCATGAGGATGATGATCTCTGGTGGATCGAGCGTGAATAGCTCCAGATTGTCCCACAGACGGCTACCATCATCCAGCTTCACGAACTTCGCTGGCAACTGCAGCAGCTCAAAAATCTGCATGTGAAAGGCAAAACACAGGATAGTCACGACAGCCAGAGTCGCTCCCATCCTGATCAGTGTCTGGCGCAGATCCTCGAGATGATCGAGGAATGGCTTCTCGTGAGGATCGAACCCGCTGTCTGCACCTGGGCGCTTGCGAGCGGCATCTTCCCTCATCTTGAAAAGCTTATTGGCGGCATTTTTCAGTATCATAGTGTCGCGATCCGTTCGGTCTCGGATACGGATGGGATTCTAGCGCGGATTTTTGAAAGCTCAAAGAGACGCAGATGGAGTTGACGTTTTTTAAAAAACACGCTATCTCACACCGTCATTGCGGGATCAGACACGGAAAGCGTGCCATGATCTCACCTCGGATAGATCACCTCCAGGATACATTCGTGAGCAATCGCGAGCCATCTGATGGAAGCATGACTATTTGACTAGCAACGAGGAAGAAGGACTATGATAGGATACGGAGACGGAGACGATCGAAGGCGGGCGGACAATGAGCCGATTCACACGGAAAAAGTTTTTACCGACAGGAAGACTTTTTTCATGGATCTGAAGGAAAACGACCGCGGTCGATTCGTAAAAATCACAGAAGACGTGCGGGGACGTCGCGACACCATCATGGTGCCAGCAGATGTTCTCGACGATTTTGTCGAAGCACTCAAAAACGTGCAAACAGCGGCCGCTGAGTAATGTTTTTTGAGGGGGTGCCGAATTTTTGACTCACGCAGTCATTTCCCTTCGGCACTTTCCAAAAAGCCCCAGGCCCCTACCGTTCCTCACACACCCTTTTATTATCCCTAGCGATGCGCAGCATGACAGGCTTCGGTGCCGGTGAGTCAGTCGACTCTCACTGGCAAGTCTCCGCCGAGATCAGCGGAGTGAACCGCAAACAACTCGATGTGGCTTTCGGCATGCCACAGACGATATCGGCCATGGAGTCCGATATCCGCAAGTCGATCGCCGCCCACGTATCCCGCGGTCGCATCCATGTGCGCATATCGATCAAGTCGCTGGCAGATCGTGCCAGTGTGCTGACAGTCGATACCGATCTCGCGCAGCAGTATCTAGACGGCGCGCGCCAGATCGCTGAGCAGACCGGACTCGAGTGCAATGTGACTGTCGCGGACATGATGCGCAGTCCTGGCCTGTTCCAGCTGGAGGATGTCGAGCTGGATCTAAAGGATGTGCAATCCACTGTAGAGGCAGCCGTAGAGCAGGCCCTACAGCGCCTAGTCACCATGCAGAGTGAGGAAGGCCAACACCTGCGAGACGATCTGGAGAAACGCCTTTCCACCATCGAAGCCGAGATCGCCAAAGTCTCAGCAAACTCACGCGACGTCGTAGATCGCTACCGGGAGTCGCTACACTCCCGCCTATCCGACTGTGGGCTGGAGATCGATCTGGACGACGATCGAGTCCTACGCGAGATCGCGCTCTACGCAGAGAAAAGCGACATCAGCGAGGAGATCACTCGTATCGCCAGTCATGTCGCCCAATTCCGCAAATACTTTGCCAGCGATGAACCTATCGGTCGTTCGCTCGATTTTCTCTGCCAAGAGCTCAATCGCGAGCTGAATACCATCGGCAGCAAGTGCAATCACGCCGTGATCGCCCAGAGCATCGTCGACTCCAAGACCGAACTGGAAAAAGTCCGCGAGCAGGTGCAAAACGTGCAGTAAAGCGCCTCTGCAGCCCGCTTTTTCGAGTTTTCGGGCGAAATCCCGAACTCTTTTTCGAAAAATATCACCGTTTTCCTAGGGGTGACCCCGAAGGTGACCCACCCCGGTCGTCTTATGGGTATGAAGACGACCACTCCGCCTCACACACCGGTGACCACCAAGGCTACCGATAGACCCACTGGCGGCCAATCCGAACCAGAGACGGCTGCCGAAAAGAATCTGGTGAACCAGATCTTTCAAGCGGGCAATGGCCAAGGCCTCATCGATTTTTGCCGCCAGCTCTCCCAGATCCTCATCCGCGCCTACATCGCTGAAACCGATCTCGACAGCCTGCGCACCAGAGTCTGCGCCAGCCTAGTCACCACCCTGCAGTGCTCCCACCAGCAGGCGGTGTGCCTAGTGGAGCTAGCACTCGAGCTGATCCACTCGCGAGTCCATGGCGAGTATCGCCGATCCACGGTGGAACTGAGCTACCTCATCACCATGGCCTCTGGTGCGATACGCGACGTTAGTGCCAATTAGCAAAAAAGTATTTACACACAAACAAGAATCCGGTATTCGTGGGGACCCGTTTTAGAACAAATCTCCCACAATGATAAACAGACAGACCACTCAACTCTGTCTCTAATTCCGTCACAAATAGAATGGGCGTCGGCTTCCGAAAGGTCGACGCCCATTTGCGTCTCCGCTATCTACTAGGAGATCGGGTCTCCCAACGTCCGAAATCTCTCGCGATACTCTCTGGGATCGATGCCATTGCGCACCTGAAACTGGTAGCTCATCTCATGCACATCGTGAAAGCCCGCCAAGTAAGCGATGTCCACCATATCATGATCTGTGCAGGCCAGAAGCTGGCGACTACGCTCCACTCGATATGCCTCGAGGAAGCTATTGATCGTCATCCCCATCAGCTCACCAAAACACTGCTCCAGCTCAGCCACGCTCAGCCCTGCCACACTAGCGAGATAGGCAGGGACGGCAGGCTCGCGGTAGTGAGCCTCTAGGTGCTGGATCACCGGATAGAGATCCTGAAACTGGTCGCGCATAGCATCCTCGCTATCCAGCGCATGGCGATAGCCGATGACTCCGACTACCCCGCCATCAGCATCGTGCAAGGGTGCTTTCTGACAGGCAAACCAATGCGCTCTACCAGCCCGGTCCATGGCAAACCAAGTCTGCTCAGTCTGCGGCTCGCCAGTAGCCAGCACGCGCTGATCTTCTGCGATATGGTGCGCTGCCACAGATGGCGGGAAGAAATCATAATCATCACAGCCGAGGATCTCCGCTGCGTCATGGGCATTTTTGGCAGAGATCATCTCCTGATTCACTGCCACCAGATGCCCTTCGCGATCTTTGGCGAAAAATACCGCCCTAGGCGTGAGGGTGATCGACTCTAGCATCTCTCCTACAGAGGGGTGCCGACGCTGAAAATCTGCATCGAAAAATATCGCCACACTGCGCCCATCTACCTGAGTCTGCTCGACCACAGGCTGCACACGTGGCATCTCGACTGGCTGCGGAGAGATCTCCGGATGCGGGACTTCATACTCAGCCTCGACTCGCTGGTAGACAGAGGCATAGCTGGCAGGACGACGGCCTGCTCGATAGGCAGCGATACTCTCGCGATAGCCCGCCTCATACGGAGAGTAGTCCGACAGCCGGTGGCGGTAGCCTCTAGAGTAGGCACTGTGCGGATCGACTAGGGCACGAGAGTGCACGCGAGCCTCGGACGACGCTACATAGCTCGGTGACACAGGAGCTGAAGGCTTGGTGCTGGGCTCAGCGGGTACAGACACCACGTGCGTCTTTTGATCTGGCTCGTAGTAGTCTCGCGCCTCCTCATAGTCATCATCATTAGCCTCGTAGAGGGTGCGATCGTAGGCACTATCATAGGTCACACGGTACTTTGGCTCCGCCTGCTCAAATCGCTCCCCATCCTCCTGATAGATCGGCACAGGCAGATCGTCGAACTCATCCGGACTCGCCGTCCGCTTGCTCTCCACCGGATCGTCTGTCTCCAGACCATAATCCATCTCCTTCCACAGATCACGATTCTTGCGATTATAGGGGT
This sequence comes from Verrucomicrobiota bacterium, assembly GCA_020630975.1. Classification (GTDB taxonomy): domain Bacteria; phylum Verrucomicrobiota; class Verrucomicrobiia; order Verrucomicrobiales; family DEV007; genus Arctic95D-9. The sequence goes on from JAHDID010000011.1 coordinate 5,464, forward strand.
AACGCTCGTCGAAGTCGCTATCACTACGTCGTGGGTACTGTCGAGCCTCTGTAGGCTCCTGCTCTTCTAGGTTGGGGAGCCGAGTCACATAGACACGCCGACGTGGGCTAGCCTCTTCCTCATACTGATCACGAGTCTGTAGATAGCGCCCGTCGCGCTGATAGCCCAGCTCTCGCCTGCGGGTGTATTCACGCTGCGGTCGGGGACTATCCAGCCTAGGCACATCCTCGTTGTGAAGCCGTGTTTCGTCTCTGTGCATGAGGAAAGTTACCAGCTAACGGCATCATCTCAACAATAAGTAGTAAAAATTATTAAAAATGCCACTCGTTATAAAAAATAAAATCACCCTTGCGTGACTTGAATCACAGTCACACAGGCGACACGATGAGTGATGTTAAGATCTCTTTTGACCTGTCTCGCATTGATCTGCTCCAGCATCGGCGGGCTATCCCTCGCTACCGAAAAGTCTCAGCCAAACATTGTCTTCTTTTTCACAGACGATCAGACGAGCTCTAGCTTAGGCTGCTATGGCAATACTATCGTGCAGACGCCCCACATCGATGCTCTGGCCGCTCGTGGCACCCGCTTTGACAATGCCTGTGTCAGCCAATCGATCTGCTGGATCAGCCGCACCACCATCCTCACTGGCCTGACGGGGCGCAGCTTTGGCACCCCTGGCGATCCCGAGGCTGCCACACCCGAGGCTGCCGAGACGCTCTACACCGATCTGCTCCGCGAGGCAGGCTACCGCACCGGATTTTTCGGCAAATGGCACGCCAAAATGCCCAAAGGCTACAAGCCAGAAGAGCACTTCGATGTTTTTGAAAAGATCGGCCGCAATCCCTTTTACAAACCCCAGCCCGATGGCTCGCTGCGCCACGAGACTGAGCTGATCGTCGATGGCGGAGTCGAGTTCATCAAAAACCAGCCCAAAGACCAGCCTTTCGCTCTGAACCTATGGTTCAATGCCTGCCATGCCGAAGACCGCGATCGCCGCCCAGCGATTGGCCACTTTCCCTGGCCACGAGCAGTCGATGGCCTGTATGACGATGTCGAGATTCCTCGACCCCGCCTAGACGATCCCGAGATATTCGAGGCGCAGCCCTACTTTCTCCAAAACACCATCAACCGCGAGCGCTACTACTGGCGCTGGAATACCCCCGAGAAATACCAGGCCAACATGCGCGCCTACTACCGCATGGTCAGCGGTATCGATGGTGCCATCGGTCGCCTCATCACTGCTCTCGAGGAGGCCGGCATCGCCGACAACACCATCATCGTCTACTCCGCCGACAATGGCTACCACATGGGCAACCGTGGCTTTGCTGGCAAATGGTCGCACTACGAGGAGAGCCTGCGGGTACCACTGATCATCTGCGACCCTCGCGTCGACCAGGCAGCCCGAGGCCAAACTACCGATCTATCTGCGCTCAATCTCGACTTCCCCGCCACCTTCCTCGACTGGGCAGGAGTCGACATACCTGAGCACTACCAGGGTTTCAGCCTGAGCAGCATCGTATCTGGCGACACACCAGACGACTGGCGCGAGGAGACTTTCCACGAGCACTTTGCCGTGCGCCAGCGCATCCCTGCCTTCGAGGGGCTTCGCAACAGCCAGTACAAATATGTGCGCTACTTCGACAATGGTGGTGCAGAATTCCTCCACGATCTGCAAGCCGATCCTGACGAACTCGTCAATCTCGCCAACCACCCTGAACATGCAGAGACTCTCCAGTCGATGCGCCAGCGGACAGACGCCGCCGTCGAGGAATACGGCGGCTCCCTAGGCACACGCGAAGGCCAATCCCCCTCCACCGATCCACACCCACAGGCATCCGCTAATGTCAGCGCCAAACCCGCCGGTGATGGCTATGTATCCCTATTCGATGGCAAGCGGATGAACCAGTGGGAAGGCGACTCAAAATACTGGTCCGTGAAAGATGGCGCTATCGTCGGACGCGCAGACGGCACTCTCAAAAACAACCGCTTCCTCACCTGGATCGGCTCTACCGTGCGCAACTTCGACCTGCACATGCAGGTAAAAATCTCGAAGGGCGGCAATAGCGGTATCCAATACCGTGGCACCTGTCGGCCTGACCTCGGGCTAGATATCGTCACCGGCTACCAGTGCGATGTCCTCGCCAACGTGCCGAAATACAACGGCATGCTCTACGAAGAGCGCGGCCGCCGGATACTCTCAAACCACGGGGACAAAGTCATCATCGATACCGATGGCCAACCTTGGGTAGTCGGCAGTTTCAAAAAACACGAATTCGCCCCCGGCGAGTGGCGCGAGTATCGCGTGCAGGTACGCGGCAATCATCACCAACACTGGATCGACGGCCACCCCGTGACCGATGTCATCGATCTCGATGAAAACGGCCGCTCTCTCGAAGGCGTGCTAGCCATGCAAGTCCACGTAGGCCCAGAGATGACCGTGCAGTACAAAAACATCCGTATCAAACACCTACCCGACGACCTACCACTAATTACGAGAGATGAGGTAGAGATCCCGGCCGATGCCTATTTAGTCCGGCCGCAGAAGAAGCTACCGAAAGATTGGGTAGCACCAGTGTATGGCGAGCAGTAGTATTGTTTAACTTTAGCTGTGAGCTCAATGACTCTTGGAAAGAAGCTAGGCAAGAGAATTCTAATGATTTTTGTTGGCCTTGGCATAGGCCTGATGATCCACATGTACCTCGAAAAGCGGGAAGAAGAACGCTTTCCAATGGAAGATGAATTTTCAATACTCGCAAAAGAGTTCTATCGGTACTACTTGATCAACCAAGAATTCCCTACCGACCTTTCGTTTCTATCCGAAACCTCAAAACAAATACTTCAAATCCATAGTGACCAATTCACCTGGAAAGGACCGGAGGAAGGTCTTCATCTTGAGTTTCAGACACCTCAAAAAATAGGCTGGCGAAATCAATGGGAAATGAAAGGCCTAACCATCTCGCCTAAAACCATTGATAATAATGCTAATTTATTCCGAGATTCAGGCATTCTCTTTTGAGTAAGGTTCGGGACATTACCCTCAACCTCCCACATCAATCACAGCCTTAATCACCCCAGTCTCAGGTCGAGTGAAAGTCTCAAACTCCTCCACCACTTGATCAAAACTGGTCCGATGCGTGATCCATGGATTGGTGTCGATCTGCCCATCCTCGATCAATCCGATGATCCGAGTGAAATCAGCAGGCAGGGCGTTGCGAGAGCCTTTGATAGTCATCTCAGGGCGGTGCATCTGCGGATGCGGGTAGGCGATGGTCTCCGTCGTCACACCGAGGTAGAGCAGTTGTCCACTGTGCGCGACATAGCTGAGAGCCCCCGACATGGAGTGCTGATTCCCCGTAGCATCAGCGACGATCGCGTAGCGATCGCCTCCGGTGATCTGATGGACCCGCTGCAGGTCGCTCTCAGGATCGACTGACAAAATCGTGTGATCGATACCATAGGTCTCTCGACAAAACTCCAACCGCGACTCGACTCGATCCATGACGGTGATCTCCGCCCCTGCGAGTCGAGTAAACTCCAGCATCGCCATACCGATCGGCCCTGCACCGATGATCAGGACATGATCCCCAGCCTGAGGCGCTACTCGAGCCGTACCATGACAGCCGATCGCCAATGTCTCTACCAAAGCTAGCTGCTCGTAGCTGAGCGAGGCCGATGGGTGTAGCTTCTCCGCTGGTATCAAAAACTCTTCGCACAAGCCGCCATCGCACATCACACCGATCACCTGCAGTTTCTCACAGCAATTACTCAAACCACGCCGGCAGGGATAGCACTCGCCACAATTCAGGTAGGGCTCGACACTGCAGCGATCGCTAGGTTTCACACGGTCGACTCCATCGCCGACGGCTACCACTTCCACCCCCAACTCATGCCCCGGGATGCGTGGGTAGTCGAAAAAAGGGAACTTCCCGAGATAGCTGCTGACATCCGTCCCGCAGATACCCATGCAGTGAGTGCGCACCAGTACCTGCCCGGGTGCTGGTGAGCCTGGGTGCTCGATGTCGATCTGCTCCAACTGATGAGGCTTAGCAATGGTGATGGCGCGCATAGTGGTACTACATTGGACCTTGCGCGGCTAGCCGACAGACAAAAAGGTAGCGCTATGACGGCACCTACTTGTGAACCTCTAGGACTAGCCCCCAGCTTTGGCTTTGGCGATCGGATCGGACTAGCCACCCCTGGCCACATCGCAGCCATGGTAAAAGCAGGTGGCAACATCCAACCGATCTTCCCCCAGCAGTCGATCCGCGAGATGGTACGCACCAGCCGAACCCCCGAAGGTGTAATGGCCGATGCCATGGGTGAGGTCGTGCAATCTGGCTGGCAAACTCCTGTAGGAGCCGATGCCGACCACCTCAAAACACCTGCCGATGTCGACATCACTGCAGCCGCTGGCTTCACCTTTTTCACCATCGATCCCTCCGACCACGTCGACCAGCAAGCCGACGACTACGACAAGGCCGCCCTGCGCGAGCACTTCGCCACAGCCAAACAATGGGCACCCTGGTATGAAAGCTATCTCGGCCAGACGGTGTCGCTCGGCACTGGGACGGAGATCACATTCGACGAGATCGCCTGCATGCGCACCGCCGTGAAATATGGCCACGCTATCCATCAAGCTCTGGAGCTAGGCACCTACATCCAGCGGGTGCAGGACGACGCTGGTCGGCCCTACGAGATCGAGCTATCGGTCGACGAGACCGAGCAGCCTACGACCCTAGCCGAGCACTACATCATAGCAGATCAGTGTCTACAGGGTGGCATGCGCCTCGTCAGCCTGGCACCTCGCTTTATCGGCGACTTCGAAAAAGGCGTGGACTACAAAGGCGATCTCGCTGCTCTGGAGATCTCACTCAAAGACCATGCAGCTATCGCTGACACGTTGGGCCCCTACAAGATCAGCCTCCACTCCGGCTCGGACAAACTTTCAATGTACAGTTTATTGGCTCGCGCGACATGCGGCCGTTTCCATGTGAAGACCGCTGGCACCAGCTATCTGGAGGCGCTGCGTGTCGTAACCCGTCACGAGCCCGCATTCTTTGCCGAGCTAGTCGACTACTCTCGCTCCCGCTACGAGACTGATAAGGCGACCTACCACGTCTCTGCCACTCTAGCCGATGCACCCGACGCTGCCGATGCCAGCGCTATCGAGCTGGAGCGCGAATATCTAGAGCTATGGAGCGAAGTGCCGACCGGCATCGGCTTCACCAAGCTCGGCCGCCAGATCCTACACTGTACCTTCGGCTCCGTGCTCACTCACGAGACCTATGGCCCCAGAGTCCGCCAGATCCTCGAAGGTAATCCTAAGACCTACGAGGAAATCCTCGCCGACCACTTCGTCCGCCACCTGAATGAGCTGACCGTCTCCTAGCCCGATCGCGAGGAGTCGTCAGCTTGCCAAAGATCTGATCTTCTGCTCGTAGTAGAGGTATGATCGGCAGGCTTCTTTCTCTACTACTCGTCACCACGCTCACCGCCACGATGACTCAGTCAGCCGAGCCCATCCCGCTGTGGCCAGAGGGTGCCGTGCCCGGCGAAGCCGACCTCGAACTACCGGCACAGAAAATCGAACTCAAAGGCAACTACCAGATCGAGATCATGTCACATGTCTCGGTGCCTACCCTCACCTGGTACCCCGCCCCAAAAGATAATAACACAGGCGCCACCGTAGTGGTCTGCCCCGGTGGTGGCTACAATATCCTGGCCTACTCTCACGAGGGAAAAGATGTCTGCACCTGGCTCAATAGTATCGGCGTGAATGCCGCCTTGCTGAAGTACCGCATCCCCCGCCGCGACGGTCTGGAGAAACACCACGCCCCTCTGCAGGATGCCCAGCGCGCGATCAGCATGGTCCGCTCGCGTGCCGACCAGTGGCAGATCGATCCTGAGCGCGTCGGTATACTCGGCTTTTCCGCAGGTGGGCATCTATCCACCATGGCCCTCACCTCCGATGGTTCGCGCACCTATCCTACCGATCCCGCGATCGATTCCGTCAGCTGTGTGCCAGACTTTGGCATCCTCATCTATCCCGCTTACCTTCAGTCAGATGACGATATCGATGCCCTTTCAACAGAAATAAAAGTCGATGCTAATACCCCTCCTGCCTTCGTGGTCGTCGCACATGGCGATCGCAAGTGGGTCGAGGGTGCCGCTCTATTTTATCTCGCCATGCGCAGGCACGACCGATCATGCGAGCTGCACATCTTCGCCAAAGGCGGTCACGGCTTTGGTCTGGAGAATACCGAGGAAGTCATCAAGAGCTGGCCACAGCAAGCTGGCACCTGGATGGAGACCATGGGGTTTCTGAAAGATTAGTAATTCTCGCAAAAATTGCCGAGAAATTTAACTAATCTTAACCTTTCACTTGCCAGGGTACTTGGGGTCAGGGTATAGTACCTCTCGCCATCTGCTGATAATTATAGTCAGCTCAATCAGGGTGGTGTTCCTCTTCCATTTTTACCCCCGATTGACTTAATTTTTTATGATTATCTCCATCAAACCATGGCTCGAGAACGCTGAAGCTGGTCAGCGCGATTCTGACCGCGAGGGTCTAGCATTGTCGAGTGATGCCGAGATGGAGGAACTCCTGAAGGAAGGTGATCGCCTTGGCGATCTCATTTGTTTCGACTCCTACAATCGCATGGATTTTTACCACGAGCCCGTCCTAGCCAAAGAAGTGCTCGATGCGCTACAGCCAGCCGAAGGTAAACAATTCTACGACGGCACGCTGGGAGGGGGAGGCCACACTGGACTGCTCCTCGCTAATGGCGCACACGTCATCGGCAGCGATCAGGACCAGGAGGCCATCGAGTATGTGTCCAACAAACTAGCTCGCTACGAGGACCGCTTCCTCCCACTGCACGGCAATTTCTGCGAAATGGATCGACTGCTCAGCGAGGTCGGCATCGATCAGGTAGATGGTGTGCTCCTCGATCTCGGCGTCTCATCCCACCAGCTAGATGAGGCAGGTCGCGGCTTCTCCTTCATGAAAGATGGTCCGCTCGACATGCGCATGGACCAAAATAGCGACGGCCCCACCGCAGCCGATCTAGTCAATACCGCCTCTCTCGATGAGCTGATCAATATCTTCCGAGAATACGGCGAAGAACGCTCTGCCGTAAAAATAGCCAAAGCCATCGTAGCCGAACGCGAAAACAAACCATTCGAGCGCACCTCCGAACTGGCCAACCTGATCGAAAAAACCGTCCACAAAACCGGCAAGAAGCACCCCGCTACCAAAGTCTTTCAAGCCCTGCGCATCGCTGTGAACAATGAGCTAGGAGTCCTAGAGGAAGTCCTCGAAAAAGCCCTAAAAATGCTCGGCCCAGGCGGTGTGCTAGCCGTCATCACTTTCCACTCACTGGAGGACCGTATGGTAAAACAGTTCATGCGCAGCCGCAGTGAAAAATATGTCGATCGCCCTGAGTGGCCAGAACCTCGCCCCAACCCCGACTACGAGGTCGACCTGCCATTCCGCAAACCTGTCGGCCCCACCGACGACGAAGTCGACGCCAACGTCCGATCCCGCAGCGCCAAACTGAGAGTCGCTACTAAGGTATAAACCGGACAACGACAAAGAAAAGCCCCCACTCTCTTTTCGAAATCCAGAATGCCTCTCCGCAGCCGCTACCGCAATCCAATCAAAACCGGGCTCATCGCTCGCCTCGTCATCTACTGCATACTGACAGGCGCACTGGGCGGGGGCTTCGTCTGGGTGCGCAATGAGCAGGTCAAGACTGGCGACCAAATCCGCCAACTGGAGAATGAACTGGCCGACCTCGAGTCGCAGGCGCAACTCTGGCAGATACGAGTGGCCAGCGCCAAAGACCGAGTGGAGCTAGCCAAACGTCTGAAGTGGAGCGGCAGCGATCTGCAGCCCATCGACCCGCAGCGAGTGCTACAGCTAGCCCGCACCGAATAACTATTTCTTTTCTCACCAGTGGATAGAGGCATACAAAAACGAGTGATCGGAGCAGGCTTATTTCTAGGTCTGCTTCTCAGCGTACTCGCCATCCGCCTGATCACCCTGCAGATCTTCGACAGCGACGAGCTGGCAAAACGCGCTCGCGCCCACTACGAGCACGAGCAGCCACTAGAGGCCAGACGCGGCAGGATATACGATCGCCACGGCGAGCTACTCGCCTGCGATCAGGTCATCTACACGCTCGTCGCCGACTGCCGCCATCTGCGCGACCCTGGCCTAGCCAGCATAGGTCTGGCAAAGAAAGAGAACGCCGGTCCCAGACACCTGCGCAATACTTATCAAAACGGCGAGCTTCAAGAGCGCTATCTCGACTACGTCGTCGAGGTCCTATCTAAAGCCAGCCAACTCTCCCCAGACAAGCTTTCCGCCAAACTCCGCAGCAAAGAAAAAGGCGAGCTGGTACTCGCCCGTCACATCGAGGCCGACTATCGCCGCCAGCTAGAGGAGATCCTAGATAGCCACGCCATCGGTGGTATCTATCTGCGCAAAAGTCATCAGCGTATCTACCCCAGCCCCAGCTCGCTCACCCAGGTGCTCGGCTACGTCTCATCCGAGCACGAGGGCAAAGCCGGTGTGGAGAAAGTCTTCGACCAAGCGATGCGCGGCATCGATGGGCTCAAAGTCTGCGAGCGCGATCGCCAGCGCCGCGAGATACTAGCCTACCGAAAATCAAAAATCGATCCCGTGCCTGGTCGAGATGTCCACCTGACCATCGACATGGCTCTGCAGAGCGAGATCGAGCTGCAGCTCGATAGCCTCATGGCTACCTACCAGCCAGAAAAGATCTCCACCATCTGGCTGCGCCCACAGACCGGAGAGGTACTGGCCATGGCCAGCCGCCCCCACTTCGATCTAGAGACCCGGGTCGGCACCCGCAGGAATATCGCCGTGACCGATCTCTACGAGCCCGGCTCCACCTTCAAAGTCGTCGCCTTTGGCGCCGCGCTAGACCGCGGCATCATCAGCAGAGACACCCTCATCGATTGCCACTACGGGGCCTATGATGCCGAGGGCTTCGCCATGAAAGACCACGCCCCCTACGGTGAGCTCACCGCCGAGATGGTGCTGGCCAAATCCTCCAACATCGGCACCTACCTCGCTGTGAAACCTCTCGGCGAGCAGGTCTTTCACCGCTACATGTCCCTTTTTGGTTTTGGTAAAAAATCCGGCATCGCGCTGACTGCCGAAAGCGCTGGCGCGATTTACCCGGTCAATCAGTGGAATCAGACCTCCTTTTCCTCCAAAGCCATCGGCTACGAGGTCATGGTCACTCCGCTACAGATGGCTGCCGCCTGCGCCGTAGTCGCCAATGGGGGCATCTACCGCTCCCCCGTGCTCATCCAAGGCCTATCCGATGGCGACAACGCACCACTCGAACCCGTCGCCCGCAGCTCGACCCGCCGCGTGATCAGTCAGCATGCCGCCAAAGAGCTAACCGAGTACCTAGTGACCGCCGCCCGCGATGGCACAGGTCGCCGCGCCGCCATCCCTGGCTACACCGTAGCCGGTAAGACCGGTACAGCCCGAAAGCACGTCGAAAACGTCGGCTACGTCGAGGGCCGCTACGTCGTCTCCTACATGGGCTTTCTCCCCGCCCACGATCCCCAGCTAGTCGGCTTGATCGTCATCGACGATCCCCAGTCCAAAGACAAAAATCTCTACGGCGGCACCATCGCCGCCCCAGCCTTCCGCTCCATTGCCGAAGAGGCCGTAAAGATCCTGCGTATCGAGCCTGATCAGGCCGAAAAGCTCACCGCCATCTCCGCGGCTGACAAAGTCGCTGCGGTACGCTAAAAAAGTGGTCAATGATCAGACTACATTCCGCCCTCGTCTGCCTACTCGGCATCAGTCTACTCGCCTCCTGCAACGATGGCTTCCGAGACGAATTCACTGTAGAAGACCTGATGCGGGCCAACGACGTCAACGACTTCATGATCAGGCTACCAAAAGATCTCAAGCCCACCGACTCTGTCGGGCTCGAATTATTTAACAAAAACGGCGTAGTCGACTCCTCCTTCGTGTACACCAACTTGGAGCCTAGCGAACTGATAAAAGTATTCATCACTAAAGAAGTCGAAGACTATCGATACTCGATCGTCCGAGCCAAATCAGCGATATCCTCCGTCTATCTAGACGAAAAAGGTGCCACCTTGCGAATGTGGGAAGGCAATAGCTTCAGCGAGATCATCCCTACTGGAGAGGCCTTTGCGGTATTCTCCGCAGATGGCACCTCATCGCTACCCCACCCGAGCGGCGACGATATTGCACTGAGAGTAGCAGTGAAACTCCCGTAGAGGTGGCTTTCCAGCCGCCTCATCAAGCTGAGCCAAAAACTCCAGCGCAACAACCCTGAGGCGGCTGGAAAGCCGCCTCTACGATCATCGCAACTCTATCGCTCCATGTTAGTAGACTCCGCCATCATTGGCATTATCTTACCGGTCTCACACTCGCTCACTCACTCCTATGACTCTTGCCGACCTTATTGCTTCGATCCATGTCCAATCCGTAACTGGCTCCCTCGATATCGAGGTCGATCAGGTGATTTTTGACTCACGCCAGGCTCGCGAGGGCTCGGTGTTTTGCGCTCTGCCGGGCGTGCAGGCCGATGGCAATGAGTTCGTGGCCTCGGCCGTGGAGCAAGGTGCCTCGGCTGTGATCTCTCAGGAGGCTTTTCCCGCCGACTCTGACGTCACCTGGATTCAGGTGAAAAACGCTCGCGAGGCGATGGGCCTAGCTGCCGCCAACCTGCACGGTCGCCCGGCGCTAGAGATGCCTGCGATCGGGGTGACCGGTACCAATGGCAAAACCACCACAGCCCTGCTCATCCACCACCTCATGCAGTGCAGCCTACGCCGCGCTGGCATGATCGGTACGATCCACTACGTGCTCGGCGAGCGCACCGAGCCTGCCCCACACACCACACCAGAGTCGCCAGAGCTGCAGCGTATGCTCCGTGAGATGCGCGATGAAGACTGCCGTGGCGTGGTGATGGAGGTCTCCTCGCACGGCCTGTCGCAGCACCGCACCACCGGCACTCACTTCGATGTGGGCATCTTTACCAATCTGAGCCAGGACCATCTCGACTACCACGGCACGATGGAGAACTACTTTCTGGCCAAAAAGCTGCTGCTAGACCGCATGGAGAGCGATCCCAAGAAAGAGGGCGTCATGGTCATCAATCGCGACGATGCCTATGGCGACCGTCTGATGAAATCCATCGGCATCGAGCGCACCCAGCTGGTCAGCTACGGTCAGTCGGCCAATTGCGACTTCCGCGCTTCGAATATCTCCAGCCACTTCGATGGCACCCAATTCACCCTAGAAATGAAAGGCCGCAAGTGCCTGGTGAAGACGCCTCTGATCGGTCTGTTCAACGTGTACAACACGCTAGCCGCTCTCGCCGCAGCCAAGGGCATTGATCTAAACATGCGCGAAGCCATCAAAAACATGGAGACCTGCCCACAGGTCCCAGGCCGCCTCGAGGCTGTCGATGATGGCCGCCAGCTCAACTACCGCGTCTATGTGGACTACGCCCACACTCCAGACGCGCTGAAGAATGCGGTCGAGACACTCCGCGAACTCAAGCCCAACCGCCTGATCACCGTATTTGGCTGTGGTGGCGATCGCGACGCGACCAAGCGCGCCCCCATGGCCGCCGCCGCCGAGGCTGGCAGCGACCTCTGCATCCTCACTTCCGACAATCCTCGCACTGAGGACCCAGAACAGATCCTAGCTGATGCCCAAAAAGGCTTCACCAAGAGCGCGCACGAAGTCATCGCTGACCGCCGCGATGCGATCCGCCGCGCCATCAACCTGGCCGACTCTCGCGACATCGTGCTGATCGCTGGCAAAGGCCACGAGACCTACCAAGAAATCGATGGCGTCCGCCACGACTTCGACGATCGCCAAGAGGCGAGAAATGCCATCGCCTCTAAGTCGGAATCGTTCCCGAAAGATAACTAAGCGCCCATGTGGATAATCGAGTTCATTATCGACAGCTTTTTCTGCCTGACCGAGTGGAGATTCCACATCCGCTTCTGGCCATGCGTGGCACTAGCCTTCCTGCTAGCCACTTCGATCCCCCACGAGCCGACAAATCTGATCGCCGCGGGAGCCGCAGTGATTACGGGATTTGTCTGGGGGATGCGGGCTAAGTGAAATCCGCAGGCGCTAGGCCGCCCCCAGGACCGCCGACGTCCTCGTCGGCCATCAACCCAAGCCGCCCACTAGACCACCGCCACTCCTCTGGCCCCTGGCATAGCCCCGCTTTCACAGGGTTATTATGAATATAAGCAACGACAGCCGAATAATGCTTTTCATTACGTACATAGCGATCCCAGTAGTCCCGCATCCAGACTCGATAAGCGCCTGGTATTCCTAGCCCCAAATCATCATTCCGGGCCAACATCCATCGAGCGGTAAAGGATTTCCAAGCTTGAATGATCTTATGCTGCTCTTGCAGCGGATCTACCAGTACATGCACATGGCTCGGCATGATGCACTAGGCACGGAGGAAGTACTTCGATCCATGGAAGTACAACAAAGCATTCTCCATATACTCTGCGACCAGCGGGTGCTCTAGAGCACAGCACCCATACCCCGAGTCTAGTAGCTGCTCGATACGACGACGGCTTTCTAATGCTCGTTCATCATCGGGTAAATCGTCTAAGTCGCTTTCTAAGCTTTGCAGAACTTTTGTAGGGACGCTGTCAGCTAGACGGAAGGTAACCGATTGGTAGAGACCTATCTTATCTCGATGGGGAAGGTAGCCTCTGCTATACCACTCTTTGGTTTTTGGTTGTTCGTGCCGTGTGATTACTCATAATTACACACGTGTTCTTATGTGCAATTTATTTTACCCTCCCCCCGGGAGCGCCGACGTCCTCGTCGGCAGCAAAGCATAGAGCACTCAGCCTGATAGCCGACGGGGACGTCGGCGGTCCCGGGCGCCGCCACGGTCACTCGCCAAACTTATCCTCTAGCATCTGTGCAGCATTGCCGAACCCACGCTCAGCGGCCGACTGCAGATATTGCTTAGCTAGCTCCCGATCTCGCGGCACGTCGAGGCGATTGCTATACAGCGTGTCTCCGAGTACATACTGAGCCAGAGACGAGTCTTCCACCGAGGCCTGCAATAGCTTCATTCCCCGATCTCTATCCTCGGGCCAGTTCGGGCGATTGATGATCTTGCTCACCTTGTAATGAGCGATATTCACCAACAACCATCCCTTCATCGCTTGGGCAAAAGGATTACCTAGATCGGCAGAGTAACTCAGTGCTCGATCTGCGGCATCGCTGATATCCCCAGGGCTATAGCCTCGCTGACAGGCGGAAAAGTGTAGAAAACCGAGGACATTTTGAGCAAACACATGCTTTGGCATCTCGAGCTGATCAAAATCCACCTGCCTATCTGAGTGTAGATCGCGAAACAACTGCGAGATCGCCTCGACCGCAGCAGCATCAGTATTCCCCAACTCTAACGCCGCTTGGATCGCCAGATTTTCGATCTCGTCTCGCTGCGCCTGATCTATCCTAGTCAGTATTGCCCCCGCCTCGGTATAACCATCAAAGGCGGCATCCAAAATCGTCTTGCGATGCCTCTGCACTTTTTCCCGAAAGTCCTGCGTCTCGGTAGCTCTAGCTGTCTCACGCTCTTGGGCCGTGTCGGACTGAGTGCCGCGCTTGATCCAGTCGCTGACTATTTTTTCAAAATCCGCCTTCGCGAAGCCAGGCTGCAGATGCTGATACAAAGGCACCAGCGGATAGCTCGTGCGGCTCAGCGCTGTCTCGAAAAAAGGGTGCTCTGCCGTGTAGTGTAGCCAAAAGTGACAGAGTGCCAACCACTCACTGGCCAGCTGCGGATCTCGCTCGCCCACGTAGCGGGCCAGCTCGTCGCGGTCGATCTCGTAGGGCATGTAGCGAAACTGTGCACCCTCGCCTAAAGGCTGCTCCAGCAGATGCTGCCAGTCGCCCTCGCGATCGGGACCGTAGCGATTCAGTCGAGTCCAGCCATGGATCTTTAGCTCCGCCCCAGTGGTATTAGCCACTTCAAAGGCATTCAGCGCGCTATTCCGAAATGACCCTACCGCATACACCACTCCACCGCTGATCTCGATGTAGTCGGGATTCTGCGGAGTCGCGACCACAGCATTGATCGCATCGATTGCCTCGGAGACAGTGGTCGGCGCTCCGGTCGCAGGATTGTGACGCGCCACTCGCCAGGTCGTAGCATTAGTCTCAGTCTGAAATGCCAGCTGCGCTGTGCTGCTCTCGATCCGCCGCGCTGTCTGCTGACGCATCGCGATCTCATCGATTTGGTTATTCTGATTGGTCGCACGACCATTCGACCGCTCGATGGCCAGCACCAGCTCGCCAGCCTCAAGCGCATCTAGGATCTGTTCACTCTGGGTAGTCGACAGCATCGCGCGAAATCTGACCGGATAGCCCGATGGCCGATTCCCCGGTACCTCAAAAGTCTGGATCTGTTCCCCACCCACGTAGCACATCGCCTCCGCACGAGTCTGACGCGCAGCTGTCTGCACAGGGATAGAGAAATTGGAAAACTGATAAGCAGCATCCGTCTCGTTGAAAAACTCTACGGTAAACTCGATATGCCGATTTTTGATCGCACGCTGCTTCTCCAGCTTTTGGAAGGTCGAACGGATCTGCTTGACCGTATTGGTGCGCTCCTTGGTCTTGCTGATATCGAAGGAAGCCGCCAGATGGCTCTGAGTTTTGAAGCCATCACCTGATTTCTTCAGCAGATTGCCACCGGGAATCAGCGAGAGAAAGACCGAAGCCGGATCGGCATTGAACCCAAAACTGCCTCCACCTCCGATACCCAATCCACCGCCGATGGTGTAGGACGTCTTATTCTGCGACTGATCTTCATCCGTGGTGCTACCGCCAGATTTATCGATCTGCGACTGATCCAGATCCCACCCCACAGTGACATCGCTCACCCACCAGGAAAATGCCGGCGCATCGGGCACCAGAGGGTGCTGATCGACATCGTCAGTGAGCCCATCGCCATCCGAGTCGGTGGCAGGAGCTACCTGCGGGGCCGGCACAGGCACTGCTAAGGCAGGACTCGTAGGTGGCTCAGCAAAAAGAGATGGCGTGGAGCACAGCAGGGCTGTAGCAAAAAGACAGGCAGAAGTCTTCATAGAAATACTAACAGGCTCAATAAGGATCACCGTTGTCAGATAACCAAACGTTCGACACGGTCATTCATTGCATATTCTCCCTAGGAAAATTCACCCATAGAGAGCCCGACGATCGCCAAGATGATATAAAGTATAATCATCAAAACCGTAAATCCCAAACCAATCGCTGTCATGATACCCAAAATTTTGATCGCCAGTGAGATACGCTCCTGAGCCGTTTCAAATGAGGCCTGATCGCCGCTCACCTGAGCGATCTGGAGAGAATCCGCAGCCTGCATCAAAATGCGCCCCTGCCAGATGAATACCCACCCAAATATCGCGTAGACAATCGTGACACAGTAAAGGATGCCAATGACCATCCAAACCACGCCCACGAATTTCAGCCACTTCTGGTTTTGCCCTAAGAATGATGACAAATGCCGAATCGCTGCCGGATCGACATTCTGCCGCCCTGCTGGAGCAGGCGTATTCATCGCCCTAGGAGCTTGGTAAGGATCGCTCGCCACTGCGAGGTCTGCTTTAGGACCTGAAAAAATAGACGAATAAGGGGCCCATTCGGTCATAGTCTCGTTCCAGACGAGAGTATTAGGTATGATCCCACCTTGATCGAAAAGCTTGCGAAGCTCTTCCTCAGAGGTTTCGACTTTGTCATTGTCTGCATTTACGTAGTGCCACTTCATATCAACATGATATCTCAGAGCGGAATAAGCCTATAGGCAAGAGAGAAGTTTCGCCCTTCGCAAAACTACCTCACACCGACATACCCCAGTCAGCCTTGCGGCCGCGAGTATCGATGTGGATGAAGCTCGAGTACACCCCGATACCTCCGGTAAAAACGCCCTCCTCGCGCAGCTTTTGCGCAGCCTTAGCCGCTTCTTTTGGGGAGCAGGCATAGACCAGGTCCAACGCCATATTCTTGGTGTGGTAAGAGTTGCTCACCGCACCGGAGCACTCCGCATTGTAGTGGCGGCTACGGTAAGCCGAATTGATCATTCGCAGTGGCACACCCAGCTCCTCCCGGATCGCGTCTGCAGCCAGCAGCGCCTCGCTCAGTCGCTTCCACGTGCGCTGAGGTGGCAGTTCATTGGGGATGCCGTTGCGGATATTCCGATGCGGGCGAATCACCTCGGTGGCAGAGATGTACTTCAAGCCCAGAGAGGCGATGAAGGCACGGTACTCATCTTCATTCTCCAGCTTACCCTTCTGCACCCCATTTTTCACTCCAGGGATCCGACGAGGGGCTTCACGGGCGATAGACTCCTCAAACTTATCGAGCAACCGGCCCACTAGGCTGCGAGCTTTTCCCAGAAAGAAATCAAAAGCACTGACAAACACGCTCAGAATAGCCACACAAACGCCTCCCACAGCTGCAGCGCGCAAAAACTTGCGCCTGATCATCCCTGACGAGCTTTTGGCCTGCTCATCCGGTGTGGGCTCCTGTTCAGTTGATTCTTCGTCGTTGGTCTCCATCGCGGTATCTACATCAGTCGTTGCGATTCCCCGCTTCGCAACCCCCGCTATTTTGACCTAAGGCCCTGCAATTTATGCAAAATTACCCAAAAAAATCGAATAGGATGCGTTTGGCACATCGGCCTCACAGACCTCTACAGGGAAGTGGGGAGACCCAGAGACCGAGTGCCAGGAACGCAAATCCTATCCGAGAGGAACAACAGCCGTGTTTCCGACGGGTTGAAAAAATGAAGTCACTTACCGAGCCAGGCGCTTGATCATCCGCTCGGCCAAAATCAGGCCTATCTTCTGCAGCGCCGATTTGGCAGCCACATTCTCAGCTAGATCGACAGCCACCTCTGTCTGCCTATCGACAGACACCAGTTCGTCACTATTATCAAAATGCTTTATCTCTGCACGGGCTCGACACGAGATCAGCTGCCCACGTTGCGCAGCTCTTTCCGAAAAGGCTTCACCTATGATCCGAATAGCGGCCTCGGACTGTTCCTCAGTGATGTCGTAGCCGAGCTTCTCAAAAACCATCAGCATCTCAGTCTCCACAGCAGGGTCAGGTATGACTTGGGATAGATGCTCTTCAGATACCGACACATATACTTTTACACCTTTACCCTTATCTCCTATCACTTCCTTTAGTCGCTCCAAAAACTCCTCTTCGGTCTCGACATCAGCTACCAGAGATTCTCGTTTATCCACCACGATTTGGCCTATCTTTTCACTCAGCCCCATCACCGCTCCATCTAGCTCATCTTCGCTGATGAACTTGGCCGTCTCGCCAAACACACGACTGGTCTCGACTCCTATGACCTTAGCTACGATGTAGTTCTGCTTGCCTACTGGAAAGACCCGTCCTGTCACGATGGCTTTCGCTCCGGTGATCTGTCCGATCTGGGCAGCGGACTCATTGCTCACCGTGCCGGATAGGGAGAGTTCGAGTTCGCCCAGCGAGGTCTCTAGATCGGCCCGCTCGACAATCAACAAGCCATCTTGAGCGCTCATCATTGCACCGAGCAGGAGACTCACTTTTTCTCCCATATCCTTCACTTGGTCTCCCTTCTCATCGAAGTTCATCACCGCCACGGATAGAGGTTCTTCAAATCGATCTTCTTCTTGGGCAAAAAGAGTCGATAGCAGCAGGGGGAAGATACTAATCGCTATTAGGTATATCAGTTTCATTTACTGGTTAGTTGTTTTATGATGTTTGTTAATGCGAGTTGCGTTCCTGCATTGGTGGAGAAATCTTTCATCCATGTGGCCCCGAGGTGGATCACCCACCCCTGACCTCGCTGGTAGCTTATCGGATGCACCTGAAAGCGACTTCCATCGGGCTTTTCAAATAAGATCAAAAATTGGCCCTCCATTAATTCTGTAGGCACAGTGAAATTCCTGCGGTCTTCGCCATCGCGGAAGTAGATAAACCACAACCCCGCCCAAGCGCCCAAATCATGGATCGCTGAGGCTGGCTCCGCTATCACTCTCAGCTCCCTATCACGGAAGGCATCTGCCACAGCCTCCGCATCGGAGTGGCGAATCGAATAAACCTCAGACAACGCAGGTAGCATATCGTCTTCTACAGCGTGTATGAATATCGTTTTCTTTGCATCACCACCATCGACTTGTGCCTGTATGGCCACTTGCGTTGGTGCCTTAAATTCCGGAACTTCTACCGATAACCTTGCTACAGACAGACCGCCACGGCGCTCGACAGTTCCTGCCTCCACGACCTGACCCAATGGCAGAAACTGCTCACCCACCCGCTGAAAAATCTGAGTCAACACCTTGGCCCCATCCAACTGAGTAGCACCACCCGGCACGATCACATCGGCCTCATATCGATCACCGAAGAAACACGCCCTGGGCACGGCCTCCATCGAGACCGACGCGCTATCCCTAGTCACGATCATCTCTTGCCCCGCCCCGAGGATGGGAAGCACGCAGGAGAAAAATATGGTAGATAAAGCCCGATTCATCGCAGTTAAGTTCTCAAAAAAATCACATAGTCAGCGCATCAATAGTTAGCTGGTCATTCTCGATGACCGAAGCCGGCCCCGTCACGATGTAGTTGCCCCCAGCACCCTCGAGTATTTCAAACTGGCGGTCACTACCGATCGAAAACCTACCGCCCGAGGTCGTAATGACCGAAACCGGCAAACGAGTCTGAGGATCAACAAAGTGGAACAAACGATATGGCGCTCCAGTATCTGAGCGCTGCCCATCAGCGAGGAACCACTTCACATCACCCTGATCGACGACCACTGCCTCGATCTGATTGCCAAACAGATCGCGCCCATTGGCGAGCAAAGCTGCGGCATCACCAGCTGGCAGCGCCTGGACGACAGCGAGGGATGCCGCGCTTGAGGGAGACTCTCCGGGTTGGGGGCGCAAAAGTAGTCCTGCGATGAAGCCCGTCATCACCAGCACTGCAGCCAGTAGCAGATTTCGCTGCAGGTGTACACGACGGTTGGCGTGAGTTTTGCGAAATGCATCCAGCGCTGCCGCTCGCGCCAGCTCCTGAGCTACCGGATCAGCGGCATGACTAGGCGGCTGCCCGAGCAGCTCCGCCAGTTCGCGGTTTGGGTCTTCTGGTGAATTGGCATTCATGTGGCAGATTTCCTTTCTGTTTCAGCGATCTGGCGCAGCGTTTTGACAGCCTCGGACACTCGCCAGGAGATCGTGCCCTCGGCGCAGCCCATCACTTGACTGGCCTCGCGATGGTTCAGCCCCTGCAGGTACACGAGCGAGATAGCTTCGCGGGATGCATCGTCGAGCTGGTCCATCCAGTCGTAGATAGATTCCGCCGTATTGTGGCTCGCCGGTACTAGGTGAGGCGTGGTGGATTTCTCCTCGACCAGCGCCAGATGTAGCTTTTGGTCACGCGAGTTTTTACGCCGCGCATCATGGATACTATTGCGGGCGATCTGGTAGAGCCAGGCCCGCAAATGCTGCGGTTGTTTCAGCTGGTGTATTTTCCTCGCGGCTTTCACAAAGATCAGTTGGGTTAGGTCAGCGATATCCAGATCGCTGTTTTCACTTTGATTCGTCACAAAGCCGAAGATCTCAGGGTAAAACCGATCAAAAATTTCGGCGAAAGCATCCTCGCATCCCTTCTTAGCCTTTCGAGCTATATCGGTGTGGTCTGAGCTATCCTGTGGTGAGAGTTCCGGCATTTAGTGTCTTTGCAGGGGAGACAGCCTAGCATGAAAGATCCTTGGTGTTTTATCTAAGATTTTTCAGCCATAACACTCCATAAAGCCTACCATCAAAGGTTCGTCATCCCATCGACCTCCTTCTTCTCCGAGCACAGGGTTCACAGATTGAGCTTGTTGTTGCTCATATAAGTGGGCAAGATCATTGCCATGATTCGACCACTCCTTGCCCCACTGTTTCTGATCCCGTTCTGCCTAGTGACGCTCGCACAGGCCGAGCCACCCTCTACAGTAGCAGTAGACACACAGCAGCTAAAACACCCGGTGAAAGCCTGCCTCTTTGAGGTGACTGGCAACGGACTCACCCAGCCCAGCTACCTATTTGGCACCATTCATCTAGGCCAAAAAAATGTCGTGACGCTCCACCCCACAGCACAAGGCGCATACGATACCTCAGACGCCGTCTACACCGAGATCGACATGGATACCAAGTCTCAGATGGCCATAGCGCCACTCCTGATGCGGACGGATGGAAAGACCCTGACCGAAGCCCTCGGCGCAGACCTCGCTGGCGATGTGCAGGAAGTGCTCTCCTCGATCAACCCCGCCCTCACCCTAGCCGCATTCGACCGTATGAAGACCTGGGTGCTAGCCGCCACACTACCCATCCTCGAGATGCAACTGACCCAAAAACTCCCCCTCGATGCCCGGCTCTATCAAGACGCTATAGCCGCTGGCAAGACCGTCGGCGCTCTAGAGACGGCCGAAAGCCAGGCGACGCTCTTCGACCAATTTTCGGAGGACGATCTACAAGCCATGCTCAAAGACACCGTGAAAGTGATGCAGGAAGACAGCGATGCCGAAGTCGACTCAATCACCAAACTGCTGAATGTCTATCTGACCGGCGACATCCATGAGATAGGAGCCTTCGTCAATGCCGAGATGGCCAAAGCCGATACCAACCCAGACTTCACCAAGCGCCTGATGAAAGCCCTGCTCGACGATCGTAACGTAAAAATGGCCGACAAGATCGATGAATTCCTCCAACAAGCCACCGACCAGAGCCACTTCTTCGCAGTCGGCGCCGCCCACTACACCGGAGAGACCGCTATCCAGACACTACTCGAAAAGCAAGGCTACCAGATAGCGCCTAAGTTTGATTGAACCTGTTAGAGCTAGGACTTCACCACCTAGGGCGGCAAACAACGATTCATCAAACATTGGCAGCGGCTCCAGCCTCTATGGGACACTCGAGGCTACATTCCGCAAACAGCTACATCTCCAACTTTTAGAATTTTCTTTCCCCATTTACGTCTTTTGCAGTCAGGCCTAGCCTGCTATTACGATCTATCAGATGATGAAAACGACCTATCTCACGATCATAGCACTGGTCTTCAGTGCCTGTCAGTTCTCTCAGGCAGCCGATGCCGAGGGCTTTACCTCTCTTTTCAACGGTGAAAACCTGGACGGCTGGGAGGGCGACACTTCTCTCTGGAGGGTCGAGGATGGAGCGATCGTCGGCCAGACGACAGCCGAGGCCCCCATCAAGTACAACCAATTTCTCACCTGGAAAAACGGCGAGATCGACGACTTCGAGCTGAAACTGAAGTACAAAATCGATTCGGGAAACAGTGGTATCCAGGTTCGTTCCTTCCCCAGCAAGAGCAAAAACCAATACCAACTGAGTGGCTACCAGGCAGACATCGACTCTGGCGGCAACTTCACCGGTATCATTTATGGCGAGGGCTTTCGTGGTATCCTTTCCAAGCGCGGCGAGACCGCCCGCATGAACGAAGACAGCAAGTCAGAGAAGACAGGCGATATCGGCAATTCCGCGGAGCTGGGCAAAAAGATCAACCCCAATGGCGAATGGAATGACTACCACATCATCGCCAAGGGCCACACCATAACCGTGATCATCAATGGTCAGAAGATGACCGAGCTAGTCGACGAAGACACCGACGTGCGCCGCCGGATCGGTCTGCTCGGCTTTCAGCTCCACGTGGGCAAACCGATGAAAATCGCCTTTAAAGACATCCGCCTGAAGCGCCTGCCAATCGACGATGTGAAGAAAATCGTCTTTGTAGCCGGTCCTCCGAGCCACGGTCCTCGCACCCACGAGCACAATGCTGGCTGCAAACTAGCCGCCCACATGCTAAACCAGCACCACTCCGACAAGCTGGTGGCCACTGTCTACACCAGCGGCTGGCCGAAAGACACCACGGCTTTCAAAAACTGCCACGCCGTGGTCATGCACTCCGATGGCGGCATCCGCCACCCGGCTGCCAAGTACCTCGGCCTGCTGGAAAATTTCCGCAAAAAGGGCATCGGTGTCGGTGCGATCCACTACGCCGTGGAGATGACGCCTGGCCCGACTAATGAGGAGCTGACCCGCTGCATCGGCGGAGCATTCGAGATTCACTACTCAGTCAATCCCCACTGGGATGCCGATTTCACCGCCATCCCAGATCACCCAGCTGCGGCTGGTGTCGAGCCATTCAAAATCCGCGATGAGTGGTATTTCAACATGCGCTTCTCTGAGGAAGGCAAAGTCATCCCGATCCTCTCAGCTGTCCCGCCTGCCGAGACCATGAGCCGCAAGGACGGCAAGCACAGCGGCAATCCCGAAGTACGCAAAATGGTAGCCGAAGGCCTACCTCAGCACCTGCTCTGGCTCTACGAGCGCCCAGAGGGCGGGCGTGGCTTCGGCTTCACTGGCACTCACTATCACGACAACTGGCTAAACACTAGCTTCCGCACAGCGGTCTACAATGCCATCTGCTGGATCGCCAATATCGAGATCCCAGAGGAAGGCATTGTGACTCCAGTGCCAGAGAAATCTGTGCTCGATGCACATCTCGATCCCAAGCAGCCGCGCAAGCCTAAGAAGAAGCCTGCTCCAGCTCCCAAAAAAGCAGCCTAAAAACAAAGGCTTTCCACCAAGGATCCTATGATATGCTAAGTCCTCCTTCGGGAGGACTTTTTTGTTTTTTTCATGGGCTTTCACTCACATCATCTCCACAAACTGCTGCTCGGCGCTGCACTCCTGATCGGCTGCGCCTCACTCTCTGCAGCTAATCAAACCCGGACCCTTTTCACCGCTCCATTTGAAAATCTGACCACCGATACCAGCTACCAGCATGCGGTAGCTGGCTTCAGCGACTTTGTCGGCGTGCTACTGAGCACACACGAGAGTGTTATTCTCGTCGAAAGAATGGGCAAACGAGCCATCGAGGCAGAAAGAGCACTCAGATCCAATGGCCTAGTCGCATCCGGCGATGCTTGGCACAAAAATGTGGCCCAACAACTGAAGGCCGACACGCTGCTAACCGGTGCCCTTTCGCAGAACGAAAATGGCAGCTTACTAGTGAGCCTGAAAGCCATCGACATCACCAGCGAGCGAGTCGTAGCTACGGGTACACAGGTCGTGGAGGATCACGAGTACCACCTCGCTCTGGAGGAGCTAGCTCTACGGTTTGCCGACAAACTGCAGATCCCACTGCCGGAAAGGACAGAAACCGAATTCGAGACACGCCCCTTTGCTAGCCTATACTTCGGCAAAGGACTGAGCCGATACTATTCAGGCAATTTGGATGCAGCTATCATGAACTTCACCAAAGCCCTCAGCTACGACCCCGATTATGTGGAGGCGCACTACTATTCTGGCCTCAGCTTCCTGCAGCTGAATGAGCCCGAGCACGCCAAAATCGAGTGGAATCACCTACTGCGTAAGAAACCCGATTTTCCGCTGACTGATGAGCAGCGTGAACTAGTCGGGATGGAGCCGAAGACGCCTTAGCGCCACCTCCTAAATGTACAAGCCAGCGAGCTTCAGCGAGTAACGTTACAGCAACCAAAGCCACACTACCCCTTTTCCTCCTCCACCCAGCGCACCGGCTCCGATGCCTGACCCTGCACAAATCGCTCTGCCAATATATCGATGATCCCATCGTGACGCCCCACTAGCTCAGTCATCTGCCAGCGCAGCCCCTTGTGAGCGCTGGCCGCCTCCTCACAGATCTCAGCTACATCTCCACCCGGACCAGCGTGTCGTCCCGGCGAGGCAAACAGCATCGACACGATCACCTCGTCCCGATAGCCGTCCGTGCCGATCACATTCTCCAGCAGCGGTTCATTAAAGGCATACTCATCGCCCTCGCGGCGCTCCATGGAGCAGGCCGTCACGTGAGGGAAAACCTCCTCTGGCAGTAGCTTGCGGATCTGCTCGCCCAGATGATTGCGCACCTCCGTTACCTTGATTCGCGGCGCCCCGTGGTCGACCAAGGCGATAGCTGGCCGCGAATAGCCCTGCTGCTCCTTGGCCGCCAAGATCTGATCGACCAGTATCTGAGCCATCCGTGTGTCCTCAGGATCGAGAGGCTCCACCACACAGGGCGCTATCTGTACCTCCAGCTCATCCCAGCCATTGGTCTTCAGATCCTCGACTCGCTGCGGCATGTACTCTTTGATCGCCGCACTAGGACCGAAAAACATCGGCGTCACCATGAATTTATGGATGCCCTCTGCGCGCTTCTTTTTGATAAACGGCTCAAAAATCTCAGCCTTCACGCCATCGAGTTTCTCCGCATCGATCTTTGTCGAATGCAGCAGCGAAACTGGGTGGATCGTCTCACCCACCTGCTCCCCCAGCCTCTTGGCTAAGTCTCGTAGGGAAAAGGTCGCTTCCGGTCGGTAAGATCCATTATCGGTGATCAGGTAACAGCATTCGCTCATAAATAGTCGGGACAGGGTAACGATAGGCTCTGATCAATCGGATGCCAAACCCAGCTAATCGAAAGTCTCTTTCGATTTACTAGAGCTATTATATTTAATACCTGTAAATATTTGACTTTACTTAAGTTGTTTATATAATCAGTAAAACCCTAAGTATTAATGAGCGTCACCATAACCTCCAAGAAGAAGGCGAAGGCTGCCCCAGCCAAGAAAAAAACCACCACCGCCGCCAAGAAAAAAGCTACTACGGTGGCCAAGAAAAAAGCAGCATCCTCCACTGCTTCTAAAAAGAAGGCCTCTTCTACCGCAGCAGCGAAAAAGAAAGCGACAACTACTGCCAAAAAACGCGCCACTTCCACTGCCAAGAAAAAAGCTGCAGCGCCGAAAAAGAAGACAACGGCTGCAGCAGCTAAGAAGAAGCCCACCGCAGCGGCCAAGAAAAAGGCAACCACAGCAGCCAAAAAAAAGGCCTCTACTACTAGCGCGGCCAAGCGCAAACCTACGGCGAAAAAAGCAGCTGCCGAAAAGAAGAAATTCCGCGTCGACTACAAAAACGCCTCTTCCATGGTCGCTACCAAGATCCTGATCCGCACCACTAGCAAAGAAGACAAAGGCGACAGAATCATACTCGACTTTGCCCCTGGTGTGCGCACCAACCCTAAGACAGGACACCACATGATCCCCGTACAAAATCGCATCGCGATCACTCCTGAGCGAGCAGAGGAGCTATCCCAGGCTCTCGAGGGCGTCCTAGCCAAGCTGAAGGAGAAAAAGTAAGCCAGCTCGCTCCGTGGCTGAAGAAAATTTCTGGTCATAGTGCCGCCTCCTTCGCATGCCTTGCGGAGGGGGTGGCTTTTTTTATGCCTCGGATAGCGATTGCGCTTAGCAGAGGCTGCCCTTTATTCGTCCTACTCATCAGTCTATGACCGCTCTAGCTCGAACTTTTACCATTCTGCTTTCAGCCGCGCTGACAGCCCTGACCAGCACGGCCGCAGAGCCACCTTTCACCGACTACTGTGAGCGACTCGAGCACGAGGTGCAGGGTAGAAAGCATGGCTTCCTAGCGGGAAATCTAACCTACTACATCGGCGGGTATCACAGCAGCTGGCAGCTGATCGAGCAGGAGACTATCGGCCTCACCCACCCTTTCTACCACGATCTGCGCAGCCGCGGTGCAGGCCAGGTGGAGAGCATGGCCTCTGGCCCAGAGAATACTGGCGTGGGCAATGACTACCTGAGCTGGGAATTCTACAAAGACACCCGCGTGCTCTACGGTAGCGTCGTCATCAATGGCAAAAAATACCCCACTCCGGTGCCCAAGAGCATGCTCTGGCGGCCAGATCGGATGATCTGCGAGTACGAGGTCGGCGGTGTCACCATTCGCGAGGAGAAGTTCATCGGCAAAAACGACGCAGCCGCCTCCATCATCACCGCCTCGCAGCCAGTTATCCTACAGTTTGCTGGCAAAAGCTTCTTCACCCGCAACTGCGTGGAATCGACCGCAAAGATCCGTATCGACCGCCCGACCAATGCCATCGTCATCTCTGAGGGCGGCACCGCTAAATCCAAAGCCGACCCCAATGGCGGTCCCCGCGTCGGCCCCAGTGTCTACGATGGCATGACCACTGCACTCAGTGCCTCGCGCGACATCACCCAGACCATAGTCTTCGATACCGACGAGCAGCAGGTGCAGCACTACACCTTTCTCGTGCCATGCGATACCGAGGGCACCGTGGTCACCTGGGCGATGGCCGATGATGAGGCCACCGCTCTCGCAGCAGGTCAGGACATCCTGAAAAACGCTCGTCCCTGGCTGGCTGAAAAAACCACCGAGATGAACCAACTACTCAACGAGCAGGTCCCTTACTTCCGCTGTTCGGATGAGAAATTTGTCGATATCTATTACTACCTCTGGGCACTGCACATCATGTACTACATCGATGTGCAGAAAGGCTGGGAGATGGAGCCACACACCCAGACTGCGGTAAACAATTTCCTCGGTATCCACCGCTACGATGCCGCCTTTCAGATAAAGGTCGGTGCCTGGATGGCGGACAAATCTCACTATGCCTACGGCAATGTGCTCACCTGGAAGCACCTCACCCAGGCCGGACGCTGGCGACAGGTCGGCAATGGCATCCGCATGCTATCAGACAACAAAGGTATCTCTTGGCACAGCGGTGCCTATGGCAATGAAACCTCCGAGCATGTCCTAGGCGCCTGGCAGATCTATCAGCATACCGGCGATGTCGAGTTTCTGCGCGATTGCTACGATGGACACTTCCGCAAACTGTTCGAGCATGCCCTACCCAGCTTCTGGATGAATGAATTCGACGTGGCAGCGACCCTATCGAAAATGGCCGCTCTCATCGGTGAAGAAAATGATGTCGAGCACTGGCAAAAGAAAGTGCGCCAAGACCCAGACTTCATTCGCCTGATGTTTGACCAGCGCTGGCAGAAACACGAAGTCGAAAACTACTTCGCCGCCCCAGAGGATGGTATGCTAATGACCACTGCCTTTTGGGCGATGCGCTCCAGCCATTTCCCCAAAGAATACGCACAGGCTATGGTAGAGAACTGGGCGCTGGATAAAGAAAAGGGCTTCTATGGCGAGTGGTTCCCCACGGCGATGGCACTGCAGTCATTTGAAGAGTTTTCCACCCAGGACGACAATGCCTTTGGCTACACACCCGATACTGCCTACTTCACCCTCGATGGTATGTTTTCTCAAGACATCCGCGACACCGCCAGCGAGCTGACCATCAATCATCTGGAGAACTACAACTACCACGACGAGTGGGATGTGCCTGTCGCCCCAGAGGCCTACCGCCGCGATCTTTCCCTATTTGGCGATCAATACTCCAACTTCAATGCAGGCAAGATCCTGCTCTACCTAGAGGGCCTAGCAGGGCTGGAGTATTCCCTCCCCGATCAGCAACTCACCGTGCGCCCAGCCATGCCCGAGACCTGGGACTGGATGGAGGTGCGCCTACCCATCGATGGGCAGTGGACCAGTATCCGCTACGATGCGGGCAAAGCCCCTGTCGTCACTGGCAGCCCATTGGAGGTCGTCATCGAGTGATATAGAGAATACCCATGAGTCTACGCGACCCCTTCTCCAAGCCTTTCTGCCAACCGGAAGATCTCGGTCTGGCGCTACCCGACAGCGATCATGCCGTATCGGTATGCCTACCCACTTGGGCCGATGTCATCGGCTACGAGGAGGGCGACGACCGAGTCATCGATCAGCTCGAGTGTGGCTACCCTCGCTTTGTCGAGCACCCACTCGTGGCCGAGCTTTTCTACGCCGCCCAGGAGGAGTTCGCCAAAAAAGATGAGGTATGCCTAGTCTTCCCATCCCTAGCAGCCGCCTGGCGCTGTGCCGACTTTGCCAAAAGCCAAGGTGCTGAGGGCGCACGACTCGAGAGCTACGGCTGGAATAATCTCACCGTGCTACTAGTGAAGGAGAAAGACTACCCCATCGCCTGGAAAGGCTGGCAGCACATGGGCGAGATCATCAGCAGTCGCCAAGCCGAGGCAGCCCTATCCGATGCCCCTGTGCCCGAGGAGATCGAGACTCAGGGCGAGGAGGCACGAAAGCTCATCCGCGAGCGCCTTGCGGCTCTACACGAGGGCATCGATCCCGAGACCGATGTCTACCTATTTTCATCTGGCATGGCAGCCATCGCAGCTATCCATAGAGTGGTCTGCCAGGCCCAGCCGGATCTACCTACGATACAGCTAGAGTTTCCCTACATCGATGCGCTCAAGCTACAGCAAAAGTGCAATCGAAACGGTGCCGTCGATATGTCGATCACCGAGAATGGTGGCCTCAACCAGATCACGGAATACTTTAATTCAGGCAATCAAGCCGCCGGACTTTTCTCCGAGATCCCTAGCAATCCGCTACTACGCACAGCCAATCTCCGAGAGATCGCCCCGATCCTAAAGGAGCACGACGTCCCACTGATCGTCGACGATACTGTGGCATCTGCTATCAACGTAGAGTCCATGCGGCTGGCAGATGCCGTCACCACCAGCCTCACCAAAACCTTTTCTGGCGAAGGCGATGTGGCAGCCGGCTCGGTGATACTCAATCCAAAGTCTCCCTACTACACAGCCTTTCGCGAGGCACTGCCCAACGAGCAAGAAAGCAGCCCTCTTTTCTGTACCGATGCCATCGCACTAGAGATCAACTCTCGTCACTTCGCCGAGCGAGTCGCCGCCATGGAAGAAAATGCCGACGCCGTGCTCGACTACCTCACCGATCACCCCGCAGTAGAGCAAATCTGGCACCCCTCGAATGTTCAGACCGACTACTACGACGACCTACGCCGAGAGGAGGGAGGCTACGGCGCTCTATTTTCCATGCAGCTAAAGGGTGGCCCAGCGGCTGCCCAAGCCTTCTACGACAAACTACGCATCTCCAAAGGCCCCAGCCTAGGCACCAACTTCAGCCTAGTCTGCCCCTACACCCTCCTAGCCCACTACGACGAACTCGACTGGGCCGAAAGCTGCGGGGTACCTAGGGATTTGCTACGAGTATGGATAGGTCTCGAGGATCCGGAAGATTTGGTGGAGAGGTTTGAGGAGGCGTTGGGATAGTGCAGCAACGCCTCATATAACAAACCTTGACAATCTTTATCATCCCCCGATAGGTTACACTATGAATATTTCACTCACTCCTGAACTCGAATCTGCTGTGAAGAAGAAAGTGGATTCTGGGCTCTACAACAATGCGAGCGAGGTGATTCGAGAGGCTTTGCGACTTTCAATCAAGCAAGACCACGAGAATGAATGGTTAACAAGAGAGGCTGCAATTGGGTTTGCACAACTCGAAGCAGGCGAGTTCACTGCAGTAGATTCCAAAACCGAGTTCAAGCAGCTGATACGTGGCGAAAATTCTAAATAACCTCTGACTAATGAGGCTCGAACTCACTGATGCTGCGGTAAGCGACTTAAAGTCTATCCGCGAATACACTCTCGAAACTTGGGGGGAGGAACAAGAAGACAGGTATCTCGAAGCGATGTGGAATCGATTCGAAACGATTTTATCAAACCCACAGCAGTTTCGTTTTCGTAGAGATTTGTTCCCCGATTGCCAACTGGCTAGCCAAGGAAAGCACGTGATCTTATTTCGCATCAAGGACGATGCCCTCCAAATAGTCCGAGTCTTACACAGTGCTATGGATTTTCGAAAACAGCTATCCGATTCATAATCCCAACCGAGGCTTTCTACACATTCCAGCAATCGTATGCTAGAAATCGCGCACTATAAGATTCTCAGTTTACTGGGTGCATCTGTTTTACTACTTGGCGCAGCGCCCAAAACAACCGCCCACCCCGCCCATGCCGAGCCAGTTAATTACCCCTACGTGGTAGGCTTCGAGAGATTTCACACCGAGCTCGACGGACCGGAGCATCTCGCCAAGGGCGGGCTGATCCTTCTCAATGAACTCAACTGTGTCGCCTGCCACACACCGCCTGCGCACCTGAAGACATCGCTCACTGGGCGTACGGGGACCCGTCTGACAGGAGTCGCGGACCGCTTCGAACCTCTCGACCTGGAGATGATGATTCGCAATCCGCGCTTCGTGAAAACCGATACCATCATGCCTAGTCTGTTCGCTGGGCCGGATAGAGATCTGGAAGAGATCGAAGCTCTCAAACATTTCTTGGCCACGCTGCACGAGCCTTTACCTGGCTTCCCCGATGGCGATATCGATACCGGCCGACTGCTCTACCACCAAGTCGGCTGTGTGTCCTGCCATGCCCCAGAGATGGATTATCGACCACCCTGGCTATCCGCCGATGAGGAAGTGTACCAGACATCGCTGCCCAGCGTACCGATGAACCTCGCCGACCGCTACCCGCGCGAAGCGCTGATCGATCTGATCATGCACCCCAACAAACATCGCCCCTCGGGACGGATGCCCCGCTTCGATTTAACCCAGGCAGAAGCCATCGATATCGGCTCCTACCTCAATTCCACGCCAAAAGTCGAACTACCCGACCCATTATTGAACGTACTCAAAGACAGCTCCGCCGCATTCAGCCCTGACACCCATCTAGTCGATAAAGGCCGCAAATTGTTCGCCAGTAAAAACTGCACAGCCTGCCACAGTGGACTCGTCGATGCGCCCCCTACCCTGTCCAAGCCGCTACAGGAACTAAAAACCGACACAGCCCTCGGTTGTCTATCGGAAAGACCAACAGGTGGCGAGGTACCATTCTACGGTCTGGGAGAGCTACAGAAAACAGCCCTCAGAGAAGCGCTCAGTCGTATCCAACACACATCTCCCCCGCCCGCTATCGATTGGACACTATCGACTCAAAACTGCTACGCCTGCCATGAGCGCGGCGGCAAAGGCGGGCCTGAATCAGCTAGAGAATTTTTCTTCACCACGACCGACCTCGACTCCATCTGCGACGAGCGATGGAGCTCGCATCCGCCAAAGCTAGATGGCGTAGGCCAAAAACTAACTGACCAATGGTGGGCCAAGACCCTCTACCAAAACTCACAGGATAACGAACCGGTCCGCTCCTACCTATCCGCGCGCATGCCGATATACCCCACCAACTCTCTCGACAGCCTAGTGGCACAGCTAAAACAGGAAGATAACAAAAACCCAGTAACACTACCTAAAGGTAACAAGGAACGGGGGAAACAACTTCTCTCTTTGGCAGGTAAAAATTGTGTCCTGTGCCATGGGCTAGGTACCCAGCGCCCTCCCGGAGTCGTCAGCCAGTCTCTAGACACAGTGCCCCAGCGAATAACTCCGACTCACTTCGGCACATTTCTGAGCCGCGAAGCCCCCCACCAACTATCACTACAGGAAGCCGCAGACGTCTGGCATTACTTGGAGACGATCGATCCCACTGACCTGCCCGATGGGCTCCTGAAACCCGACATCACCGAACAAATCCCCGATACCGAACCCATCGTAGTACGGGCAGGATTAAAATCCATTTCTGATGATGCGCTTCTGATCGGCCTACCAGGTGGTAAGAACCTCGCGTTCGATATCCCTAGCTGCCAGTGGGTCGCTCGCTGGACAGGCCGCTTTGTCGATCCTGGGCCTGCATGGGAAGCCGCAGGAGATATCGTACTAGAGCCCCTAGCCCCCGTGGAGCATTTGCCACTACCTAACGATCCACCGGCTCGACTCTACCGAGGCTACCGGCTCGATCCCGAACGAGGCGTGGCCGTCATATACTGGGAAGGTCGAACTCAAGTCGAAGACTACGCCGATCTCTATTAAGCCATGCCTACTGAACGCCGATCACTTCGACCTAAACTAGCCCCAGAAAAAACAAGGAGGGGCTGCCTTCAGCTGCCCGGCAACCTTAGCCATTGCTTCGGCTCAGCCTGCCAAGCAGCTGAAGGCTGGCCCTCCTTGGGCCTACGACTACTCTTACCGCTACTATGGCTGTCGTGCGAGATCGCTTTAGCCAGCGATTCACCGCTGATCTGGGAGAAAATCCCCACTCGACCAGAACACAAACTCATCACCAATGCCATCGCCGAGAAGCCAGACGGCTCGATAGCTCTATGCACCACTCGAGGAGAGGTTTGGACATTTGAAGACCAACAATGGAACAAAATCGCAACCGGTTTGCGCGCACCATCTGAAATAGAATGGATTGCTGCGGTGTCCGACCCTTTCGCGCCAGAATCCAAATCCAAATCCAAATCCAAATCCAAATCCAAATCCGTAAACGAAATGCGAGGGCACTGGATGGTCTCCCAAGCCCAAAACTTTACCACACTAGTTGATACTAATTCAGATGGGAAAATCGATCGGTTTATGGAACACCGATCCAAGAAACCTGCGCCGATAAACTCTCCCTCCCCCTTTAAGAATATCACCTGGAAGAGCAACCCAATCGGGAAAGGAATATTTACAGGACAAGCGTGGTGCGGACTAAAATCTCA
Organism: Verrucomicrobiota bacterium; assembly: GCA_020630975.1. GTDB lineage: Bacteria > Verrucomicrobiota > Verrucomicrobiia > Verrucomicrobiales > DEV007 > Arctic95D-9. The sequence goes on from JAHDID010000011.1 coordinate 37,915, forward strand.
AAACCAATGGTATCGCTACAGCCAAACCGGCGACACCCATCTATTAGTCCAGATACACTCAGGCAAAAATTTCGCCACCGATGCGATACTCTCACGATCGGACGGAACATGGATCGTCGCACAATCCAACCGCTATGAGCCTAAGCGAAGCCGAACGAAATTCGAAGTTTATCAAGTCTCCTGGAATCCCGATGCATCGCCATTCGAAGTCACCCACGTTCAGGCAAACACAAACAGTTTCGAACTCTCCTTTTCTCACCCCCTCCTGCCCGACACCGCAAAAATGGATTGGGCCTATCGTATCCAGAAAGCGAATGCAGAATCTCCGCTCGCAATCAAACAAATCACGGTCCTAGACGAGGCCTTTCAGAAAGTCGAACTCGTCCTAGCGGAGCCAGTGCAGCCAGACATCGAGTACGCGATAGCAGTCGATGGCGTCTGGTCTGCCAGTCGCAGCCCTGTAGCCAATCCCAACCTGCGGGTCATTTACTCTCCGACTACCGCAAAACCGGCGAATTAATCATCGTCCTCTGCACCTGAATCCTTCAGTGTAGGTGACTATGAAAATCCTATACGTAGCGAGTCTGTGTCTCCTGGCATCGTCCGCCTGGAGTGCTGATAAACCTCACAAAAAAGCCGATATCGCAGTACCCGTTCCCGAGGGAAAATCGCTACAAGAGATGATCTACAACTTTCCAGCGCCGCCCCCAGAGCAGGGATCGGCAGAGCACTTGCCCAAGCGCCCCAAACGCCAGTCCAAACCTGCCGCCACACAGCCTGCTATCGCTACCATCGGCGACTGGACTACAGCTACAGGTGAGTTTGCCGGCACAGCAGCACAGAACGGCCATCTTGTGCCGACCGAGGATACAGGTTCATACACCTCAGCTATTCACCCACTAGAGACTCCGACCCAACTCAGCTCTATCACCCTCACCCAATCCACCGAATGGATGGAGTGGAATCCCGTGGAAAATGTCGGCCCCAAAGCTGGCAATGCTCCCGTGCTACTGCCAGTCGCCGATGATGACTACTACTTCTTTGCTCAGGGAAAAGGTGGCTATCACGCTTTTCACTCTACCGATATGAAGACCTGGAAAGATCTGGGCTCACTCGGAGGCATCACTTGGGTCACCACAGCCGAATACTCAAATGGTCACTTCTATATCTACTACGATGCTCCAAATGACCAAGACCCTCATCTGATCATCGACGATGACCTGACCGACGATAAGTTACCCATCAAGATGGGCGTCGCTTTCCGAGATCCCTCGGCAGGCTCAGACTGTGCTGTCTTTATCGACGATGCCGACGACGACTTTCACATCATCTACGAGGACTGGTCGCCGATCAATGCCCAGCGCAATGCCTGGGACTCACCTCTGGCCGGCCACACTTCGAGCTCCGATGGGCTGACTGGTTTCGAGCCCCACGAGCACCCTTTTCCCGTAGACCACCGGACCACTCCGACTGGCCAGCTCGGCATCTACCACCACATCAGCTCAAAAGCCGAACCTCTCGAAGCACCTAAGGAAGGCAAAAAAAAGCGTCGTCGCGGTGCTCTATACTACGAAATCCACGAGCCCCTACAGGAAGCGTACGGTGACTGGACGGCGATCAAGGTAGGTAGTGAGTATTACCTCTTCTGTGACCACGACAAAGTGTCCGGCGAGATGGGCGTCGCGCGGTTTCACTCCAGCGACCTGATGAAAGAGGAGTTCCAGCATCAACAGACAATTGGCAAAGGTCACCCAGACCCCACAGTAGGTTTTGCCGAAGGCCAATTCTACCTCGTCACCCAGATGAGCACAGACTACACCAGCCCCGGCCCATGGGTCGATGGCGTCACCACCCGAGTCGGCATCGACAGCACTGGCGATGGTAAGATCGATTCCCACACCGAGTGGCAGACCATTAGCGAAAGCTACCAGCTCAAACCCGGCTACAGCCGAGTCGTAGAAATCACACCTGCCTCACTGGATCTATCAGAACTCCCCAAAGCCCACGCCTGGCAGGTCGAGATAAAGATCGACGATACAGCAGTCGAGATGGCCTCTCCAAAGATCCGCTCTGTTGAGTTGCGATAAGCGCCCCTCCCATGACCACCTACCGTACCGCTGCCAACCGCTACGCCTCCTTCAGAGACGAGGTCTTTGCCTCATCCGGCAGTCAGGTCGCCGAGCCCAGCCCTATCGACATTCCCGAGATGGAGCTACAGGCCATGTGGTTCGGTGGAGAGTTTGGCCGCCACTTCTCAGGAACACGCGGCGAGACTATAGAGATCGTCCAGTTTGGTCATTGGAATCACTCCGCCGGCCCCGACTTCACCGAAGTCGCGGTGCGCATCGATGGCCAGCTGCATAGCGGCAGTTTAGAGATCGATTTATCCCTACACAGCTGGGAGAGCCACGGTCACGGAGCGAATACACATTTCGACGATGTGGTACTACATGTATTCCTCAACCACGATCACGATGGCGGTGATTTCTACACACGCACGTCCCAGCACCAAGAGATCACACAGCTGCGGATCGACCCAGCTTGGCTACACCACGCCAAGGCCCGAGATCTGGCCGAGGCATTCCCCGGCCGCTGCCTGACTCCTCTACAACAACTCTCCGACACCGCCGCAGAGACACTTATCGAGTCGGCCGCCCAGTACCGCCTCGAACGAAAATCCCGCCGCCTATCTGCTATGGCCGATGCCACCAGTGCCGATCAGATGATGTATCAAGCCATCGCAGAAGCACTCGGCTATCGTAAGAACAAATACGCCATGTCGATCATGGCACAGCGAAACCCTATCAAATCCATGCTCCTCCTACCCAGCACCGCACGAGAGGCGCACTGGTATGGCACTGCCGGCTGGATGCAGACAGAAGTGCACGACGCATCCCTATCCGAAGAAACCAGCACCTACCTAAAAGACCTCTGGCAACACTGGTGGAAAATCCGCCCCGAGATCGAGGCCAAAGACGAACGCCGAGCCATCAAATGGCACCTCGCAGGCACGCGCCCTGTCAATCATCCCCAGCGTCGGCTAGGTGCTTTAGCCGCGCTAGTTGATAGCTGGAATGCCGCTTCTGCGATATGGAAAAACCCCACCGCAGATATCACCAAACACTGGACAGTCCTACTGGAGTCGCTACAGCACGACCACTGGCAGCACCACTACACACTCCACTCCAAACGAGCCGCCAAAGCCATGCGCCTGATCGGCCAAGATCGCCAACGCGATATCCTAGGCAATGTCCTATTTCCCTACTGCCTAGCTGATCACCCAGAGCTATGGGCAGCTTTCCTTTCTCTACCAGCGGTCGATGGCAACGAAAAGCTACGCCGCGCTCAGCTACGCCTATTTGGCACAAAAAAACACCCCACGATCAAACGCTACTACCAGCAGCAAGCCCTACTACAAATCTACGACGACTTCTGCCTAGAGGATACCTCCGAGTGCGCCGAGTGCCCCTTCCCCGAGCAACTCTGCCAGTGGCAGTAGCGATTCAAGCCAAGAAGAGGGAAGTCGATCAACTACAATTTGATCCTACATACGTAGGGTCAGCCTTCAGCTGACCAACAGGCTGAGCCACCTAAACAATCTGTCAGATCTCAGTATCCCCCTTTGGCACCTGTCGCGTAAATCCCAGATTCGGATATCCCTTTTTCGTGCGATTAACGAACGGCGAGAGCAAAGCGTAAAATGAGCAAGTAGTTCTAGCACCCCGCTGGGCTGCGGCTAGGCAGTTTACGAATCCGGTGGCTACGCTACCACGGGCTAACATCTACTAGCCCCTTCGGGACTGAGTCCGCCCCGGAGGGGCGAAGAGATAGTAGCCTGGGGTGAAACCCCGGTGCAAAACCTGAAAATACTACCCACCCCAGCGGGGTGATAGAAGCGCCACAATCGAGTTATCTTAAGGTCTGAACTGTATCTTCGGCACAGCCTCCAGCAGCTTCTTCGCGCAGTCACTCTTCGGCCTATCAAACACCGCCTCCGCTTCATCCAGCTCCACGATCTTGCCCGCTTCCATCACTGCTATGCGATCGGCTATATACCTCACTACCGATAGATCGTGAGTGATGAAAATCATGGTCAGATTCAGCTCGCGCTGTAGCTCGCGCAGCAGATTCAGTATCTGTGACTGGATCGATACATCCAGAGCAGACACAGGCTCGTCTGCGATCACCAGCTTAGGCTCGGTAGCGAGAGCTCGGGCGATAGCGATACGCTGCCGCTGACCTCCAGAAAACTCATGAGGATACTTTCGGACAAAGCGCGGATCTAGCCCCACTCGCTCCATGATCTCTCCGACTCTATTCTGTAGTTCAGCCTGCTCCACCTGCCCACGAGTCTGCACCGCCTCTGCCAGCGTCGAATAGATCGTCATCCGAGGATTCAGCGAGGCATACGGATCCTGAAAGATCATCTGAAAATCGCAACGCCGGCCTCGTATCTCCTGTGGCGATAGATCGGCCAGCCGCTCACCCTCGAGCACCACACTACCACTGGTAGGCTCGATCAGTTGCATGATCAGGCGCGACAGCGTCGACTTGCCACAGCCAGACTCGCCGACCAGCCCCAGTATCTCTCCTTTCTCGATCGTCAGATCCACACCATCCACTGCCTTCACCACAGTCGGCTGCGTGAACCAGCCTTCGCTCTTTTCGAAATGCTTGGTCAGATTTTCTAGCTCTAGATAGGCCATATCAGTCAGTATCGGTAATTTACATTGATGATCCCAGAGTCGCGCAGTGCTGGCAGTCCTGCACCCAGTGCCCAGGTGCCGCCTCGACTAGCTCCGGCTGGGCAGCGCCATCACCACTGTGGTCATGCCCCGAGCGTGGCCCAAAAGCACAGCCCTCGATCGGTTTGGCCAAATTGGGCGGGAGCCCCGGGATGGTGAAAAGATCCTCCCCTCGAGTACCCATAGCAGGGATCGAGCGCTGCAGCGCCCGAGTATAGGCATGCCGTGGCTGAGTAAAGATATCTCGCACAGCCGCCTGCTCGACCAGACGCCCAGCATACATCACATTCACCCGATCGCAGACCTCAGAGACCACCGCCAGATCATGAGTGATAAAGATCACCGCCGTGCCAAGATCGGCCTGACGCTGCTTGATCAGGTCGAGCACCTGCTTCTGGATCGTCACATCCAGCGCTGTAGTGGGTTCATCGGCTATCAGTATCTCGGGGCGAGCGATCATGGCCATGGCTATCATCACCCGCTGGCGCATCCCGCCGGAAAATTCATGCGGGTAGCTTTGGATCCGAGATTTCGGGTCGGGTATGCCCACCGCATCCAGCTCAGCTATCGCTCGATCGAGAGCCTCACTCTTGCTCATCCCCTGGTGCAGACGTAGCGGCTCGATCAGCTGCGTCGAGATCTTCATATAGGGATTTAGCGACGTCATCGGATCCTGAAAGATCATGCCGACCCGACTACCGCGCACAGCTCGCATTTCTCGCTCGGACAGACTCAACAGATCCATCCCATCGAATAGAGCCTGCCCACCCTCGATCCTACCCGGAGGCTGAGGGATCAGCTGCAGCAGCGAATAGCAGGTCACCGACTTGCCAGAGCCCGACTCACCGACGATGCCTACCGTCTCGCCTTTCTCCACCGAGAATGAGACGCCATCGACTGCTTTTACCACTCCATCTCGAGTGTGGAAGTAGGTCTTGAGATCTCTCACGTCCAGTAGTGCCATACGGCTGACAGCCTAGCCCCGACCTGCCTCATCGGGAAGAGGAAAAATCCCTGTGTCAGTACAGAAAAACGGCCCGGCTTGTGAATCGAAATCCACGCACCGGGCCGCCCCGTTCCGCACAAAGTGTTTCTAAAAATTTACTCGCTGATCAGGACTTCATTCTTGGTCAGCCCGGAACTCTCATTCGAGTTCATGGTTTTGACCGTCACCACTGTGATCAGGGCCAATCCCATGATCACAAAAATGATCTTCTCAATCGGTAGGGCTTTATCCCTTCTTTTCACTTCTTTGAAGTCCATATCTGCGATTCCGTTCAAGATGTTCTAACATTTTCAAAAAAAATCAATAGATAAATCATCAAAAATCATTTTAGAGAAGCTTTTTCAATATTTTTCGCAATTTTGATATAAAAACCAGACTGCTGCTTCAGATTTATTAAAAACTAATCGGAGAGAGATTTTCACTCGACATGGGGTGGGATAGGCACACTTTAGCTTCGGGGGTGATCGCACAGTCGCCTCCAGCACCGAAACACCACCACATTCAGACACCGCATGCTACTCAAGACCCTTGAGATTCATGGCTTTAAGTCATTTGCTGATCAGACAAAGCTCGAATTCCACGAAGGAGTGACCGGTATTGTCGGGCCAAACGGCTGTGGCAAATCCAACATCGTAGACGCCATGCGCTGGGTCCTCGGCGAGACTTCCGCCAAGGCACTGCGTGGTGGCGAGATGGCCGATGTCATTTTCAACGGCACTGACAAGCGCGCAGCTCTAGGCATGGCCGAGGTATGCCTGACGCTGACTGGCTGCGCCGAAGTGCTCCAGACAGACTACGACGAGGTCGCCATCGGCCGTCGTGTCTATCGCGATGGCAAGAGTGAGTACCTCATCAATCAAGCGCCCTGCCGTCTCAAAGATGTGCACGAGCTACTGATGGGCACCGGCATCGGCCGGACCAGCTACTCCATCATGGAGCAGGGCAAAATCGACATGCTGCTCAGCTCCAAGCCTGAGGACCGCCGCGCCGTCTTCGAGGAGGCCGCCGGTATCACCAAGTTTAAGCAGCAAAAGAAAGAAGCCCTGCGCAAGCTCGACTACACCGAGGCAAACCTAGTGCGCGTGCGCGACATCATCGCCGAAGAGGAGCGCCAGATCCGCTCACTCTCCCGCCAGGCATCAAAGGCCAAACGCTTTCAAAACCTGCAGGAAGAAGTCCACGTACTCGACATCCAGTTCAGCCACCGCAAGTGGCGCGAGATGCGAGCCAGTGCCTCGGAGATGGCTGTCTCCAGCCAAAACCTACGCGTCCAGCAAGACTCCCTCGAGAAAGAGATCGAGGAGAAGCAGGCCGCCATGGCCTCGGCCCGCTTCGAGCACCAAGAGCTAGAGAGCAAGCTCAGCGAGATCCAGCACAGCATCTCCACTCACGACAATGAGATCGAGACGGCTCGCAATCGCATCCAGTTTAATAACGAACGCTCCCAGGAGCAGCGCCTACTCATCGAGAAAAACGAGGAAGACATCGATCTAACGGTGTCGAAACTCACCAACCAACGCGAGGAACTCGAGACCGCTACCGAGACCCTAGCCAATGTCGAGATCCGCATCGACGAGCAGGAAGAGATACTCGGCAAATACGAGGCCGAGATGGCCATCGCCCGCGAGAACCGCGAGAAGTACAACAGCGAGATCCGCGACTCCGAACTAGAGCGCACCACACTCAAATCGACCATCGCCACGCTATCTGCCCAGATCGCGGCGAATAGCCTACAGTTCGACACCGACAAAAATCGCCTACTCGAGCTCACCGACGAGATCGGCAGCCTGCGCCGCGAAGAGGAGCTACGCCGCAATGAGGCCGAAGAGCTGCGCCGCCATCTGGATGAGCACCGCGAGTCGATCGCTTTTCACGAGGAGGAGCTCGATAATATGGAGCTGCGCTATCGCCAGGCAAAAAGCTCCGCCATGGAGCGCCTCGAGGACCTCTCCAGCCTGCACAAGATCAATGCCGAAAAACTCTCCCGTCTCGATGTGCTCGAGCAGCTAGTGGCCGATGGCGAGGGATTTGCCCAGGGCACCCAGGCCGTGCTCAAAGGCGAGCTGACCCGAGACGACATCAACCAGCAGGAGATCCACAAACCACTGTACGCCTACATCGATACCGAGGACAAATACGCCGCTGCTATCGAGGCAGCCCTAGGCAACCAGATGCAGACCGTGGTAGTCGATGGCGTCGACGTAGCGGAGAAAGTCATCGACGCCCTGAAAAATGACAAACTCGGCACCGCCTCACTGATCGCGGCCGATCACCTCGGCAAGGCACCGGCGAAAAAGAAAAACGCTAGCCTACCCGATGCCGCCCTCTGCTGGGCCAGCTCCGTCATCACCCCCGCTGCAAAGGTAGAGCCTCTAGTACAACGCATACTCGGCGATGTCATCATCGCGCAGGACCTTCGCGCGGCTCTCGCTATCCGCAAATCAGCTAGCGACAAAGCCGTCGCCACGCTGAATGGCGAATTCATTTCCAAGGAGGGCGTCATCCATGGCGGCTCCTCCGCAGAAGAGTCCGGCTCTTTCCTCAAACGCCAGTCCGAGATCCGCGATCTATCACGCGTCACCGGCTCGCTCGACAGCGAGGTGAAAAAAATGCAGGAACGCCGCGATGCGCTGAACTCCCGGGTCGGCGCACTCGAGGCTTCTCTAGAGAGCGCCCGTGCTCGCCTGCAGGATGAAAAAGTCGTCGCCTCCTCCATCGAGGGCAAGCTATCCGTCGTCGAGACCGATCTCAATGCTCTCACCCAAAAGATCGAAAGCATCCTCTGGGAACAAAAGCAGATCGAAGAGCGCGGCTCCGGCATCGAGCAGGGCATGGTATCGAATCGCGCCCAGCTCGACCACGACAACATCACCGTCTCGCAGCTAGACCAGACCATCGAGCGCGCTATCTCGCATCTCGAGGAGGCACGCACCCGCGAGGACGAGCTGAACAAACTCGTCACCGAGGCGCGCACCAGCCTAGCCGTGGAGCGCGGCTCCAAGGAGAACCTGCAAAACCAGAAAGCTCCCATGTCGAATCGACTACAGGAGTTTGAAGACCTCATCTCCCGCCGTCGCTCCGAGACAGAGGACTACAAAGAGCGCATCAAAAAAGGTGCCGAGGAAAACGAGACTCTTAAACAACAGATCGAGACCAAGACCACCGAGCGTACTCAGCTAGCCGAGAGCCAAGAGCAACTACTCGCCAAGCGCGGCGAGTACCTTGAGAAAATCGAGTCCGGCGAGGGAGAGCTCACCTCCAAGCGCAAACTGGTGCAGGAAGTCGCCGAAAAGCGCAACAAAGAGGAGCTACTCGTCTCTCAGTACGAGATCCATGTCGAAAACCTCGAGACCAATACCCGCGAGCGCTACCAGACCGAGCTAGAGCACTACGAGCCAGATGCCCACCAGCTACTCGGCGTCATCGCTCACCAGAAAAAAGCCCGCGGTGTGGATACCGAGCCTACCGCCATCACCTCGCTCGATGAGAATGGCGCTCCCACCACCGATTTTCAAGACCCTAGTGAACCCGATTGGGACTTTGTAGAAGAGATCGTCGGCGAGATGCGCTCCAAGCTCGATGCCATGGGCCCAGTCAATCTCGACGCCATCGCCGAGTACGAAGAGCTCGAGGAGAAGTACAACTTCAACCTGCGCGAGCTAAACGATCTCGAGAATGCCAAAGAAGAGCTACTCAAACTTGTAGCCCGTATCAATCGCGATACCCGCCAGATGTTTTCCGAGACCTTCGAGCAAGTGCGCATCAACTTCCGCGACATGTTCAAAGAACTCTTCGGCGAAAAGGCTAAAGCCGACCTAACCCTAGTCGAGGATGAAGATCCCCTCGAGGCTGGTATCGACGTCATCGCCAAGCCTCCTGGCAAAAAGCTCCAGTCCATCACGCTCCTATCTGGTGGCGAGCGCTCGATGACTGCCGTGGCCCTACTTTTCGCCATCTTTATGGTCAAGCCTTCGCCCTTCTGCGTGCTCGACGAGCTCGACGCCCCACTGGACGAGGCCAATATCTCCCGTTTCATCCGCGTACTAGACCGCTTCATCGGCTCCAGCCAGTTCGTCATCGTCACTCACAGCAAGCGCACCATGTCCCGCGCCGACGTGATGTATGGTGTATCCATGGAGGAGTTTGGAGTATCGAAGACAGTAGGCGTGAAATTCTCCAAAGCCGACGAAGCGCTTGGTTTGAAGCAAGCACCGGTGGGAGGGTAGTATATCCAAGATACTAGTCCAACTAGCAGATCTAGCCCTCCGGCCCTGCGACACCTCCCTAGTGGCATGAGTAATTCCACACGGTAGAAAGGCTGATCAAGCCTGCCCCTCCCTATTCACTCTTCTCAATAAACTCCAAAAAGGCTCGAGCTACCGAATCCCAACAAGACAAGCCAGAAAAGATTGAACGGCTGCAGGTTGGAGTAATCGCTAAAAACAGCTTCTAAAATTAAAAGCAAAATTTACACTCATGTCACACATAAAACGCCAACTATGGCATTCTAGTGCAAATGAGAAATCTAATTAAAATTTGCTTACTAATCGCCAGCCTATCTGCCACCGCTCTTCAGTCATCGGATCAACTAGAAGAAGAATCCAAGATCCAAGATCTATTCACAAACTTAACCGCAGCTGAAACCACAACACAGCGGCTACCGCTATTCTACCAATCCGACAAGTATAAACAGGAGATAGAAGCTTTCTACCAAAATACTCCTGCCCTTAGAGGGGACTTAAACCTGTCTCGTATTGCAAAAATCCCTCACTCCCAAGACCAGGTCACCCATTGGCTCTATCAGATCAAGCCAAACGGTACTCCCCCACTCCTTATCCTAATAACGGAAGACGAAGGTAAACCGAAAATAAACTGGAACCTCTTCTCCGAATCGCGTTCCCAATCTTTCAAAAAGTTTATCGAATCAACCACCTCTGACGAAGGGACCTTCCATCTATTCATAGAGCCAATAGATGCGAACTACCGAACCAGTGAAAAACCACCAAAAGGTCACGACCGCTACTTAATCTACCCACCTATCGGCTATCGAAAAAACCAGCAAGTGGCCTTTGTCAAAAAAGGTAGTGAGGCCAAAAAATCGATCTCAGCTTTCCGACAACCAAGCGGCCCCAAACTCGTTTCCATCTCCCTGAAGGCAAAAAGAAACAATGATAGCAAAGAAACCCAATACTTCATCCATAGCGTCACCCCAAAATTCCAGGAAGACACCTCTATCAAAGGCACCGAAGCCCGAGGAATCCAAACCACCACCAAGAAAAACTTTTATGGAATCACCCGTTATGAACAGCAAAAACAAAGAGAATTGACCAAGCAAAAAAAATTAACGTCCAAAGAACTCGACAAAATTTGCGAAACCTGGGACCTAGATTTCAAACCAACATCAAGCGTCACCCACCGAGACCTACTAATCAACGGGCTCCATTCAAAGTGGTCGCTAATACAAACACAACAAGTCGCAAATGAGCTAGAGTTATCGACTTACCAACGAATGCTTACCGACCTACAAATCGAGATTAAAAACAGCACCCAGCACACTGGTACGCAAACAAACCAAAAAAACCATGACAGCATTGAAGATATTAGGGACCTCCTAGAAACCAAATTCCGCGATCGAGGCTACGAAAACAACTCGACATTACACAACCTAAAATGGATTCTCAACGACCTCGCACAGGCTCGGATGGAGGAGATAAGTCGATCCCTATTAGATCCCAACAATAAAAATGAGGCTACAAAAGCTATAGACACAAATAGATTCCATGAACTAAACCGTATCTATAGGAGATGCAATGAAGACGACCTAAGCGATAAAGCAACTCCCTATAAATTCGCAAAATCATTCCCAACAGACAAAGATGACTACTTGCCAGTCTATCTCAAGATACCTCTACTTCAACCGAACTACTGGAGCTTTGATCAAACCGCCTTAAAGGAAGCAGAAATCACCCTCGAAATAGAAGACAGCCTAGAACCAGAGCCGAGAAAAATCGTAATCCAAAGCAATGGCAAAATCAGCCCAGGCTGGGAGTACACAGAAGAGAACGACACCACCGCATTCGCAATAAAATCAACAAATAAACTTATCCGAACCAATCAAACCAAAATCAGTCTCAAACTAACCACTAAAATCGACATTCCAGGAACTTGGGAATCAGACTCTGCGATCCTTCCAAAAGGTGAGTACATCTCGCAAGGAACTCCGAATATTTACCGCTTTGGCCAAAATGAAAAAAGCACAAACTACGCCTATTTCGGCCGAAGCAGATGGGATACACTATGGCTACTAAAGCCAATCCAAAAATAGTCAAAAAAATTACGTTTTAATGCTACAGAGAGAAGTCGATTACCTAAAAATGGCCAATTTCCTATTGGCCACCGGTATATTGTGTCTCGCCGCCGGATGGATTCTATCAAAAGAGAAAACAATAATCCACCCCGCATTATCAGAACACGACTTTGCAGAGATCCTTTCCGAATGGGAACATTTAGGAAATCGCATCTCAACCGACCTAGAGCAATTCGCCAACTCATGGATAACAGGCAAAGGAACCCTACACCATTGCCTTCACGCAACCGAACTGATAAATCATGGTTGGGGAACCATCAACGGCCAAACGTTCGAGTTCGGAGATACACCGAACAGATCCCCCTCCCTCGATAACGAACGAAGCAAAATAAAAGCAAAACTAATTGAAACGCCTCCTAATAGACTAGTTTGGTTCCGAGAACCCTTAACGATTACGATAAAATCCAGCTCAAATACTTTCGTTGTGTTTAGAATTTCAGATTACGCTCTGCATGAGACATTGGCCCTACCTCTATTCGACCACCCTATTATCGAAAGCTATCAAACCATAGTCTCGCCCAAGAAAGAACACCTCAAACCGCCTCAGCATAGCTTCAAAAACCCCTCAAATCCACTACTAGAACTAAGAATCTGGACGAAACAGACCGAACAAATAAATTATAATAAGAAAATCTGGCTAACAGCCTCTTTACTATCTCTATTATTCATAACACCGGCTATACTAATACTGTTCCGAAAAAGTCGGAATATAAAAAGGGCCAGAACCCAGATCTCGATTGCTAACACCTTATCGCACGAGTTACGCACGCCCCTGACGAATATTGAGCTCTTAATTGACCTTCTAAATGAAGATCTAGTTCAACCGAATCAGATCGCCCAAAAGCGTCTAAGCATTATATCCCGAGAAGTCAATCAGATCGATTTCATTCTCGAAAACACTCTCCTCCTCGCATCGCTTAGCAAACGCCAGAGCAGAGCATCACTAGGCAATCAGAAAGTGAATCTTGTGAATACCATCAATAAAAGTATCGAATCATTCGATGAAGCACTAAAGGAAACAGGGATTAAAATAAATTTCACTACCACAGACAGAGAGTACCACGTAAAAATTCTTGAACCAATGCTATTGCAAGTGTTTGCCAATCTTATATCCAACGCGAACAAATATGCCGGAAAAGGTCAACATCTAGAGATCTCAATCATAGATAAACCAAAGAAGGCGAACCTCCAGATTGAATTTAAAGATAGAGGACCAGGCATCCCAGAAACTAAATTCAAAGACATTTTCACGCCCTTTAAAACGCTAAGACAAGGCGTCTCCGAATATCGCCAAGGAACAGGACTAGGCCTTACGATCTCAAAAATGATTCTACGTGAATTTGGCGGCGACCTTTTTGTCAGACAAAGATCCGATGGACAATCCGGGGCCGTGTTTGTAGTCGAACTTAGAAAACACCAGTCTCACTTATGAATATCTTAATTGTCGAAGATGATCCTCTAACTTCGGAAATCCTGAAAGAGTGCCTAGAATCCGAAGGATTCGCACCCTTCTGCGTCTCATCGGGCACAGCTGCTATCGATGCTTGGAAAACAGGCCTATACAGCCTTATCTGCCTAGACATCATGATTCCAGAACTAGATGGCTACGAAGTTTGCCGGAAGATACGAAAAAAAGACAGTTCGACTCCCATTCTGTTTCTATCTGCTAAAAACGACGAGATTGACGTAGTAGCAGGCCTCCAACTCGGTGCCGACGATTTTCTTCGAAAACCTTTTGGAAAGAAAGAGCTAATTGCAAGGATCCGATCGGCCACCAGAAGAGTAAACACCGAATCTGACAACAACAATCACGATTCATTCGTAATGTTCGACCAATTACTCGTTACACCCAAGCAATTATCTATAAGCAACAGCGCCAACCCTGACTTGATAGAGCAGGTATCACCAAGAGAGATTGCGATCTTACAGCTCTTCCGCCTCGAAGGAACCCGGGTAGTCAGCAGAGATGAATTCTTCGATTTCTGTTGGGGTTTAGATTACTACCCAGAGTCCCGAACTCTCGACCAATTCATTTCCCGCATCCGGAGAAAGCTCAACACTTTAAACATAACTCGATTTGAAATTACAAGCGTAAGGGGGATTGGCTACAGAATAACTACCCATGAGCTATCCCCCTAACAGTCGAATTCAAAAAATAAATGAAAATTTACACTCAATTCACACTTAATCTCAAGAGCACAGTAAGATAAAACATATGAAGAACATTTTCTTATCCATTATTGCACTCATCACATATAGCGGCAACGCTTTTTCCGAAGATTCAAACATCAACACACCGACAGCCCACATATTCCAAGAATTTGAGAAAGCTTATCAAACCTACCTCGAAAAAAGAATATCCGATCTAAGCGAAAAAAATTCTCCAACCTTCGATAGCTCCATCTACACAGATATTCTTTTACCCAAAATCGAAAAAATTAATCCTAATAAAGGCAGTGCCGACCTGTCGCTAACCGAGATAAAAAGCCAAACTTTATCCAACTGTAAAGCCCAAAACCTTAGCGACTATCAAACCAATAAAAACATCGATAATGCAATCACAAAATACTGGGAGTTGTACGCTATAGTTTGCAATATCAACATTCAACAACAACTCGTAAAAACATTAGAATCTATTAACCTAGGGACCGTCATCCCAATCAATTCTCTAGAGTTCAACCAAGTCGAAATTAAAATCAATCAGCAAACCAATCGACTAAAACGACTAACCATAAACAGAGAGATAGTCGAAGAATCAATCCACAAGCTTACAGGCTTACCCGCACAGACCATCCAACCAACAACTCCATTAAGCTCTAAAATAGACCCTGTCAGAACGATTCAATCTCACAAAGAGTACTTCAAAAAAACAACCTATTACACTGACGGTCTTGCCCGGTTTAGAAAAAAATTCAAGACATCGGACTCTTCACATTCAAAAGCAATCAATCAAATCATCAAAATACTCAACGCTTCGGACAGTAAAGAAATAACAGAATCAGACATTAAGCATATCTCACCAAAAGAAATCCAAGATTTGTTTTTACACATTAATTCAATCACAGATAGCAACCTCCGAACCCACAACAACAGCTGCTATTTAGCCAACGCTAGACTCGCAATGTTCGAGAGTGATTTCAAGGAATGGAAGGAAACAAATGATTCACTTATGACCTTCAAAGACAGCTTGCAAAGTAATATAATCTCACTGTCCCCAGAATATTTGCTCTTTATGATTGAATGCCAAATGCAACGACAGACCGCCATCACTAGCTTATGCAAACTAATCACCGATATCGATAAAATGAACAATAGCATATACTAATCGAAATTAGATCGCCTTAAGTAAAACCTAGCCACCCCCCAATGCTAATTCCACAAGAAAGATGGGCATTCAAGTACGAATCCACCTAAAACCAGGACACCTCAACCATTTACATGGCAAATTATTATCCCTAGCAATATTCTGTATAACTATTCAAATTTCGATTGGGCAAACTACAACCAGTGGTCCAATACCAACCTTGGATGACCAATTAGAAAGAACGACCACCGAGTCTCCGAAAGAAAGATCAAAAATAGGCTACAAGCCAAACCAAAGACTCGAAAAACACCACAAAAATCTTCAATCCAATATTCTTTCCGGAGTCATCGAAACGATGAATCACATTAGTATTCAAACACACTCAAATCATAATAGAACAGTACAAATTAACCAGAACAAAAACACAAACGAAAAGAACGAAGATCATTACTATATCTACCTAAACCTCCCAGTAAGACAACCACATTTACATTGGAACCTAAGATCCAGCGACATCCTAAGAAGTAACATAACTCTAACCATTCAAACAAAGGAACATCAAGACGATACAACTATCAAAATAATAGATAAAGGCAAAGTCAAGACAGGGTGGAAATTCAAACTTAGACACCAGAACGATACATACTATAATCTACTAGTATCAACACACCAATACTCAATTAGCTCTGATCAATTATTTATTATTAGCTTGAAATCCGATATACCAATTCATGGTAAATGGCAAAGCACTGAAGCAATCCTCCCAATTGGCGAATACACCTCCATAGGATCTCCCATTTTATTCAAATTGCAAGAGATCGGAACCAGCAACAGAAAACAAGTTGCCTTTATACCTACACCCAACTGGGATTATTTATGGATAATGGACCCCATCACAAGGAAATCAGGGTCAGGTGGAACACCGCAAGGCATTTACTAATAATCTGAAGAGAGAAACAAACTCAATGATTTTCTGTCACGAGGCAGTTATCAACTAGGTAAAACAAGGATAACAACAAGCATAAATCTCCCAAGTAATTATGCAGTACAACTTAGACACTAATATCGTGATTCCTATTTAAGAATTACTACATAATTATGAAATTGACCTTCACCTTATCCCAGTTAAAAGCAATCGCGATCTTGATTATTGTATTCAACCTAGGTCATCGAGCAAGCTCCGCTGCCGCTCCAGGCGATTCTCTAACTGAGTTTGACACCACAAAGGCCGATCCGCACTTCCCGGCCATGGCGTATTGGGCGCGAGCCGGTGTTCAGGGTGGCATACCGACAACAGAAACAAAAATTGATCAATACGAAAATATTCGATTAACCCCCGATTCCGGAGACAACAGTCAATCAATTAACCAAGCCATAGATCACATGCATAGCAAGGGAGGTGGCATAGTGATTTTACAACCGGGGACTTACAAATTCAGCAGTCCAATCAATATGAAATCGGACGTGATTCTACAAGGCACCGACAAAAAAGCAGTCAAGTTAGTAAGCAGTATTCGGTTCAACAGCACTCCCTCTGGCAAAAAGAGCACGAATATCTGTTTTCATGATACCAACAACGCAGCGCTAGAGAATATTACACTTGAGTTCCATGTAAGCCTGAATGGGAAAACCTTGTACCCTCTCGACCATGACTGGGACGATGATTTTACGGATGAGTATGAACGGCGTTCTCAGAACTGGAAAAATGGGAGGATTTATTTCGATCGGAGACGGTATAAATTTTTCGAAGCCAACGACCTCTATGTAGACCACGTCCTCATAGACGGAACGTCAACTAATTGCTGGCTTGACAACTGCGCATTTATAAACGCCGGGTCTAACGGCCTGAAGATCATGCCTAACACTTCACATATCACCATTCGAAACTGCGAGATCAAGGGATCATTCAATAAAGGGGAAGAGGGAAACGGTTATGGTATTGATTGCCGAGGAGACTATGTGTTAATGGTAGGAAATTATATGGAAAGAGTCCGGCACTGGGCAGTACAGCTTGGCGCGGAGTATTGCGTGATTTACAATTGCGTCAGCAAGGTTGACATTAACTTTCATCAAAAAGACAACGGAAATAATTTGGTGGAAAATTCCGTAATTGAAATTTCTAAAGCTCATTTGTGGAAATGCTTTCAAGCTGGTGCGGATTTTCACGCAGATCCAGGAGAGAATAATTTTTTCTATAATAATAAATGCACCGAATCTACCGGATTATCAACTTTACTTAAAAGTAATGTTTATACTTTTACCAATAAGATGATTACAGAGGTTCAATATAAACCGAAAGGTAGATGCTTATACGCAATTAGACCTAAACAATTTGAGATTACCGAATGGGAGAACAGTGATGGAGTTATAATAAAGGCGAAATTAATTCGCCGAAACGGACCAATCGTACACCTTCAACTTCAAAACGGTCATATAACTCAGTATCCTATTGATAAACTGTCACAAGCTAGTCAAAAGGCTTTGGTTGAATTACTGAAATAATATGATTAGTCTACCTATGTATAGCTAGTGATCCTGCGACCACTAGGATTTCAGACGTCTAGTTTAGCTTTAATTTTCATAGCCGAATCCTCGAAAGAAACGACTGCCCACCTTCCTTCTCTCGCTGCGCCGGAATCATCAGGTGCAGGGCCTGAGGATAGAGACGGAGTGATGCGGCATCGAGATCGAGGAGCTGCGATAGGTAACTAGGAGTTTGATCGGCTACTGATATGGTATGGGATTTGGCCAGCTCCTCGGTGAGCTGACGCTGCACCTGCTTGGCACCGAAATGCTTACCGGCAGACTCTAAGACTTTGTCCACGACCTTACTGAGGCCCGCGATATCGATCTGCCCGACGTCGACCTGACTGGAGATAGGGGTAAACTTGATATCCGGCACCGCCGCAGCGCGACTGCTACCGCTGCGACGTGCAGGAACCAACGATAAGCGATAGGTCGCTCGCACACTGACAGGGCAGGTCACATCGCCAGTATGAGTCTGCCAGTCGCCCGTGGCCGTGCGCTTTTCAGACGACTTACGCTGGCCGAGGAAACCCAGCTTCACCTTGCGCTGCTCATAGCGGATCTTACCCCGGATCTGTGCACTAGACTGCAGGGTGACTCGATCGGGCGCCTGAAAACTCAAATGTATGGAACGATCCGGCAGAGTCGCAACCGTATCCTCGATACGCAGATCCTTCCAGAGAGGGACTTTGGCGAGATTCGTCTTTCCCGGTATCGAGACCCGGTCTGGTATCTCATGGCGCAGGATGCCCTGGACCAATTCGCGAGACACCTTAAACTCGACTGCCGTATCGCCTGTATCCTGCCCGCGCCCCTGCCGCATCGATAGTACTGCGAACAGTGAAAAAACGAGCCATAAAGTAAATGTGTATCGAGCAGTAACTTGAGTATCGGAGATAGCGGTATTCATACGTGGCGGGCAAAGTGGTGCGATTATCTGGCACTGACAGATATAAAGACTCCTTAAATTTGTAGTCTTCGATTTGATGTGTCAGTCGATCCGCTCAGCCTTGGCAGACTGTGCTGGGATGCGCATTTGGACGAACCATCCTGCAGATTAAACATACCTTTTCCCCATCCTCGACAATCTTCTTGATTATGATAATTATTGAAATTATATTCAATCCCCCCCCCATGTCTTGTTTTATTATGCACAAGCGCAACGGATTCAGCTTAGTCGAGATGCTGATCACCATCGCCGTCATCGGAGTGATCGCCGCCATCGCCGTACCTTCCATCTCAAGTGTACGTAAAAATGCACAAGCGTCGAAGGACAAACGAAACGCACAAGAACTCGCCTCGATTTTCGAGGCTGCCAGTGCCGCAGGAGTGAATTTCAGCGGCGGCGACGAGCATGCAGTCGTGGCCAGTATCGCAGCGGGAGTGATAGCTGATGAAGGTCTGATGAAAGGCTCCTACTACGGCCTGAAAGGCTTAACGGAAGCCGAGCGCTATCGTGCCGTGAAGTATCTGGACTTTAAAGACGGCATCCTGATCTACACAGGCGACGCCTCTGACAAGTCGCTAGACCTAGCCGTGCGTCTAGAAGGCTCGTCCGGCGAGACGATCTACGAAAAGGTCGATGTGTTTAAGGGTTCCGACAAATTCAGAATGTCCGCCACATTCAATGCCGACCGATTCGACTCCGATACGAAGCTGACCTCTGCGACTGTCTACGCCCCAGGGGACGACCTCGGTATGTTCGTCACTGCGACCAAAGACTCAAAAATCAAAGCGACTAAAAAATCCGATGGTGCCGGGGGCTACAAGATCGAACTGACCGGCGAGGGCTCTGTGCAGGACTATAAAGACGCCATCAAAAATGTGCAGCTATCTATGGATAACGACCAGTGGGGAGGTCCGATGAGCTTCGGCGTGACTCTCAAAGATACAGATGGCAATACCCACAGTGAATCCTTTTCCATCGATACTAGCTATGCCGACGCTGCCCCTTCGGGTGTGAAAGCGGAAGAGAGCGATGTAGTGGACTTTAGCGGAGCGGTGACCGGCTTTTCCAACTCGGGAGAAGAATCTATCAACATGCGGAAGCTAGAGGAAGTGAACGTCGGTGGCCCATGGCCGGAGAAAACTCAATTCGTGCAATTCACCACTGGTGGCGATCTATCTGGCGAACAGATGGTCTATGAGCAGGGTGGCTACGTGCGTGGCTATTCGCTTTCGATCTTACCCGACCCTGAGACCGGTGTGCCCACTATGTATGGCACTCTCTATAACCACGTGGAATGGCCTAAAGGAACAACTGATCGCACAGCTGTGGTGAACCTCGGCGAAGTGGAGGCTAACAAAGACTACTCAGTCGTGATGGCTCATGATGCGAAAAACACTGATCCATCGAAGAATAGCTTTTCCGTCTATGTGAATGGTAAGAAAATCGGCTCTGTAAATAATGTGATGCAGCAATACGATCACCCTGGCAGTATCGGCATCGGCAGCATGCAGGGCGACACGGTAGATCCCCGCACTGGTAAGTATGTGCGCGGAAATGGGAGAGAATTCGCTGGTAAAGTACATGACGTGCAGATCCTAAACGAGCTCTGGAGTGATGAGGCTGCCATCTCGGTGACGCAAGACCAACCGGCAGGAGGGTAGTTTCCCTACCGATTTTCGGTAAATCATCACAAAATAAACTAAACCGAAATTTCAACTTGTTTTAGCGAGTTTTTTCACACAGAGTGTCTCTTGTCATTGACCCTAAACCCAGTCGATGCGATTCGTTTTATGTGTACATGATAGGACGACCACTCTTTTCCCTACTATTACTCGCTACTTTCCTGACTCTGCCTAGCCTCTCCCACTCTGCCGAGACTGAACCCGTAGAGAAGCCCGGTATCAAGACCCTGCAGCTAGTCAGCGATCGCGATGCTGTCGTGCCTGGTCAGAAGCTAGACGTAGGCCTCTACATCCAGCACCAGCCAGAGTACCACACCTACTGGAAGGCACCCGGCATCGTCGGCGTGCCGACATCTATCAACTGGGAGCTGCCCGAGGGCATCACCGCATCAGGCATCTCTTGGCCGATGCCGCAGCAGACCAAGATGGCGCAGTACACTGCCTACGGCTACAAGCGCGACGTCTGCCTACTATCCAGCTTGACCATACCTGCCGACATCGAGGGCGATACCGTGCTACTGAAAGCCCGAGTATCCTTCATGTGCTGCTCGAAGAGCTGCCACCCAGGCTGGCACGACTTCGTGCTCGAGCTACCGATCGATCGCACTAGCAAGACCGCACCTGCTGACCGTAAATGGGAAAAGATCTTTGCTGCGGCGCGCAGAGAGACCGAAGAGACTGCGCCAGAGACTTGGCAGATCGTAGCTACCGAGACCGAGGGCGCACTCTCCCTAGAGCTGACCTCAGATAGCCGTAGCTTCGCCCTGCACGATGGCATCCAATTTTTCTGCGAGCACAACAAAGTGCACTCTGACAAACCTCAGGTAGTCGAGCGCTCTGGCGACAAGAAGCAACTCGTCTTCACCCTAGAGCAATCCGGCTTTGGCCCGGAGGATCTCGAGCGGTACTCGGCCATCATCTATCACCCTAGTGGCTGGCCTGGCCTTTCATCCAAGTGGCTGCGTATCGATACGCCACTCCAGACCGCCCCTGAGATCGCTTATGAGCAACAGCAGCAGCAGTAGTAGCCAAGCCGAAGGCAAACAAGAAGAATCTAGCGCACTACTACCGGGCGAGGCCTGCCACTCCGAGTGGTGTGAGGTGCGTGGATCGATCATCCATGGCCGAGGTGTTTTCGCCAAGAGGGACATCCCTGCGCAGACGCCTATCATCGAATATGTCGGCGAGCGCATCGACAAGGACGAGTCCGATCGCCGAGGCTGGGCACAGATGGACAAGCACAACGAAACTGGCGAA
Source organism: Verrucomicrobiota bacterium (assembly GCA_020630975.1). Classification (GTDB taxonomy): domain Bacteria; phylum Verrucomicrobiota; class Verrucomicrobiia; order Verrucomicrobiales; family DEV007; genus Arctic95D-9. Next base: position 59,751 of record JAHDID010000011.1, read on the forward strand.
GCCGCCGTGTACATCTTTACCCTAAATGATGACTTCGACATCGATGGCAATGTGCCGGAAAATGCCGCCCGCCTGATCAATCACGGCTGCGATGTAAACTGCGAAGCCTACATCGAGGAAGACGAGATCTGGATCTACGCCATCCGCGATATCGAGGAGGGCGAGGAGCTGCTTTTCAACTACGGATTCGACCTGGAAAACTGGGAAGACCACCCCTGTGTGTGCGGTGCTGACTGCTGCCCCGGCTACATCGCCGGTATGGACTACTGGGAAGAGCTGGAAAAGAAAAAGAAAGCTCGTGATAATGCAGCCAAAGCCACGACAGAGCCTGTGGTGCTGGGATGATACGGTGTTTTAGACCCTATTGAGTGAAAACTGTACCCTATTGAATGGAAGGGACAACTGGCAGAGAATCGCTCAAATCCCTCATTTTAGCCCTCAAAAACCAAACTCGTCCGCCACTCGCTGACGCTCGCAGCCACTTTTCTTCGATACTGGGCGAGGTACAGATCTCACTCACGACGGTCTGACAGCTTTTCCGCCAGATCTCGATTGAAGCGGGCCTCGAGAGCATGCCTCGTGTCGGGAGCCTTCTGCAGGTGCTCGCGCAGACGGTCGTGATCAAAGGCCAGATAGCGACTGGGCTCGGTGGTGACTACGGTGGCACTGGCTGGCTGACCGGTAAGATAGCTCATCTCTGCGATGAATCCTCCGGGCTTGGCGGTACCGATGACTTTACCAAAACGCTCCACCCGCGCCTCGCCCGAGACCAGATACTTCAGCTTGGCAGGCGTCTCACCCTGAGTGGTCAGCTCGGCATCCTCCTGCACCTCGGTCCACTCACCCAGCTTCATCAGCCGTCTGGCATGCGCGCGCTCGACTCCAGGCAGACAGGCTTTGATAAACTCGGCCTCCTCTTCAGAAAAACGGCCACGGCGATTCTCGACCTGCAGAATGATCAGCTGGGCCACATTCACCAGAGAGAACAGCGCCTCCCAAAACATCGAGACATAATCACCAAGGATGAAGTAATATGATGACGAGATCGCCCCTGCTAGGATGGCAAAGAAACGCAGCCAATTCATGCTGCGCATCATCATCGATACGATCAGCAGTACGTAGGCCACATGTCCGACGATATTCTCCGGTCTAGTGAAGTCTGCCCAGAACTCTGTAAAAAATTCGTTCATCTGCGCGGGATGCGGTGTCTTATCTTCAGATCTTATCTCGCAATTTTCCGGCTTTTGCAAATCTCACGACTGAGTCTAGATGTCTCTGTCACCCTGCTCGCTATGCGTTCCCTGCTCATCATCCTACTCATTCCACTCCTACTGATCGGCCCCTTTGCGGTGAGCGCAGGCATCAGTATGGCTGGCGCGACTGCTGCTACGAGCCCCGGCGAGACGCCAGAGACAGCCGAGGCCACCCTATCCCTTCTCCAGCGCATCCTCGATGTCATCGCCAGCGCATGGCTCGCCGCAGGCCTAGTGACTGCCTACATTGTGTTTCGCAGCACCTTTGGTCGGCAAGTGTGCGCTACCACAGGCTTTTTGAAATTTTGCCTTTTCTCACTCTTCCCTACCATCGGCTTCGCACTCAGCTTCTTTGTCACGCCTCCGCATGCCGTCATCACGCTGCTGGGCGAGGCTGTGGGCAGCTTGGCTAGCTATCTGCTGGCAGCCACGGCTTTCATCTTCGGCATCGGCGTGCACGGCATCACCACGACCGCAGTCAGACTGCCGGATCGCATTGACGATTAGTCATTTTGCAAATCCTAACTATCACACTACTGTCAGGGTGCTGATCCATCTATGACCATCCGACTTTCTGCTCTGCTGGCAGGCCTCTGCCTGCTGGCTCCTATCCATCTCGCCTACGCTCAGACATCGACTCCACCGGAGATCACTGCAGCTAGCGCCATCACCATCGATGCCCAGACCGGCCGTATCCTATTCGCCAAAAATATCGATGAAAAGCGCCAGGTCGCCAGCACACAAAAGCTCCTGACCGGACTGATCATCGCCGAAAGCGGTAATCTCGATGGCCAAGTGCGGGTAGAGGCCACCGACATGAAAATCGAGCCGCGCAATCTATGGATCACCACAGGTAGTCGCTACAAAAAGCGCGCCCTACTCGAGGCCATGCTGATCCGCAGCTACAATGATGTGACCAAATGCCTAGCGCGCAGCCACGCCGGTAGTCAGGCCCAGTTTGCCAAAGTAATGAATGCCAAAGCTGCCCAGCTAGGCATGACCAACTCAAATTTCGTCAATGCCCACGGTCTGACCGAGGAAGGCCAATACTCCACCGCTCGCGATATGATGGTACTGACCATGCACGCGTGGGCGAATCCCGAGATCCAGCGCATCGTACGCATCCGTGAGACCAATTTTAAATACCACGGCGGTAAGACGGTGCCGGTGAAAAACAGCAATGAACTGCTATTCCGCTACTCCGAATGCCTCGGCATGAAGACAGGCTTCACCAAAGCAGCCGGCCGCTGTCTGGTAGCCGCTGCGCAGCGCGGCGATAGACTGATCTTTTCTGTGGTCTTGGGCAGTGAGTTCGACGCAATATGGGACGACTCTGAGCAACTGCTGCGCTGGTCGCTCGAGCAGAACGTCGTCGACCTAGAGAAATACCGTACTGCCTCTGTGGAAAAATGGGGCAAAGACATCGCTGCTCTGCAGCAGCGCGACCAGACCGAGCGCCACCCAGACGATAGCATCCTCTTTGTCGGCAGCTCCAGTATCCGCCTATGGGACGCCATAGCCCGCGATATGCAGCCCTATCACCCTATCCAGCGTGGATTCGGTGGCTGCACCATGTCAGATGTGGCGATTTTTGCCGACGAGCTGGTCACTCCGCACAAATTCCGCGCAGCAGTCGTTTTCGTCGCCAATGATGTGAAAGGTAATAGCGATGACAAGACGCCTGCTGAGGTCGCCGATCTCTTCGGGCATCTGCACTCACGTATCCGCGCGCACAATCCTGATGCACCGGTGTTTTTCATCGGCATCACCCCCACCCCGAAGCGCTGGGCTATCTGGCCTAAACAGAGAGAAGTGAATACTGCCGTGCGAGCGTTTTGCCAAAAGAACGACGAAACCTACTTCATCGGTACCGAGAGCATCTACATCACCGCCCAGGGCAAGCCTAGATCGGAACTTTTCATCGAAGATCAGCTCCACCTGAATGAATCCGGCTACCTACTCTGGTCCGCAGCGATCAAGAGCCATCTAGATCAGGTATTCGACGGCTCGGGAGTGCAGCTAGCCCCCTAGTAGTGAAAGCCTTTATAAAACTGAAAGAACTACACGATCAATCGCACTGATCCGGCTACTCTACCTCTACCTCTACCTCTACCTCTACCGCCTCCACCGACTGATAAATCCCACCCAGCTCACGCAGCAGGTTCTCCAGCTTTCCGTAGTACTCCGCTTCGTCGGTATTCTCTTTATTTCGGCGTAGCAGCCGTACCTCTCGCTCTAGCTCATCGCGGCGGGTGCGCTGCTCGGGGGTGAGTCTTTTCTCAAACTCATTCTTCACCAAGACCTGCTGCATGGCGCGTAGGCCATCGGGCTCGGCACCATCTTTCGCAGTCCTCGTAGCGGTAGTGCCTTCGAACCACTCGGCACGCGTGCCTAGCGCATCGCCATTGTCATCGATCAGCGCATGCTCGGTGACGAGGCGCTCCTGCTCTTCATAAAAGATCGCTACCTCGGCTGAGGCGTAGAGGAATGCCTCGAGTAGCGATACCTGATCGTCATTATCGAGATCGGCTTCAGATATACCTGTAATCGCCTCGGAAAAGTAGGTACCAAAACGAGCGAAATAGATCTCGTTAGCACTCTTGGTAGCAGTGATGATCGTACGCCCTGGTCCTGCCAGTGCGCGCATAAAAGGTGCACTGGAGGCCGTGGTATTGACCACGACCAGCTCACTCTCGATCCCTTTGCACCACTCACCCAGCTCGCGAGCTGTGAAGTCGCCCCCTGCGATATTAAACTTTGCCTCGCGACCATCAAACGAACCATGCCCGAGCAGGATCAGCCACAGCGACTCGCCATCGCCACGAGGCTCTGCCAGTCGGCCCTGGATCTCCGAGCGGATATCTGCACTAGAAGAAGCCCCTTCCTCTAGATCACCCAAGACCGTACAATCAACCCCAGCGGTATCGCATGCGGTCCGCCAGTGATCGGCGCTCTTCTGAAACACTTCTCGATACTCGTCCTCGCCCTCTAGGCCAACGAGCACGAGCACCTCCATGCTAAAGGCTAGCTGCGCCGCCAGAGTGAGAGAGGCTGCGACTGTGAGTGCGAGTTTGGTCACCTTCGGTATCATCATAGCGTGCCCCCTTTCCATCTACGGATCGCCCATTCGCCTACTAGGCACAGCAAAGCCACAAAGAACACCCATGGAGCATGCCAAAAGGGCCGCTGCTTGGTATCCATGACTGGAGCATTTAGATCTTTCAGCCGGTCGACCAGCGAGCCGATCTCACCTAGCTCGAGCACCTTGCCTCCAGACGCCTGGGCCAACTGCTCGAGCAGCTCCCGATCTGGGTCGAGGCGCCGATACTCATCGGCGGCAGGATTGAAAGCCCAGCCTGTCTCGAGTTCACCTATGGTTTTGCCCTCGCCATCGCGCGCCAGTGTGGTCAGCCGGTAGCCGCCAGGCTCCTCGTAGAAGCTGTCTGTGGTGAAGATCCCTGCCTCCTCGAGGCTCGGCTCTCCAGAGAGCGACTTGGGCTCGCTACTACCAGGTATACTCAGCTGGAAGCTGACGGTCGCATCGTCCTGTGGCTCATAGGTCTCGGTGCGTACTCGGGCGTTGATCTTGGCCATAGGTAGCGTGCCCTCTGATACTTGCGATAGCTCCTGGGTGAGCCGCTCGGGAGCCTCCGCCACAGCCCAGCGGATGAGCTGGCGCCACATCTTGGCCAGATCAGCCTGTAGCTCGGCATCCTTCATACCCCAACGCCAAAAATCCCCTACCGTCACCGCTCCAGTACGCCCCTCGCCATAGCGCTGCACGACGATGGCGGGATGCTGGCGCTTCTGCCGATCTGTCACAGTAGCCAGCAGGCTAGCCCCGGGCTTGATCGAAGGGACCTGATTGATCGAGAAAAACTCTGGCATATAGGCCAGGCGATTGGTCTCTTCCTCCTGGCTATCACGCAGACGCATCCAGGGCTCTATCCAGCCCTCGCGGCTCAGGTCAAATGTAGCGAACTGCGCTGGCCCTCCGCGCTGTGTACGATCGAGATACACAGGCAGCATACGCGCCATCGGCGTATCATCCCAGTCGCCTTTTTGAAAAGACTCCTGCCCACCCAGCATGATGACGGTGCCGCCTCGCTTAGTGACAAAGCTCTCGACATTTTTCTGCTGCTCGGCGGAGAGAAAGTCGCTCTCCACATCGTCGAAAATAACGGCTCGATAGTCGGTATAGAGCGACTCGATATCGCGAGGGAAACCATCGCGCAGCTCTTCCTCGTCCCGCGTATTCAGGCGGATCAGCACAGGCTCATCATAGCTCTGGGTCTCTTCAGGGATGTCTTTGCCAAAGCCGCGGAATAATGGATTGCCCGTCTCACCTGTGCGCCCACGCCACTCAAACTTTGGCTCTCTCTTCGCTATACGTAGCAGAGCCACCAGATCGATCTCGGCATCGCCACTGATCGCACGGCGTAAGAATTTGTATTCCCAATTGGGACGCCCCCCGACATAGAGCACACGGTAGGGCCCCCGACCTCGATCGATAGCCACGACGCGAGTGTTATTCGCCTCTGTGATTTCAGTGTCTGGCTCCTCCCCCTCAGCCACGACCTGGCGCAGTCCCACGGTATAAAATGAGATACCTGGTGCCACAGCTGCCAGCTGAGCGCGCACCGTGCCCTGCCGCAGCTCGCCTCCCTCTCCGGGAAATATGATAGGCTCGACATGTAGCTCCTCGCCTCTCTCATTGGTCACATAGATCTGGATACCACTCTCGAATGTCCCCCGAGCCGTAGCCCGCAACCGCAATGTGAGAGGTGCATCCTCGAATGCCGACTGACTGACCTCGATCGAATCGATCGCCAAATCGCGCACTTTATGGTCCAGAGGCTCACCGACTACTACTGGATAGATCGGCCTAGGCTCGTCTTGAGCCTCGATCTTCTCCAGCAGCGAGGCTAGGGCATCACTATCGGTAGCATTGCCATCGGTGACCAAGACAGTGGCTGCTAGTGGGCGCTTCTCATAGCGAGCTGTGATGCTACGCAGCGAGGTGACTAGCGATGAGGCTTGCCCCGTGAAGTCTAGGCCAGAAAAATCATCCACTCGGGTGAGACGCCTATCGACCTGGTAACGCTGCAGACGAAAAAGACGCTCCAGCTCAGCTAGCCACTCGGGCGGCATGTCTGGAGCCGCTGTCGTGAGAGCCCCCTGGATAGCCTCGCCCCGATCAGCCAGAGACAAGCCGCTAGAGTTATCGACCATCATTACCAGATCATTGGCACCGTAGCGCGGGTATTCGTCCACCCACACCGGTTCGAGCAGTGCCAGCGCCAGCAGAGCGATCGCCGCGGACTTTAGCAGTACTGCCACTAGCAGCCAGATCCCACGCAGAGCCGACCTAGTGTAGCCGATGATCAGCAGCGCCAAACCGACCATCGCGAGGATGATAGCTACCCAGAGCCATTGGGTATTGGCAAAAACTAAGCTAGAGCTCTGGGATAACATATTGGATCGAAGAGATGATATAGCAGCAAATCACTTCAGATACTAGAGATCAAGTCACGCAACTGGTTGGCAGGCCATTGGCCTGGTGCATTTTCCGTCTGCAGATAGCCATAGTTGAGGCAGGAGCCTGCCTTGGCTAGGACCAAGCGCGAAAGCTGACCCAGCGGCCCCATCCCCATGGCACTGATAGCACGCCCAGCAGAGCGATGCTCCAGCACCAGATCGGTCAGCTCATACAGTTGGCCAAATGTCTCTACCACCACGGCCAGCTTGGCGATATCTGCGCCAGCAGCGTAAGCGGCATCGACTCGATCACGAAGCTTAACGATGCCGGGAAACCCCGAAAAATCATGAAACGATCCCACCAGCTGACCGGAAAAATCAGCGAAATCCAACCTAGCCTGAGCCACAGCCAAATTGGCCACCTCGATATCGATCAGGTCACTACTAGCCATGATCGCCTGATAAATGCTCAACCGCTGATCGAGAGACAGATCTCCCACCCCACCTTCGGCCGGATCCCTAGCGGTGAGCAGGGCTGGCTGCTGATCACGGAGACTCTGCGCGAGAGACAAGACCTGATCGAGAGCTGCCGAGTCCTCCGCTGCAGTCGGGCACAGATTATCTAGCCGATACTCCAAGACATCGGCTCGGCTCTGACCACCTCCACTCAAATAATCTAAATCAACAGGCGTCGTCACGGTAGCCACGGTGTGCGGCAGGTCTGTGGGTATCCCTATCATACAGCCAACTGTAAGCAGGAGTCGCCACCGATGCCATTTATTTAAGAAATTTTAACAATTTAGTTTTGTTTATAGCTAAAATTGGCTTACTTTTAAAAAGTTACACCTCAAAAACACGAACTTTTAAAATGAACGATCACACAGATCCCTCGCGGGCTATGGCTAAGCTCACAGGCGGTTTACTCCTAATTATCCTCGCCTTGGCTCTAGGATCCTGCTCCAGTCATCGTAGAGAGGTAAACGCATCGAGCGGGGGAGGCGGCTTCATGAGAGGCAAAGTCACAGTAGCCAACAGTGGTGCCAGCCATGCAGAGGAGCCTTACTTCGAGGCGATCCCGATCCGGAAAAGTATCGACAAAAGCCTGCTCCGCCCACCGACATCAGCTTACCGCGTGGGCCCCGGAGACCAGCTAGACATCGAGGTCGCAGAGGACGCCGAGACTCGCTCGACCGAGACCGTGCAGCCAGATGGTATCCTATACTACAATTCAGCCGGAGGCATCAATGTCAAAGGCATGACGATCCGCGAGGTATCCAAGGCTCTCGCTGAAAATTTGTCGTTTGACTATGTCGACCCGATCGTGACGGTGAATGTGGCCCAGGCCGACTCTCAGCGCTACTTCATCATGGGAGCGGTGCGCCAGCCAGGCACCTACCCTTTGGATAAGCCTACCACACTACTGCACGCGATAGGTACCAGCGAGGGCCTAGGCGTAGCCCAGGCCAACAACGAATCTGAGGAAACAGTCGACCTATCTCGCGCGATCATGATCCGAAACGGTAAGACACTGCCCGTCAACTTCGAGGCACTCGTGGAGGGTGGTGATCTCACACAGAATGTCTATATACGCCCTGGTGACTACATCTACCTGCCATCTCGGCAGGGCAATTCTGTCTACGTGATGGGCGAAGTCCAGCGCCCAGGACCGATCACCTACGACAGTCGCCTGACGATACTCTCCGCCATCGCATCGGCCGGTGGCCCGACTCAGGATGCTGTCGTGACTCGTGCGATGATCGTGCGAGGTGGCAACAACAATCCTCAAGTCAGCGTAGTAGATATCCAGTCTCTCATGCGTGGTCAGTCAGCCGATTTGCTAGTGAAGCCTGGCGACATCGTCTGGGTGCCTAGGACGCTATGGACCAATATCCGCAACTACACTGAGACCGTGCTGACCACTGCAGCTCAGACGATAGCAGTCCAGGAGGGTGTCTTCGGTCAGGGCGGCGGAGCCAGACTGAACATTAATGCCGGTCAGTAAATCGACCTACCGAGCGACAGATTGAACGCGGGCTGTTTCCGACGCAAATTTTAGCACCGTTTTTTGCACTGCTACCGTCGGACACACCTAAGCCTTCACCCATTGCTCACTCTCTTCGTGGCGGGGCAATATCTCGACAATATCAGCTATCACGATCCCATCTGGATCGAGTAACTGATTGCAACGTCCGTATAGCAACTCGCCTTCGTCTTGATTCAAGGCCTTGGCGATAATCGCATCGGCTGGGACTGAGAAAAATGCAGTCGGGCTACCCGTATGAGCCACCTGATACTCACCCAAGATACCGCCTAGAGGAGCCTTCCCCTCAATGATGAGCTCTCTCACCTCCGCTGGGAGATTCTCCAGATGGATACCAATCGCACCGAACTCCACTGGCACCTCATAACGCTGGGTATAAAGCGTAACCATCCGGATCAGATAATTTTCCGTGCGCTCGTGCTGCAATACCTCAAGAGAAAGCGCAGAACGGTGAAACGCCGCCAATGTCGGCGTCATATCATTCTCATGAACCAACAGAGAGCGATAGGGATAAGGCATATCGCCACCGTCGAGGAAGGAAAAATCCGGCAGTGGACACTCGGCCTTCTCGTAGAAATACTGAATCGGCATCAACTGATAGAGAGCATCGGCTAATTCTGCAGAAGCGGCGTCCATGTCGTAGATTCAATAGGGTACAATTTTTATTCAATAGGGTACAATCAACGCCCTAGGTGTAACGTTTCCAATCACTATGCTCAGGGAGGAAAAACTCATGCAGCTGTTTGTCGATCTGCAGTAAGCCCTCGCGATTGATCAGCACTTGATCACCGTCAACACTCAGGTAACCACGACTGCGCAGCAATTCCATAGGCTCGGAAAATACCTGAGTCACATCTGCACCATACTTGTCCTGAAAGTAGCTGATATTGGTGTGCCCCAGCTTCAGCTGCAGGATAAATTCGCGCAACAATCGCTCATCATGAGAAGTCGGATAGGCTCGGAATATCGGTAACTCATTCGCCTCCATCGCCTGCATATATGGGCCCACGTCTGCTTGGTTCTGGTAATGCACACCTCCGAAATGGCCAAAACTAGCCACTCCGACTGATAGCAAGTCCGCCCCAGCCCATAAACTATCGCGATAGACGAACTTCGTCGTTTCTGGATTCTTCACCACCGTGTAGGCACTGGTCACGCTGTATCCAGCCGCCTCGAACCGATCGAAGGCCCAGTCCACCCAATCACGCTTGGTCGACCAAGTCGCAACAGGAGCGGTCACCTTCCCCGCTTCCTGCATCTCCTTATAGATTGTGGTGTTATAGGGGATCTCCATCTGGTAAATGGTCACACAATCAGGCTCCTGCTCGATCGCTATATCGACACATTTTTTCCAATTATCCTCGGTCTCATCCATCATCCCAGCGATGAGATCGATATTCACCTGATCGAAATCTAGAGACTTAGCAAAATCCATCGCTCGATAAGCTTCCTTAGAGCGATGAGCACGACCATTGACCTCCAGTAGGTGGTCATCAAACGCCTCAACCCCAATACTCAGACGAGTGACACCGATATCGCGGATAGCGGTCAATTTCTTCTCATTGAGAGTGCCCGGCTCGCCCTCAAAAGCCACTTCCTCGACCTCATCCCAAGGGAAGAGATCCTTCATACGATCCGTCAGATCCTGTAACTGGTGAGTGGAAAGATAGCTCGGAGTGCCGCCTCCAAAATAGACAAACTGAGGCTTCCGCCCCTGAAGATAAGGCTTCTCGGAATAAACCTTCAGCTCCTCGATAGCAGACTCCAGATAGGAATTGATCTCACTGCTAGACTTATCGGTATACACCCTAAAATAGCAAAAGTGACACCTCTTACGGCAAAATGGGATGTGCAAATATAACCCAAGGTTGGTGTCTACAGGCGCATCCGAAAGCAAGATTGGAGCGATGTTATCCACCATATCAGGCTTCCAATAGGAAAACGGTGGGTAGTTGGAAACAAAATAGTTCCCAGCCTCTGTTTCGTCGCCATGTTGCTCCAAAGGATGCTCCTTCAGCTCTTTCACGCGCTGGGCTAGTGTTTCAGTATTTTGCTTCGGCATGGTAGGGAAGTCAGAGTGCTATTATCTGAATGCGTAGGACTTTACACCACCCTCGCTTCATCGCAAAGGTCCGCATTTATCTCAACAAACTACCGGCAGACGAACCTGCTACGAACCAACAAAAAAAGGCCACCCTCACGGATGACCTTCCAGTTCATAGGCTCAAACTAACAGCGACTAGTTCGAGATCGGCTTCACAGTCGCACTCGGCTCCTCGACAGGAGGCAAGCTTAGCTTCCTAGCAGAAGATGCAGGAGCAGGCTGAGCAGAGCGCAAAGGCTTCACATTCACCGACGGTGCAACAGGCTCAATTGGCATCAAACCGGAGTCCGAAGAAGAAGGCAGATCTCTGAGAGGGATATCCTGTAGAGGAATCGTCTCAATCGCATTGATAGACTCATTGATCACATCATCAGCCGAGCGACGCTCACGAGGCTCTGGCTCAGTCAGCGAGCGAAATGAATCAATACTAGTGTTGTAAGGCTTGGCCACACCGTAAGTAGGACCAGCATAACGTGGATTATAACCGGGAGTCGAACCCTTACCGCTCTTAGCACCTGCAATCTGAGGCTTCATATACAGCTTCAACTTCTCCACATCGTCGCACTGGTGGGTTGGGTCGGTGTCACGAACACGCTCGATCTCAATATTCTCCTTCCGAAGAATGGTGCCTTTAGCGCGCTCAAGACCTGCAAAGGAAGCATTGTAGGCTACCACAGCATCGAGAAACGCCTCCTCCGCACTCTGATTACGATCCATCGAGTCGAGGATCAGCTGCAGCTGAGAAGCAGTTGTTCTACCACCCTCCTCTTCAGTGTCGACCTCTAGACGATCACGAAGCTGGCGAAGCTCCTCGCGAGAAGCATTGAGAGTCTCATACTTACCGATCATGTCGCGATAAGCTGTGATCAACTCACGGTAAGAAACAACCGACTCAAGAAGTACTGTGTCGATAGTAGTCTTCAACTGGTTAGCCTGCTGACGAAGCTCGATCTCACGACGAAGCAGCTTAGCGCGAGCCTCGTCATTATCGATTGCATGCTCAAACTGAAGTCCAACCTGATAACCAGGATCACCCCACTGATTGCGGAAAGCCTCTGTCGAATCATCGTTTGCGCGAATGTCACCTAACATTAATTCAGCAACTAAGTTGAGTGTGGGCCACTTCTCATTTTTCTGCATATCACGACGAACAACTGCTGCACGCAATTGGTCGAAGCCCTGCTGAATTTCAGGACGGTTATGAAGAGCATCTTTAGCAACCTTCTGCACATTTTCTAAGCAAGTGGCCAACACAGGAAGCGTCATTGGAATTGTCTCAGCATTCGACCCGATATCCTGATCTGGATCATTCACCATCGCACGGAGCCGCTCCTCACTGTTTCGAATCGCCACCTCCGAACGATTAAGGAAAGACTTGCGAGTAGCCAAAGCTGCACGAGCACGCAAAACCTCACTCTCCAAAGCATCCAAATCAGCACGGTCCTCCAGCTGCTCTAAAATATTAGAAGTCTCAGAAACCAGCTGCTTGTGGAGCAGATAAGAAGACCGAGCGTAATAGAGAGACCAATAAGCGCGATTCACCTCAAGAAGGTGAGCTTGGAGCTGCCTAACAAACTCAGATGATGCCATACGAGCATCGAACTTTGCTATTTTTATCTTCGAATGGTTGTAATGATAACCAGCACCTTCCATTAGCGGTTGGGTAACTGATAACACAAACTCAGATGCACCTTGATTGTTCGGACGAAGGAATGTCGAGTTATTATCGAGATGAGACCAGCGGTTTGAAACTGTCGCTTCTGCACCGCTAAGAAACTTGCGACGCATCCCAGTCTCAAAATACTCCTCATTCTCTCTGAATCGACCAATACCCTGTCCGGTCACCAAAGAGGAACCCGAGGGCTCATTACGACGAATCACTCCTGTATCCATAAAGAACACAGGATCGAACTCACCATCCGCCTCTTGCATACCAGTCTCGCGAATCAACGGAATATCGCTAAAAACCTTGATTTGATTCGAATACTCAAGCGTACGCATGTAGACATCCTCCATTGAGTGAGGAGCGCAGCGCTGGCTTTCCCAGATCTGAACGCGAACCAAGTCACGCCACACCGTTTCAAACGATGCTGGAACAGAACCCATATTGCTAAGAGACTTAGCCGACAGATCCGGAGGACTCATTCTGTCGATCCGACACTCGTATGATGCATAAATATCATCAATGAGGTCCTCGATCTCATGCTGAGGACAATTCCTCAAAGTGTTGTAACCAGGGATGTGAGGATATCTCTCCACTGGATCATTCTCGCGATTGGCTGATGCTCCCGTATCTTTGTAAGGGTCGATACGCGCATCAATAGTGTCACTCTCACGGTCAGTGTAGACATCGTGAACCTGCCAGTCGTATTTACGAGGTGCAGGATGACGTGTCTGATCAAGCTCTGGATTTGCGAAAATTCTCTTAAGCAGGCCTCGACGCTTATTCTCCGTGGGCTCCTGAGCCACGGAAATACCCGCTACAGAAGCAGCAAGTATGAGGGTGTACAGAGAAAGGCAGATTGGTCTCATTGAAAGTAAAGTCGTTTCGCGTAAGGGTTGGTCACAATAAGACTAGACATCTGCACGGAGGTTGCAAGCATATATTAGAATATTTTTTCACTTTTGCGAACGATTCGCAATTCGTTTATTTTTAATGATTTACAACTTATTTTGTGGAATATGGGACAGTCAAAAACTGAATGTTTTCAAAGAGAAATTGTGGTGCCAACGTCAGGAAAAGGGACCTACGAGATCACGTCAGACGTCGAGAGCTTCGTCCGTGAAAGCGGTGTCCGATTTGGTCAAATCACGGTCTTCCTCAGACATACTAGCGCCAGTCTAGTGATCATGGAGAATGCGGATCCGAGCGCTCGAACCGATTTGCATGAGTATTTCGAGCGCCTAGTCCCCGAAGACCTGCCGTATCTGGTGCACACCTACGAAGGTCCTGACGACAGCACGAGTCATATCCGTATGGCGCTCACCCGCAGCAGCGAGGTAGTCCCTATCACCGATGGTAGGACTGCTCTCGGCACTTGGCAGGGAATTTTTGTATTCGAGCACCGGTCAGCGCCCCATCAGAGACGGGTGGTGCTGAGTGCCATAGGTGTCGGATAGCCTTTATTTCTAATCAAAACCTTTTTAACCCCAGTTGGTTGGCGACATCTTTCAGCCGACCATAATGGCGTAATTTTCCAATCATCCAATCCCCAACTATCAGCAGGGACAGTCCTGCTGGTAGATACCAGCTAGCCCACCCTAGGCGACCTAGCACCAACATAACCGTGAGTGCGAGCAGAGCCTCGACCCACTGCATAGTGGACACGATGCGCACTCGGGTCAGGCATTTCCCCTGGCCGTGATACTCGGTGGCAGTGATGAGATAGTGACGGAAAAACAAGCCCCTCCCCAGATTCAGATCAAATCTCCCGCTGACATCTGCCAGATAGCTGACAGAAAGCCTTTCTAAAAATGCAGTGCGATCGCCCCCCGACTCATTCCAGTACCGGCGGACGGTAGCAGTGCTCGGCGCGGCAGGTTTCAGAGACGCGATCGCTCGCCCCAGTAATACCAAAAATCCTAAAGGCTGCTGATAGCTGCGCGATGTGATCATCCGCACCCAACTGCGCGAGACACCCTGCAGCAGCGCTAGCCAAGCCACCTGCAAACGAGCCCCTCGGCTATCGTAGTCTCGCTCCATAGTGACTCCCCTCGCATACAGCAGAGCTGTACAGACCGAGAGCGCCACGCCTATCCCGCCTAGCACCGCTAGCCAAAGACTCCACAGCCCCAAGACGAGCAGCACCCCGCACAGCAGCAGAAATGCAGAGTGAAGAAAAACCGTGCGTATGCCCAGAGTCGCATCGGGATAGACGGTCTGAAAAGGCTCGTAGCCATACTGCCCATGATCGATCACTTCACCGCTGCCAGTAGACAGACCTTTTACGCCCCCCTCGTAGACACTGCCTCGCCAGACAGCCCCTCCGATGCCGCTAAACCTATGGCGATGCCTAGCCTTCAGCAATCCCTCGGCTCTCCCATAGCCGCGCTGCTGGCGCAGGTAGGCACGCGCGCTAGCACGGCGCAGATGCCACACATAGGCCGCACCATGAAAACCGATCGCATACCCCTCCTCCTCGAGACGCCAGCAGAAATCCACATCATCTCCCGCCGCGCGGTAGATCACATCAAACCCACCGATAGCCTCTAGCTCAGTCTTTCTCACTACCAGCGTACAGCCTGGTATATGCTCGGCCTCTCGGTCAGACAGCAGGACATGGCATGGCCCACCAGGCGCTACGATGACACAGGCTTTTTCACGATCTGGTGCGGGAGGAGGGATATTCGGCCCGCCCACACAGACCGGCTCGGTAGGATGCTCCAGCGCGAGCGCGAGCCAACTCAGCCAGTCCTCTGGCAGACGACAGTCGTCATCCGTGTAGGCGATGATCTCGCCTGCGGCCCGCTCCGCCCCGACATTCCGCGCTCGGCTCAGACCGCCATGTTGGATCCCGATGTGGCGCACGTCTGCCGCATACGCCTCGGCTATGGCCCGCACCTCAGGGTCATCGCCATCATTTACCACGAGGATCTCATAGTCTGGATAGTCTAGCTGGATGGCTGACTGCAGAGCTCCCTCCAGTACAGCTGCCCCTTTGTAGGTGCAGATGACGATGGAAAATTTTGGCGTCGCCTCGAGAGCTACCCCATCGATAGGTCGCTCCACATCCCGCCACCTTTCTGCTAGCTTGGCGAGTGCAGGCTTGGCTGCCCTATCCCGATTATTCAAGCCAAAGTCCCACCCCGTGACCACATCGCCACCGCGAGTCCAGTGATCGCTCCAGGAAAAAACCATCGTCCCAGCCAGACCTGCACGACACACTTCCGTGAGGTGCCAGACTAGCATCTCCGCCTGGGCATCCACGCCATGCTGCTGGGTATCTACCCCGTACTCGGCTATCATCACCGGCAGGTCGCCAGCGATATTCTGCAGTCGATCCAGATATTTAGCAAAAGCCTCTCGATCCTCGAGGTAGACATTGTAAGCGAGGAAATCCTGATTTCTCGGGATCAGATACTCCGTAGAAGGATAGTTGGCGTAGGAGAAAAGGGCATCGGGTTGCTCAGCCCTAGCGATATCGATCAACCGCTCGAGAAAGCTCTGCACCTGCCGCGGCCCGAGGTATCGCACCAGAGTGGTATCGATCTCATTGCCGATGAAATAAGCTGCCACTGCGGCGTGATCGCGATAGCGCCGCACCACATCGCGTACACGGATCTCAGTCTCGCGACGGATGTCAGTCGCATTGAGGAAATCGACGTGCTGGCTCCACGGAATCGTGATGAAAGCCATGAGCCCCAGCTCAGCACACCAGTCGAGCCACTCCACCTGTGGCGGCTCGTAGAATCGCACCGCATTGGCACCTAGATCGTGCCGGATCCGCTCCAGCTCAGAGCGAATATCCTGACCAAGAAAAACGCCACCCGGGAATGGCCCAAAGGTGACGCCTTTTACCAACAGAGCTGTATCGCTATCAGCCCTGCAAAAGTGCTTACCCGCTACACGCAAGCAGCTGCTCATGGTCAATCAGTCTGACGACTCGCCGTCGCCGCTCTAGAACTCTACTTTCACAGCCTGACGCTCAGACTCATCGCTGACCTCAAACATCGTAGCAGGGACGAAGTTGAACATACCGGCGAGTATATTCGCAGGAAAGCTCTCGATCTTATTGTTGTAGTGCATCACTGCATCATTGTAAGCCTGGCGCGCAAAAGCCACCTTCGACTCCGTGGAGCTCAGCTCCTCCTGCAGCTGCAGCATATTCTGATTGCTGCGCAGCTCCGGATAGCTCTCAGACACCGCGAACAGCCTACCGAGCATACCACCCAGACCAGACTCAGCCTGCGATAGAGCAGTCATCTTGCCCGCATCGCCGACATCTCCTGCAGCGCTCTGCCTAGCAGAGTGAGCCGCATTACGAGCAGAGATCACAGCCTCCAGGGTCTCGCGCTCATGGGTCATAAAGCCCTTCACTGTCTCCACCAGATTCGGGATCAGGTCGTGACGACGTTTCAGCTGTACATCGATCTGCGCAAAGGCATTTTTATACCGGTTACGCAGCTTCACTAAGCCGTTGTAAAGCCCGATCACAAAGATCACTGGGACAATCAAAACGGCCAGGATAATAATTATTGTAATTGCCATAATAAATAATAAATCTTAATTGTCTTATCTTCGACTACAAAATATCGCATTTTTGGAATCCAATTTCAGACAAAGTTTTGAAAAGTTTAAAATTTAAGATATGTTAAGTAAAATCTTTTTAGAACTTTTCTCGTCGATGCCTGCTCCTTCCACTGTTCTCACTTTTCTAAAAACCATGCCTGTATCTAGCCAGGCGGCCTTGGCATTCCTCCTACTCCTCTCCATTGCTGCCTGGTCGATCATCTTTGCCAAATGCTTTCTATTACAACGAGTTCGGCATAGCAACCAAAAGTTCAAAAGCCGCCTCCGTGGAGCCTCTAGTTGTTTAGATGTATTTCTCTCAGGCGACAGCTTTCCTAGATCGCCTTTCTACTGCGTGTATGAGACCGGAGCACGTACCATCACGAAACAAATGCTCGGGACAGATGATCGCAGCCGCATCTCCGAGCGAGACATCGAGGAAGAGAGTCTAGACGTCCACCAATATGCTCGCGTCGGTACCAGCATGCGCAAGAGTCTACGTGAGTGCACCGATCAAATGCGCCATGGTTTTGCGCCCCTGCGATTGATCGCCGCAGTATCGGCTGTAGTCGGTCTCGCAGTAGGCAGTTGGCTAGTCATACAGTCGATCAGCGCTCATGAGGGCAAGTTTCACACCCTCCTCTCCTGTGCTCTGATCGTAGTCGTGTGGTCTTTACTGGTCTCATTCACTTCCGGGTTATCTCAGGGTTACCTCTTCCGGCTATGCCAGGCTCAGGCGCGCAAAGCCAGTGCATTCAGCGAGGAGGTCTACCGTAGCTTTGAGAGCCTCTGCCCACCTCCGATCCCCCAGCCCCAGGCATCTACCTCTGAACCAGCCGCTGCCAGCAGCGATGTCCAATACCGCTCCCTGACTCAGCAGCCCAGCTAAGCCACAGCAGCTCTCCCACCCACATACAGCTGATGAACTCAAAATCGCACATCCCCCTCGCTATTCTCACCGCACTATTCCTACACATCGCCGTCATCTCAGCGATCGTCGCTGGAGGACAGATCCTGGCCAAAACAGGCTCTTCCGAGGACAAGCTTTCACCAGCTCCCATCACTCCGGCCCCACTACTGGATATCCCACACATCGACAGTAGACCACAGCAAGTCTTCTCCACCCCAGCGATGGCGCCTCCTCTGAGAGATTTTCGGGCACCTGAAAACAGCTTTGGCTACAAAGAGAAACCATCCGAGGAAAAACCGCCAGCTGCGAAAAAACGCGCCTTCAGCCCTACAGTGCCACAGTCGAAACCCAAGGCCGACCCGACGGCAGTCCCTAGGCCTATGATCAAGCCTATCCCAAAAAGCTCTCCAAAGGCTATCCCAGCAGTCTATCGACCGATCAACAGCGTGTAGTTACATTGTAAAATCAAGATCGGCTTGCCTACAGGCGAGTTTCCGTGCATCATGAGGCTGAGTGGCTCGTCTATTAGGCGAGGCATATCACTACCATCACCACTCTCTCATGATGAGAAAGATTTATCATCTATCCCTTCTAGGCTTGCTCTGCAGCGTATTTCTCTCTACCGCCGACGCCCAGCTACGCCGACCGAGCTTTGTCACGATCAAACACGAGGACCGAAATGAGTCGAACCTGATCAAAGAGAAAGGCGCCGTTTATCTGGAGGGTCTCGTCACCCAGGAGGTGAAGGTAAAGGTGACACAAGCAGCACCGACCTATGCCAATGTCTCCGGTCAGCGCTGGCTGGGCAACATCTTCGCCAATCAATCGGCAACCCTACTGGCAGTGAGCGATCGCGCCTACCGCATCCGCGGACGAGCAAAACAGGGCCAGATCGCCGGCTGGGTGGGCAAAGCATTCGTGGAGGGCCTACCCGATGGCTTTGAAGACAAATTGGTCAAATACCACCAGCGCTACGAGATGGTGAAACAACTCATCGACAATCAACAAGTCGCCCTCGGCATGACCACCGATGAAGTGATCGCCTCCATCGGCCCGCCTGATACCAAGAGCTCACGCCTCGATACCACTGGGAGAGTCGACATCTTTGAATTTATCTCCTACGAGAGACAACCTCAGCCCGTCGTCAATTTCGATGCCTTTGGCCGCCCCTACACCAGCACGCGCTATGTGGAGGTAGAGTCCGGACGCGTCACCATCGAGTTCACCGACAATCTGGTCTCCGCCATCTCGGAGACAGCCGGCCTAGGCTTTAATAAAGGCGCCCCAGCCACCCCTTTACCCATCTTCGTCCCCCTCTTTTAGAGCGCAGACCGAGCAGGATATGGCGGCAAGCCCCAAGCCTTACAACTATGGCATATAGTGCCGACACCTCTCTCGGAGCAAATCGATCAAATCCTCGTCCATAAACTGGTAGTCATCCGGGATATTGAGCACGGCGACACGCTTGCCTCCGAGATGCTCACGGAAGTGTCGATTCAGCTTTTCGCGATGAACTTTCTCCATCACTAGGATCGTATCGGCCCACTCGAGTTGCTCCACAGATAGCGGCACCTCAGCATCGCTACTGAGACCAGCCGAGTCCACCTCCACACCCGGAGCGCCCGAAAAGATCTCTTCCGCTGTAGGGCTACGCCACCGATTCCTAGAGCAAAGAAAGAGCAATCTTCTCATCGGGAGTACTTACCAGCGCTCTGGATTGATCGCTCTCGCATCGGCCAGCGGAGTATCCGGACTGTTGCCGACATTATCATTCAAGATGCGCACCAATTCCTCGATCGCTTCTCTCTCGAGATGGATGCCATGTTTGCCCTTGATCACCCTCTCCGAGGCGACACCAGAGATCGAGCTACTGGCATACTGTACTACCCCGTCGGAGCTTTCCTCCTTGGCGACACGAGAACCCTTCTCATTACCGATGATAGAGTGATAAGTCACCGTAGGACTCAGCGGTAGAGGAGATAACAGCTTGATCGCAGCAGACTGCTCGCTCAGCTGCTGGACCGAAGTCGGCACACGCCCGACGATCTCCCGCCCCACTGGCGTGAGCTGATTGTCAGACTCCATCAGCAGTAGCTTGCCCAGAGATACCAGATGGTTCGGCGCTTGGATGATCCACTCTGCTACCATAACATTCGGCCGATCCGCCTTGGGTGAGCCCTGGTGAGGCACCGCCAGAAAGACCACTCGATCAATCTCTGGGATCGGCTGAAAATCGAACATATCGCTGAGCAGCTCGCGATCCCTCACGGGCACATTCAGCTCCTCTGCAGGCACTTTAAACACCTGCTCCCACAGCCCATCACCACTCTGCGTGAGAGGCTTCGAGATCAGACCACCCATACTGTGCGCGATCACCGTCACGCGATTCGACAAAGAGCCTCGACTACGGCGGTAAGACAGCATCTGCTGCACCTCATCTCGGAGAGTAGCTGAAAGAAAGGGGATAGGCGCACCAGTCGGGTAGCCAAAGGTCCAGAACTCGTATCGATCGCGCACGATCGGGTCGGCCATCATTTCATTGAGAGTGTTGTTCCACGTATTAGGAGTCGACTTCAGGCCATGGATGAGGATCACTGGGATCTTTTCGGGATCGAACGCCGAGATCCGGAAGAGCCCCATATGCCGAGAAAACTTCTCGTATTTGATCAATCCCGAAAGATTCACAAACTGAGTCTGCCTATCGAAAAGGTCACGCGCGATCGACGCGGTGTAGTCAGCCGACAGCGGGAAGCTATTTTCCCCTAGGGTATAAACGGTATTTTCCTCCAGCGTCGGATCGAGGAAGCGCATCACTGGGCGATAGGGATCATCGAGATCCAGCACCGCTGTCACCGGATACCAGAGCCCGGTATCCGCGATCATCGAGTCTTTTGGGGTCCACTTCTGGCGCACCACCAGTGGAGCTCCCAGACCATCCACCACGGTATCCGAGCGCAGCCCTTTTTTCACCCGTATCGCATAGGTCGGTATCACGCGGTCGACGTGGTTGGGCGTCTCGATACCGGCCGTATCGATGGTCAGCGGCAGGTCGCCGTTGTTGGTTTTCAGCGTCAGCGGGGCCGCTGCCCGACGCGTCATACGAAAAGAGATCTGCGAGACGACCTGATCGACCACCTCATTGTACGGCTCGATCACGCTCTCATCACCATGCTTGATGGCCAGCCAGTAGGCGGCAGCCAGGTCGAGATTGATTGGCTCTTTAAAAGGGGCGATCGAGCCCTGCTTCAGCTTGATGTGCTTTTTGGCACAGCCCACCTGGCTGATCACTATGATCAGTGCCAATAGCCAGGTGAACGTGAATCGTGGAAGCATGTGTTTGTCCTTTTTACAGGATACCGAAACTAGACGCGTTTTGCTTTCAAATCTTCAGAAAAAATTGTACTGAAATTTTCTGAGAATTTACTAGGAATCTGTGTCCGTTGTTGTTTAGGCTGGCAGGGTTTTCCTCCTCTGGGAAGGCTTAAACCTAACATAGCTACAGCGCTTTTTCCAAACTAGAAATTTAGCATACCTTAAACATGAACTTTCAATGTCCCACATGCAGCATCACGCTCCAGGCAGAGCCCGAATTCGCTGGCAAAGCGGTGAAGTGCCCCTCGTGTAGCACTCGGATCGAAATCCCTGAAGATTTTGGCCAGTTCGTAGCCGAGGAGCAGAATGCTGCCGACGGTTTTGAGGGCGATCCAGGTCTCCCAGAGCTGAACCTCAGCACCAAACATGGTGCCCACCCTGCAAGCGTCAGCCTATGGATCGGTCTACTGATCGGCATCGGCTTCACGGCGTTCGTCTATTTTGTGATGATGATCCTGCCACAAACAGCGATGGAGGACGGAACATCCGTCAGACCATGGATCGCTCAGTTTTTCCTCGAGCGTGGCTGGCCTCAGTATGCCTCTACTTTCCTGACTGGCTGGTGTATCGGTATCTTGGTGCTGAAAGCACTGAACATCCAGAAACAGCGCCGCGCGATGCTTATCCAAGCCCTGCCAGACAGCATCTCTCAAGAGGTGAACGTGCACAATCTTAAGGAGTTCCACGACAACCTTCTCAACTTCCCAACCAAGCTGCGTAACACCTACATGGTGAACCGTATCCGCAAGGCTCTGGAATATTTTTACATCCGTCAGAACAACCCAGAGACAGCTCAGATGGTCAATTCTCTGTCGGACATCGATAACAATAAGGTGATCGGTAGCTACGCAATGGTGAAGGTTTTCCTCTGGGCCGTGCCGATTATGGGCTTTATTGGTACAGTTCTAGGTATCGGTGCAGCGATCGGTAAATTCGGCGACGTCCTCGGTGGTGGCGGCGGCGACGGCGACATCATGTCCGCGCTGACTCCAGTTCTCGGCTCGATGGGTATGGCGTTCGATACGACCCTTCTAGCTCTTGTTTTCTCAATCATCCTCGCTTTCCCAGCCAGTGCTCTGCAAGGTCAGGAGGAAGACGTGGTAACCGAGGTCGATGACTACTGCATCGACAATTTCCTCAAGCGTCTCGACGATGGCGGTGCTGGCAAGGCTCAGTTCGACGGCGATGCCGACTTCCTACGCTCGATCGGCGAGAGCATCGCCAGCAGCAACAAGGATGTGATGGAGCGCTTCGAAGGGGCTCAAAAGACCATGTCGACCAACCTCAAGGACCAGACCGAAAGCGCTGCCAAGATCGCTGAGGCTGTCGAGAAGCAGATCGTCAATATCGAGACACGCGCCAAGAACTTCGAGACCTCTCTCGACAAAGGTTACTTCGAGAACATTTCCAACGGCATCAACAACCTGAACCAAGTCCTGCGTGACCTGAATGGTAAGCAAGTCGTGGTGAAGAAGAAGTGGTTCGGCAAGTAAATCCCCAGCCAGCCAGTAGACGAAAAAGGGAGCGTGAATGCGCTCCTGCGTCACAAACTATGGGCTAACGAGCAACACAAGGTAGAATATGGCAAAACGCAGAGATCCCGGGATGGCGGTGAACTTGTTCCCCTTCCTCAGTGTGCTCGTCTCCATCATCGGCTGTCTGACCCTGATCATCGTTGTTATTAACGTCGATCAGATGGACAAGGCCAAAGATGGCCAGACCGACGAGGAGCTGGAGCGTGCGGAAGAGTGGAAAGAGCTGAAAGAGGAACAAGAACAAAAGCGAGAGGAAATCGAAAAACTCAAAACGGAGGTAGCTGATAACCTCGAAGAAAATCGCGACACTATTGCGAAGCGCGAAAAACTGCGAATGCTCAAATCAACTCTGAAAAACAAGGATGAGATCGAAGAGACCCTCGACAAATTGATTGAAGAGCACAACAAGCTAACACGCTCCGAAAAAGACTTGGATAAACAGCATCCAGAAATTCTTGAGGAAATCAGAAAAGTAGAAGCCGAAATCGCTAAACTTGATCTTGATCCAGACCCACCAAAGCTACGGATCTCTCCTACAGGATCAGGAATTGGACTTACCTCACGCTTTATCGAAGCCACAGGAAATGGCCTTTACTACCATCACAGTCTTACCGAAGACCCTTTACCAATCGCTGGAGGCAATGCCTTAGCTACCGACGAAGTTTTCCAAAATGTTCTTAAAGATGTAGGTAGCAAGGCTACTTATCGGTTGATTTTCTTAGTGAGAGGCGACTCAACCAAAGTCGTAGCTGCCGCCCAAAAACAGATTGATAATTTCAACGACCGGTATCGAGATAGATCAGGCTTCTATCCAATTACGCCTGGAAAAATGCCCCTTCTTAGCAAGGGCAAAGTCGACCTATCACCATTCCGCGCTTCATTTGCGAAATAGCATTATTCCACTCCTCCCAAAACTTAAACCACTTTTTGTAAAATGGCCAAACGAGCAAAAGTAGAAGAAGAACGCAGCATGGACTCGCTGCTCGATGCGATGACCAATGTGGTCGGTATCCTTCTACTCATCCTAACTGTCGTCAGTCTCGGTATCACTACCGAGGTGAAAAAGATGATCGAGAACATGCCCGACATCAGCCAGGAAGAATTGGAGGATATGCGGGAAAGCCACAAAAAGACTTTGGCAAACCTTGAAGACATCCGAACGACACGAGATGATGTCGTAAAAAATACAATCACCCCTGAGCAAGAAGTCCAACTGGCCGCCGATCTGAAAAAATTCGAAGAGGAAAATAGTGACCTTGCCACTTTAGCCGACACAATTGCATCCTGGAAACAGAAGGTCGATGCAGTCAAACCCGTTGAAGCCGAAAAGCAGGAGAGAAACAAAGCAGAACTAAAACGCCTTAGAGAACTAGAAGCTATACTCGCCAACAAGGACCCCATAATACAACCCGAGCCACATGAGCTAAAAATGCCTAACCCGCGATCAGCGAAGGGAAAAACAAAAGTTTATTACGTAGCAGTCAAACACAACAAAGTCTACTCAATAGGAGAGCCATATGCTATGGTAGAAAGGATAGGCTTAGATTTAGACCGCGACTATGAAAAAGTAGCTTACGACGCAGGGGAACTTGGAGACTACTCATTTACTCTCAAAACCCCTAAAACATACCTAAACGATAAGAAGGAGCGAAAGATACTAGAGTACAAAGTCGACTTTTCAGCTAAATCACCTCGAATTCAAGAGCAGCTAGATTATATGAAACCACCAATCTTTAAGTGGTGGTCTTTTAAAGACGGAAAAGATATATCCGAATCCAAGCCTGTTTTTGAATGGATTTTCGGAAAAACCGAAGAACAAATAGAAAGCAAGAGAGAGTGGAACTTAGTTAAACTAAGGCTTGATAAGAAGAAATTAGAAAATTATTTCAAAGAAAACTATCAGGGAAAAAACGATGTAAATTACCACCAGACAATTGCTAATGATCAAGTCTTCATTCATGTAACTGTAAATCCCGAAAAAGGCGTTCCTATTGATCAACTAAGACAACCAACCACCGAGTTTGCAACATTAGTCAAAGAAGCCGCCTCAGCACAGAACCGAGTGAATAGCTTAATTAAATACTACGTTGCGCCAGATAGCTTTGAGACCTATCTGGCAGCACGAGAGATAACAGAAGCAGTTAAATTAGATGCGAGCTGGGAAATATGGAATTCAGCAAAACTTGAGAAGGATCAGTTGCGCCCTGTATTAGAACTAGAAAAGTGGGTATATGACCTCACTAAGCTCCCTGCTGAAGGCTATTCCAAAACTAGCAAAACAGCTGGTCCATTACTTGTGGATAACGCGACAAAGGCAGCCAACGATTTTAAATCACTTCCCGGGAACTTAAAAGTACCTGAGGATAACTTAGGTTATGAAAGTCCAGAAGCTTACAAGACCGCGTTAAGTAAAAAAAGAGAAGGATGGATCAAAGGTTTTAGGTGGCACGTGGAAAACTTATACAAATCACCTTGGACGGCCCTCGAATCGGATGGTGCATCAGATGCAAAGGCGAGCATACGAATTGAGCAGGGTGTTCAACCACCCAAACTACTTTTCACACGAGTGTTTAACCCTTCAAATCCGCCAATGGCTCCAGACAGTAAGAAGAACGAAACCAAAAAGAAAGATGGAGAAGATAAACCACCCAAACCCGGCTTCACTCTCGACTAGATCGTAGATTCGACTTCAGTCGAAATCATCAGGCTGGGCAATTCGCCCAGCCTTTTTTGTTTCCACATACGTTCGCTCTAGCGCTCTAGCCTATCCCTCCCAGCACCGTCTTACCAATCGCTGTCCCGCTCTCTTGTAGCGTGTGCGCCTCGATCAGACTCTCGACGGTCATCACCCCGAGATCCGTGGTCACCGTAGAGATTAGCTCCCCATCATCCAGCATCTGCGAGACTCGGTTCAGCAGCTCGCCCTGCACAGCGATGTCCTCGGTCCCAAACATCGACCGAGCGAACATGAACTCCCAACTAAAGCTAAGCGCCTTCGGCTTGATAGAATTGATGTCGAAATCCTTCGGGTCGTCGATCAGCACGATGTGCCCACGAGGCTGGATCAGCTCGACGATACCGGAAAAATGCTGCTCGGTCTGCGTGAGTGCCGCCACGTAGCGTGGTGCAATGTCGTGCTCTCTTAGCTGCTCGACTAGCGATTCATGATGATTGATCACGATATCTGCACCCATCTTCTCCACCCACTCCACCGTCTCCGGTCGAGAAGCGGTAGCGATCACCTGTAGCCTCGTGAGCTTTTTCGCCAATTGGATCAAGATCGAGCCAACACCACCTGCACCACCGATGATCAAAATACTCTCCCCCGCACCGCCGCCCTCTTCCAGAGCCAGAGAATCAAACAACATCTCCCAAGCTGTAATCGCCGTCAGCGGAATACCAGCTGCCTCAGGGAAGCCCAGACTCTTTGGCTTTCGCCCAACGATCCGCTCATCCACAGCATGCAACTCCGCATTCGTCCCCGGTCGCGTCAGATCACCAGAGTAGAAAACCTCATCACCCACAGCAAATAACTCTACCTCACTACCGATCTCCTGCACGATCCCAGCAGCATCGTAACCCATGATGCGCGGCACACCGCCCTCTGGCTCAAAGCGGACTCTCACCTTGGTATCCACAGGATTCATCGACACACCGAGCACTTCGACCAACATATCACGCGATCCCAAAGTCGCTGCGGGAGCTTGAAACTCTGTCAAAATACCTGGCGTGGTGATAGATCCAGTCTGAGTGTAGCCAATCGCTTTCATACCAGTTCAGTAAATCGAAAAAAAACGGATTTCAACAGTCCCATAAAAGACAAAAACGAGGTTTCACCTATACTTCACCTCTGCTCTAAGACGATACTATCCAAATACAAATTCACTCCAGCCTCGCAAGATATATAGTATCTCAACTTCTGTTTACCTAGGTGCTCGCTAGGTATCATTCCAGTCACATCCACCCAACTATCGGTCTTTAGATCGACACGACTGATGCGTCTAAACTCTTTCTTGCCACCATTCACCTCCCAGCCCAGCATCAGGTAGCCCTCGCATGCCTTAGATGCCTTGACCGATAACCTGACGAAGTTGGCTTTGGTCTCTTCAGCCACTTGATTGAGATCGATCTGAAAAGAATGAAATGGCTTGGAACGCCCTGTCACACAGATATAGGCATATCCATTCCTCAACGCCAACAATGCGACAGGCCCCGCACCGCTAAGGAATGCAGGCCGCTCTCCATCTGCAAAATCAAAAGTCTGCGACCACGACGCCTCCGTAGGCTCTGTCTGCGCTGCAGTGTCCTCCGCCCTAGCATCCCGCTGCATGATCGGCTGCCACCGGCTCAGGACTTCTGCAGCAGGACCGATCTGGTCGAACTTTTGTCGAAAATCATAGGCGCTAGCATCAGCAAATGCAGGGTCCATCACTCGGTTGCCAGACCAGCTATCATCCCTAGCCAAGACTGACTGCAGGCTCTGCGTGTGCCCACTAGGTAGATGGTGTGCCGTGCCTTTGTCTGCTCGATACACGATAGTTGTGGGATCATCCGATCCGTCGTAAAACAGATTGTGTTTGATCACATTCACCACCTCCGCTGGCACTTCGATATCGACGCCATTGCCATTCGGGCTTTTGCGCGCACTCATAATGGTCTTTTTGTCCATGCCCATGGCGATTGCCTCTTCCTCTGATTTCCACGATAGATCAGTAGGCAGGCTGCCGTCGGGGCGGACTGGCGACACGCCTGCCCACCGCAGACGGTCGTTCAAGGTACGCCGATCTTTGATTCGCTGTTTCAGTGCTAGGTAGAGATTCTTGCCATCGATAGTGGTCAATCCGCGGTCGACCTTTTCTTTATTGAGAGCTTGCTCGGAGATACTGAGTACCGACTTACCCGGATTGACGATGATGTTCTTCTCGATCGACCAATGGTAGAACCCAAACACATCCAGCGGCGTCTTACCCGCAGTATGGATCAGATTATTCTGAAACACCAAATCTGTACCACGCTCGGCTTTTACCGTTTTTTCGTAGCGAGAGTTGATAAATAAATTATTTCGAAACACGACATCAGAGATGCGATTTTCCATATCGATCTCGGCCCCTTTGATACCCCGATTGTTATAAAACAAATTCCCCTCGATCACCGCTCCTGAGAATCGCACATCGAAGTGGATCGATGCCGCATTGAGCCCTAGATCATGGATGTAGTTCCCTGCTACTTTAGTGTTTCGCATGCTATTGCCATTGATCGATAGAGCCTCGACCTCGTAGCCCTGCTGATCGTCGGCATAGCGGCGTACGTGCGATACCTCGCAGTTGAGGATAGCATTGTTGGAGAAAAATTCGGTAGGAGTGCCGGCGTAGTTCGCATTCAGGCTGATACCCCGGCCATAGCCATTCTTTAGCCGACAGTTTCGGTAGGTCACATTGGAGCATTTCAGCGTCTCAAAGGCAGTGCCCATCCAACCATCGACATCGAGATTTTGCAGGACGATGCTATTGCAATTGACCAACTTACTGGCAGCACCGCCATAGACCATCAGCCCTCCGACGCGAGCCGGAGGCTTGGATGGGCCTAGATTACACATCACTATCCCATCGATGATCATGAACTGACAGCCGACTAACTCTAGAACCTGCTCGCGCTTGCCGATCGAAAAGCGCCCAGTGATCTCTCCACCCACAGGGCGGTAGCGGATCAACCAATTACCACCATTGGCACGCGATACCTGATACACCCCAGTCCCCTGCAGAAACTCGGTATCACGATACTCATGCACTAGCACGGAACTGTCGTGATACAGCATGTGTGGATACTGTCCGACTCTCGCTTCGAAAAGCCCCTTGCCAGCAGGCTTCCAATTGATCTGCGCAGGGTCATCTCCTTTAAAAATGACATTCCCAGGCTCAGCGACCTTGATCGTGACAGGGCGACGAGGCTCACCCTTCACCCCCTGAAAAACCAATGGCCGCCGATACACCCCAGCCTGCAGCACTAGGGTATCGCCAGCCTCGAGCTTAGGCAGAGCCCCGTCTCCCGGAGCATAGCGATAGGTCTTAGCCTGTACAAGTACCGCTGAAAACGCTAGTAATAAGCCAAGGCAAGTCGAGACAGACTGCACCGCGCATCTTCGCCCCGAGAGGGCGGCAGTCACCGTAGATAGACACGTATAGGGCATGAGGCGACATTTGGCCAGTTTCGCCGTAAAATCTAGTCCGCTATCGAGACCGAATCTCTCAACAGGATCCCATCGAAAAGGCTCTCGGTAGCCGCAGCATGGCAAGAGCTGAAACCACATCTAACATCTCACGCATAGTCTCGGACATCAGCCACCGCTCTGGCCGATGATCTGCTTTCCGTCAAAGAAATAGACCTGGCGGCTGGCTACATCCACTTTCGCCTCAGACCATGTCTGGCCTCCATCAGCCGAATATCGAAACGACTTCGCATGCCCGACATTGCCGAGTAGTAGCCCGTTGCCTGCCGTAGTGACTCGAGGCAGATCAGATGTGGTAGTGGCGACTTGCCAAGCCAGCCCATCGGCCGAGCGAAAGATCTGCTTGGCCTTGCTCTTCCAGTGCGCCGCTGCCGCCCAAAAATGGCTACCATCGAAGACTCCATCGTAGCCAAAGACTCCCTCTCCTTGTTTCAGATCATTCAGCTCGCTAGGCTCCCAGTCGATGCCATCGGTGCTGGTGCGGACACCGTGTTTATCCGTCATCCAGACGAAACGGCCTGCGCCGAATAACAGTATCTGACGACGGGCACGATCCTCAGCCGGGATCAGCCTATGGTGTAGCCAGCTGCTGCCATCTTTGGTCACGCCGATCCGCTGCTCGCCGATGCAGACGAATACCCCATTCCCGAAAACCGTCTTGCGTACGTGGCCAGCGCCATCATTGCCCCAGATTTTAAAATCCGCTTCTGGTTTGACCGTTTCCCAGCTTTTGCCATCCGCCGAGCGCATGAATTCGCCTGCACTGGGCGCGAGGAACACCCCATTGCCAAATGCCACACTCATCGCGCCTCGCGGAGCAGGTACGACTTCCCAATTTTGGCCATCCTCAGAGGTCACCACAGCCTTGGCATTCCCCGTAGCGACGAAGCGACCGTACCCGTAGGTGAGGCAGCGCAGCATATTGTTATTGGCATGGCTGAAGTCTTCCGTCACCGGTCCTCCTTTGAAGGCTTGCGTCCAGGTTTTACCATCGGTCGAGGTGAAGATGGTGCCATACTCTGCCTCGATCTTTTTGCCATCGCGCTCCGTATCGATGCCACCGACCGTTAAGAACAAGCCCTCCCCTGCGTAAACGGAAATCGTCGCGATACTGATGGCGGAGATAAGGGACAAAAAACGGCGCATGACCTCGCACTCTACCATAGGATGAGACCGATACCGCACTGTATGACCATGAAAAGACTGCTAGCCATATCCATCCTACTCTCCGCGACTGCTACTGTCGGCCTGAATGCCCAAACCAAAGGCGGACTAAAAAACGCTGAAGTGCGAGGCGGCTACAGAGCGAACGTCATTTCTGCTCCAGATGAATTGGCTGCCTCATTTGAGAATCTAAAACCCAAGGCAATGCTCTATCAGCCAGTCGACTCAGACCGCGATAAGCTGCCACTAGTCATTTCCCTACATGGCTCCGGTGGTGGACGTAGAGACATCGAGAAACGCGGTAAGTGGATCGGCACCATCAGAGAGCTACAAAAGCCAGAAAACCAGTCACAACAGGCGATGCTGCTGACTCCCCAGAGCGATGGTACTTGGTCCCCGGCCTCGCTCGAAAAGATGCTCGGCTGGCTGCTCAGCGAGTACCCACAGATCGATGAGAATCGCATCTACTGCGTCGGCTACAGTATGGGTGGCAAAGGCACCTGGGAATGGGCGATGCACAAGCCCGATCGATTTGCAGCGATCATCCCCAAAGGATTCATCCCCGACCTGAGCAAAGCCGAAGCCATGGTCGATCTACCCATCTGGGCCATGGTAGGCGATCGAGACACCCGCGAGCGGGTAGAAGGCATCCCCGCCATGGCAAAGAAACTCAAGGATCTGGGATCTACGAAAGTAAAGATTACCGTCTTTCCCGGTGCCAATCATGCTAGTGCCACGAAAGAGATCAAACAACTAGAAGGCGTGTACGAATGGCTATTCAGCCACTCGAAAGACAAAAATTAGCGAGCCGAAGGCTTCAGAAATAATCCATGACATCTATGTTCAATCCGTACAAATCCATGGAAAAATTTTCTGACTTTGCTATCAAGCATGGATTTAAAGGGATTAGCAAGATTTCCAAATTTGGCTCCAGAAATCAAATTTCAAAATCAAAGTCCCTAGCCGCTACGCCCTCTCCCTGAGTATAGCGACAGAGACTCCAGCCCAAGGAGTGGCGAGGTCTCGTCGCCAGGCTGCATAAGACTCCAGCCATCAGGCATTATCTCTGCCTACCCAGCAACCGAGGCCATCAACGAAGGACCAACACCCTACCTATACAGCCCCCCACCCACATGGACAACGAACCGAAGCCATTCCAACCAGCAGAAGACAACTACGATCAGCAATTTCTGAACTGCCACACCGAGCAGCCCCACCGACACTCCCAGTATGAGTCCTGTCGATTCGAAAATTGCCACTTTGCAAAGGCGCAGCTTGAGAACTCGGGATTTGCCGATTGCCAGTTTATCCACTGCGACCTCACCATGGTCAGCTTTGCCCAATCCACACTCAATGGTGTCCGATTTGAAAGCTGCCGCCTGCGAGGTGTCGACTGGACAACCGTCAGCCCCGCCATGCTGTCTACCGCATTTCACGAATGCGTCCTCGACTACAGCGTCTTCGACGATCTCACGCTGAAGAAGACACCCTTCATCAAATGCTCAGCCATCGAATCCTCCTTCGACCGCTGCGACCTCCGCCATACCACGTTCACCGAGTCAAAACTAACCAGAGCCACCTTCTCAGGCGCCAACCTTCAACAGGCAGACTTTCGCGGGGTCGAAGGCTTAGTCTTGGATCTTTCCAACTGCCGCACCGACGGTCTCCAACTAAATCTAACCGACACTATCGAAACCCTCCAGAGCTACGGCCTCGATATCGCCCCGTGAGCAGGTCTGACTGACAAAGGAATGGTTCCTTGACGGCTCTGATTTAGTAAGATATTCTTACCTTATGACAACGGTTCTTTCTCAAAAAGGCCAAATCGTCTTACCTGCTGGGATACGCAAGCAACTCGACTTGCAGCCAGGAGATGACTTTGAGATCTTGGTGGATGATAATGACGACGGTACGATCGTGTTGAGGCGAGTGCAATCGCCGCCCAATGCCGGGCTGATTGACCATCTGCTGAGTGCTCCGGGTGAACTGGATATACCAGACCGAGCAAAGGACGCCCCTGAGGCAATATCCTTCGATGCTTGATGCTTTCGATGATTGATGGAATGGAGAAGTACCTAGTCGATACCAATCTATGGAGTGAAAGCACCAAAAACGAACCCGACGAGCGGGTGGTAGCATGGATGAGAGATCATGAGTCGGTGCTTTATATATCTACTATCTCGATAGGTGAATTGAAGTATGGCATAGAAAGGCTGGAGGACGGCCGAAGAAAACGAGCCTATCAAAGCTGGCTGACGGGACTAACGCAGCGAATGAAGGGCCGAATCCTCAACTACAACACATCGACCGCTACTGTGTGGGGGCAACTACAGGCTAAATGCGAAATCCAAGGCATAACCCTACCCAGTCTGGATAGCCAAATAGCAGCCATAGCGATTCGCCACGACTTGATCATAGCTTCTCGAAACGAGAGCGACTTTAGGCACACGGGAGTGAAAGTGATCAATCCTTTTTCTTGTAATGGGTGACAGGCAGAATCGGAGTAAAATATCAATGTATCCTAATA
The DNA here is from genome assembly GCA_020630975.1 of Verrucomicrobiota bacterium. Classification (GTDB taxonomy): domain Bacteria; phylum Verrucomicrobiota; class Verrucomicrobiia; order Verrucomicrobiales; family DEV007; genus Arctic95D-9. The sequence continues at coordinate 92,590 of JAHDID010000011.1, forward strand.
TAGACTCAGGTGATTATTCCGGATTTTTCAGGCTAAATCCAGCCAAAGTGCATCCGGTGCCTAAATAGGCACCCCGAAGTATAGAACTCATAGCCGATGGTCGAGCCTATTGGAAATTGGAGAGGCGAGGTGGTGGATTCTGATGAGTTTCCCAGTGCTGTGATAACGTTTTAGCTTGCCGGCTAATGCACGTCACCCCCAGCGCCAAAGGCAAGAGATTTGAGAGGACCTCAAGCATCGCCTAACTGAGGACAGTTTTGAGTTTAGTCAAAGGAATCAAGCGGTGGTGAGAATCAAGAATTCGTATGGCTATTTAAGCGCTCTGAAACTTATGCTGGAGAGGTGAAGGTGTTACATCCAGAATCTATTCTGCGAAGGGTTGCTGGTGACAAGACACTGATTTATAGCGCTCCAGGGCACCGGCAATACGATTGCCGATCTCACCGTGGCAGGAATCAAGAAATAACGGCATCCCTGCGGTTGGCTGAACCCATGGTTTCGCAGCCGAGGTAGCCGAACAGCAGGGATGCCGTAGTTCCTTGAGTTAGGACACAAAGCGAATCATTGTACCCTATTCACTGTTTTGCGAACCCTATTCATTCAGGTAGCAGACGAAAAAAGGATCGCCGCACAGTATACTGTATTGCTATTCATTCGCCTATTAGATACCATGTTATACTACAGGAACTATATGGTCGAAAATAACCCCCGAAAACGGTAAATGAAATAGGGGAACCGTAACGCAACTAGAATGTCAATAAATTACACCCCTTATTCAAAAACTGAAAACGACGTAACGTAGAGTGTGTTCCGCTTTAGAAAAATCTATTTCCAGGATTCATCAGGCTCATCATCTCTATGCCGACTCCTGAGCCTGCTAAATTAAGATTGAGAGCAGGGTTCTTTTTTCGCAATGCTCTCAAAGCCGGTTCGGCGTCTTTGGTCAATCCGACACAATTGCCCATATCACAGAAGACCAACTTGCTCAATTTCTCCAAATGCGGGAGACCCAGCTCATCCACACGTGCATATTTCACACGCAGCTCTACCAGATTCGGGAATTGCTCGACGATTTTTTTCAACTGCTCATTGCCGATGTAACCGTAAACCAAGTCAAGCCGTGCCAGACTAGGATACGGGCCATCGAGGGCGCTTAGCCAGCCGTATACAGTCGCCTGGTTTTCGCGGGTATCCGACAGAGAATCGAAACAAATCGTGAGTCCCTCCAAGCGCTCCAAAGGCAGCTCCTGTGGTGATATCTCCCTGTGGGTGCCAATGACCATCGACACCTCTGTCAGCTTATCCATGCGATGTAGCACTGGCCCGCAGTCATCGCTAGGCACATAAAAGTGGAAGGCAGCCATATCAGGAGCCAGGCGACTGATGATGGCGATACCCTCCCTAGTCACATCGCTACAGTCCTGCATCCATACCACATCCACCGCTGGCAGCGGCCCTAATATCTCCAGGTGTTGATCTGTCGTTTCTTTAGACAGATAGATCTGCTCCGTCCTGGCGATCGGCCAGCCGCGGGCGAGTCGTATCGCACGCAGCGAGTCAGCCCCAGACTCTAAGGCAACCGATTCGACTTTCGGCTCCAAAGTCCGCAGAGCAGTCTTCAGTAGTCGGCTCGCAGGTCTCACCCACACAGGCCCAGAGTCCAGGCGCGATACCCAGAGCTTTCGCCAGCCAGTATGGGGTATGTCCACCGAAACGCCGACACGAGTCAGCTGATGCAGCTGGTAGCAACGCCCACCCACCGTAGCGACAAACCAAGCGCACAACACCAGGGCTAGTGCTACTCCGCTAAAAAATATGCGCCGCCTGCTCACCCCGCAGCAGATATCTCCATCGATCCAGTCTGTCAAATAGCGGGCCTGGGGTTATCGAGAGTCGCGCACCACTGTGCTGGGCAGGCAGCTCTAGAGGCTCTGAAAACACGGAAGATTGGGATCTTCCGCTACGCATCTGCAAGGCCCGTAGCTGAATTTCCAAAAATTCAGACCTCGGAGACTCTCGGAGCACTGCCCGCTGTCTATGCTCGGAGGCTCTGAAAACACGGAAGATTGGGATCTTCCGCTACGCATCAGCAAGACCGTAGCTGAATTTCCAAAAATTCAGACCTCGGAGACTCTCGAAGCACAATAAGGGGGCAGATCTAGTATTTTGACATTGGCAATAGTCCTGGGATGCCTAGTGATGCAGGACCAACCATGTTTCGCGAGCCACTCTCCCTACATGGTGTAACATCCCGACATGCACCCAGTGTCGCGCCTCATCTATTCTGCCTGCATTCTCGCGTCGTTCACCTTCTCTGCCCGCGCAGAAGCTGATCAACCCCATCCCAATATCGTTTTTATTTACGCGGATGACCTTGGTTACGGCGATGTCGGTTGTTACCATCCGGAATCCAAAGTGCCGACTCCCAATCTGGACCAGTTCGCTGCCGAGGGGATGCGCTTTACGGATGCTCACAGCCCCTCCACTGTCTGCACGCCTTCGCGCTACAGCGTGATGACTGGGCGCATGGCATTCCGTATGAACTACGCTGGTGTCTTCACCGGAGTGGAAGGCCCCTGTCTGATCGATCGGAAGCGACTGACACTGCCGGAGATGCTCCAGGACAAGGGCTACCGGACTGCCTTGATGGGTAAATGGCATATCGGCATGACCTTTCTGGACCGCGACGGCGAGCCGGTCTATGAAACCAGCGACGCCCGTGGTGTAGGCCTGGTGAAGCACGCCGACCTGACCCGACCCATCGCCGATGGCCCGCTCAATCACGGCTTTGATGAGTTCTATGGCACCGTCTGCTGCCCGACGACAGACTGGCTCTATGCCTATATCGACGGAGATCGGATACCAGTGCTGCCCACCACGATACGGGACCAGTCCAAACTGCCGGCTCACGCCTATTCCAGAACTCGCGCAGGCTTGCTCGCACCGGACTTCGACCTGGAAGAAGTCGATATGGTCTTCCTGGAAAAGAGCCAGGCTTTCCTCAAAGACCATGTGGATAAGCGCCCCGACCAGCCTTTCTTCCTGTTTCATTCGGCTCAGGCGGTTCACCTACCGTCATTCCCGGGTGATGCCTTTAAAGGGAAGACCGATGCAGGACCGCACGGTGACTTCATCTTTCAATTCGACCATATCGTCGGGGAGCTGATGAAGACGCTCAAAGAGCTGGGTGTCGACAACAACACGCTGGTCGTGATAAGCAGCGACAACGGCCCGGAGGTGTCCACCATCGTGGCGATGCGGGGTGACCACCAGCACGATGGCGCGCATCCCTGGAGAGGCGTGAAGCGCGACCAATGGGAGGGCGGCCACCGTGTGCCGTTTCTGGTGCGTTGGCCGGGGACCGTGCCTGCCGGAACTGTGAGCAGTGAAACACTCTGCCAGACCGATCTGATGGCGACTTTCGCATCGATCGTCGGAGCCAGCCTCCCGGATGATGCTGCGGAAGACAGCTTCGATATGCTGCCCATCTTCCGAGGTGCTAAAACCACTGCTCCGATACGCCCCTATACTCTGTACCAGACGATCCGCCTCGATCTCGCCATCCGGCGTGGCCCCTGGAAATACCTCGATCATCAAGGCTCCGGTGGCAACAACTACGAAAAGCGTAAGGATCTGCAGAAATATGCCCTGCCCGACAATGCGCCCGATGCTCCGGGACAGCTCTATCACCTAGGCAAAGATCCCGGCGAGACCACAAATCTCTACTACGACCACCCCAAGATCGTGAAGGAGCTAAAGGCGCTGCTCGAAGAGAGCAAGGCCTCTGGCCGCAGCCGCCCGTGAGGCGGGCTTAACAATAAGCACACCGTTTACCTATCCCCATTATACGAATGTGCCCTCCATCAAACGAATGGCGATGTTTGCATGGATGGCCTGGAGGCCGACGGATTTTACGGAATTCACATAGATTCTATTACCAATTCCTTTGTCCCCGATCCTGTCTGCCGAAGCTTATAGCGCAGGAGGATTCCTTTGTCCAATCAGAGAAACCTCTGCCCGCTTTGATCATTGTGATCGCACATAATCGAGAATCCTGATAAACGACTGACCTCTGTTTTTCATATCAGGATAAAGTCGCCGTTGCTCCTTCCACAGTCGGCCGACTTCTGCACCTTTTGGGCCGGCTGTTTTGAACCACGCGTCGACATAGGCTTGATGCTTTGAGCCATGGTAGTCTTTGGGTAGATCGCGTTTGGCGATGGTCTCTAGGAGTTGGCGTATTTCTTTATCTTTATCATCGCTCTGAGAGGCCGTGAGCGGCGTGCTGGCGATGGGTTTTTCAGGTAGTAGGCTAGTCCTGACTAGTTCGGCCCCATCTTCTAGGCAGTAAAGAAAGCGCATGCCTCGCATGAAGAGCTGCTTTCCTGCCAGAGCGGGTGATGCATGAAAGCGATCGTTTAGTTGATTGGTAGCCAGCACCTGCAGTTCATCGCCCGGCTCGATCACCACGGTGGTCCCCTTTCTACCTAGAAAGTATATTTTCCCATCAGCACCGACTGGCGATGCGTAGATATCTCCCAGATCGGGGATGCGAGTGCGGCTGATCGTCTCCGAGCCATCGCTAGCCAGACGCGAGGTCAGGATATTTTGATTCGACTGGGTGTAGTAGAGCTGCCCATCTAGGAGGATCGGCGATGGCACGTAGGGAGTGCCACGATCGGCCTGCCAGCGGATCGTGTCGGTCACGTCGCCCCGCCCGGTGATAGGTATCGCCAATAACGCGTGGCCTTTGTAGCCGCTCATACAATAGACCATATCGCCATCGACGATCGGGCTGGGCGTGCAATTGCTAGACATGCCGGTGGCCCACCAGATGACTTCGCCGGTCGCCAGATCGTAGCTGCGCACCTGCATCGTGGCGGCAGTGATCACCTGAGACACCCCATCGTGCTCGGCGATTGCCGGAGTCGCCCAGGAGTTTTTGGTATCTCTATCTTTTTCCCACAGCGTCTTGCCATCGGCGGTATTGAGCACCACGATACTCGACTGGCTGCGATCCTGATCTCGCACTAGGACGATCTTGCCATCGTGTACCACGGGCGAGCTGCCCTCGCCCAGACTGGCACCGATCCTGACCTGCCCCAGATCCCTCTGCCATAGCTTTTCACCATCTAGCGAGTAGGCATACAAACCCGCCGAGCCAAACCAACAGTACAGCCGTTCACCATCGCAAAAGGGCGAAGCCGAGGCGTAGCTGGCGTCTTTGTGGTGCCCCTCGTGAGGCACCAGAGTGGTCGCTACCGAGCGCCACAGCTGCTCGCCGCTCATCCGATCGAAACACAGCACCACCATCTGGTAGCTGGTGTTGGGATGTTTGATGCCAAAGACTCGCTCCGGCTGATCTTCCGGCTTGGGCAGGCTCGGATCGACCTCGTAGGTATTGATCGCCGTAGTCAAATAGACCCGGTCACCCACGACGATCGGTGTGCTGGTACCCTTGCCCTCGATCTCTACCTTCCAGCGGACATTCTCGGTCTCGCTCCAAGTGAGCGGCGGCCGAGCCGATGGCGAGGTGCCATTGTTCTGCGGTCCGCGCCATTGGTGCCAGTCGGCAGCGGGCGAGTGGAGGTGGCAGGACAAGGCTGATAGAATGAAAAAATGGCAGAGTGATCGGATGCTCATGGAGTTCGGAGTTGGCTCGTTTAGGTATTCTCCGCATTAGAGTGGCTTATTCGGAAGGAAAAATGCGAATTTATCGCGGCGGCTCGGAAACTAGCGAAGTCAATCAAGGAGGGGCGCACGTCTCGTCGCCCGGCTACCTCGGCCGAAGCATCTGGCTCAGCCTGCCGGGCGACGAGACGTCGCCCCTCTTTGATTACCCACTCAGTAACCTACCCGAAAAGATCGACGAATTCGCCAGCATATCTACCCTGTGTCGAATACCAAACGGCCGGTTTTAGCCATCTGTCTCAGCCCCCATTTTACCGACATAGCTTGCCACCTCTTGTGGGCTAAGAGTGCCGTTTTTGTCTTTATCCGTCCGCTTAAAGTGATTATCCACGTGGCTCTTTCCGGCACAGATCGTGAGAAATTCTGCTTTGGTGAGCGTTCCGTTTTCATCATCATCAGCCATTGCGAACCACTCACCTGTCGTTTTGCGAGAGTATTTCCACCAGGAGACCTCGCTCATCACTTTGGTAAGTTCTTTTAAGTCGAGGAACCCGTCTTTATCCTTATCGGCTTTGGCGAATCTATCTGGCCCATGCTTTGCCGAATGATACAGAGATGTCGCCATCTCGATGTAGTCGATCTTGCCGTCGGAATTGCGATCTGCCATGGCAAAGATCTGCTCCATACTCAGAGACGCTCGCTCCTCACCTAGTGGCTGATGCTCGGGGATTGGCAGGGTTAGTTGCAGCTTTTTGGTAGAGCCGCCTTTGATAGCTGCTTTGGCGGAAAATCCTATCGTAGGCTTTTGCTGATCTGCTGGTACCGATACGTACTGGATGCCAGACTTCGGCAGCGCTACCTCTCGGCTGTGTTCGCCTTGGTGCAGGATCGTGATGGATTGGCCGTCCTCAGATACCGCGGTGATCTTGCCGATCACTAGCGGGCTATCTTTCCCCTTGCTATTGGACTGGGCTAGAAGACTCGACGTGGCAATCAGAAGGGTGAGCGAAAAGAGAATCGGTTTCATAGCAGTGTGGTTGCTAGATCTTAGACAGGAAAAGGCTGCTTCTTAACAGAAAATTAAGGGAAATTTTGCTCCTATAACTTGGCTCAGCCTGCCGGGCGACGAGACGTTGCCCCTCCTTGATTGCCGCATACTTCGGCCGAGGTTGCCGGGCATCTGAAGGCAGCCCCTCCTTGAGCGTGTTCACTCCTTGGGCCTGCCTACTTACTCTATCTTCCCACCGACTTGAGCAAATTCGGAAAATTTGTGATGACTTTTACACGTGTGAAGCTCTCAACCTCAAATCGTTCGTTTGCTACTAGTATGGGGAATGAGAGTTCTGCTAGCCGCCACGCTTTCCATCCTATCGATACTGGGGCTTTTTCGTAGTCACGCTACCAATTCTGTCAAACCAGCCTCCCCTGTTGCGGATTTTCCCAAGAAAGTCGGCCACCCACCTTTCTTGAGCCCTCATGCGTCTCCGATCGCCAGCTATGACGGCCTGGTCTTTGTCGCCAATACCCCCTCGGACACTGTCGATGTGATCGATGCTGAGACTCGCAAGATCATCAGGCAGATCGATGTCGGGGTCGATCCTGTGAGCGTAGCAGTGCGCCCAGACGGCAACGAGATCTGGGTGGCTAACCATGTGTCAGACTCGGTGAGCGTCATCGATAATGCTCCACAGAGCCCGACACGGCACCATGTCATCGCCACTGTGCAGAACTTTGATCCCGAGGCAAAAGCCACTCGATTCGACGAGCCTGTCGGAATCGCTTTCGCTGGGAATGACAAAGCCTATGTGGCACTGTCTTCGGAGAATGAGATCGCTGTGATCGATGTCGGTTCTCGCAAGATCATCAAGCGCCTAAAGATCAATGCCCAAGATCCGCGTGCGATCGTGGTGCGGGATGAGAGGCTCTATGTGATCCCATTCGAGTCGAATAACCAAACTCAACTCTCAGGCGGGCGAGAAAAGGATATCGACGGCGACCTCGTTACTTTCGATGTGTATGAACACTCCGTGCACCATAATAATATCCTCTCGCTCGGGCATGTGACCGACATCGTCAAACACTCCGAGGTGCCAGATCGAGATTTGTATGTATTTGATACGAGGACGGATCACCTCATCAAGACCGTAGATACACTCGGCACACTACTCTATGGTATAGCGGTCGACTCACATGGGCGAGTGTATCTGGCTCAGACCGATGCTCGCAATGACATCAATGGTCGATCTGGCACTGAGAAACACAGCCTAACCGAACTGGACAACCGAGCCTTTCTCAATCGGGTCACCACCCTAGCTACTAGGGATGAGGATGCGCTGCCCGCGTTTTTCGACCTAGAGCCCCTACCTCCCCTGCACCCCGCACCTGGAGAGGCGCTAGCGACACCCTTTGCGATACAGGTGAGCGAGGATGACTCGACGCTGGTGGTTTCTGCTGCAGGATCTGACAAAATCGTGACCATCGATACCGAGACTGGCGATATCCTAGGCAGGGTAGAGGTGGGTGCTGTGCCGCGCGGCATCGCGCTAGAGTCCGATAGCCTGGGCAGCCCCTCTCGGGCATGGGTGCTCAATGCGGTGGGCAACACCGTATCGCTAGTCGATCTATCGACTCCATCGGCACCAGACGTAAAAGCCACGATCGAACTACACGATCCCACACCGCCGGTATTCAAACGCGGTAGATTGGCCTTCAATACCGCTAAGGCCTCCACCACAGAGACTTTCTCCTGCGCCAGCTGCCACCCCGATGGGCATACCGATCAGCTACTCTGGGTGCTAAAGACACCCATCGTATCGGGCGGAGATCAGATCATGCCGCGCTCCACCATGCCAGTGCGTGGGCTGAGAGACACCCAGCCATTTCACTGGGATGGTATACCCGGCGACCCCTATGGTGGAAATAACAGTGCCAACATCAGCGGCCATGTCGCGCCCAATGCCACCATCGGCAAACCCGAGACCGCTACCCGCCACCTAGTGGATGGCAGCCTGAGCGGCACAATGATGAAAGTCGGCTCCGACTCAACAAACGACGAAGCCAAAGCTGGTGCCCTGAGCGCAGCCGAGCGCGATGATTTGGCCCAGTTTTTACTACACATCACCTACCCACCAGCGCAGAAGAGATCCTATACCAATGAACTATCAGATCGTGCTGAGAAGGGTTTCGAGTTATTCCACATCATCGGTAATGAAGAGGGCAAGCCGCAGCGCAATGTCTGTGGCGACTGCCACCGCATGCCCCACTGGGTGAGCACCAATACTCCCGGCAGCGGTATGGATACACCTACCTGGCGAGGAGCTTACGATCGATTTCTGATCCTGCCTCAAGGTAGGCTAAATGTGATTGGTCTCGATTTTTACCACCGCATCGCTGAGAAAGGCATACCCGAGCGAGATATGTGGCGTCTCTCGTGGCGCAACAATCCAGAATTCGACGCGGTCTGGGATATGGTGCTCGAAGGCAGCACCGGGTACTCAGGCTCGTTTGCCCGGCAGATCACGCTAAACCAGCAGACACAGTATACCGACCTACTAGCAGCCCTAGAGCGATCTGCTGCCGAGGGCGGTATCGTTTTGCAGGGAGAGGGCATCCTGATCGATGATAGCGGACACAGCGGCAAATCCCTATCTCTACAATACGATGGATCGAACTACATCGCCTCTAGCGGCGATCACTATAGCCGGGGCCAATTGGTCAGCCTAGCGTCGCAGGGTGCCTTCGTCGGCACCTTCACCGGTCGCCATGGAGAGAATGCCGACTATCAGCACCCCCAGCCTGCACTATGGACACGGGGAGAAATACACAGTCAGCGAGGCAGCCAGCAGTTCCCGATTCTATTCGGCGAGACAAAGACCATGAAGATCAGTGGACGCTACCTCCAAGAGGGTGCGCACATCCTAGTCGATGGACGCACAGCGGAAGGCTCGATTGACATGAGCGACACGGATCACATCGATATCGCGCTGGCAGACTTGCCTACACCAGGGCTGCACTTTCTACAGGTCCAGAATCCTGGCGGACTGTTCAGTAATGACTTTATCTTCCATGTCGCTGCTAGCGAGGCCGAAGCCATGGAACGGCAAAATGCCTACCAACGCCACCGACCGGCACTATTCCGAGCCATCGCCAAAGGCGAAACTGGCAAAGCATTGCGGTTGATACAAGACGGAGCTAGCCTCGATGGCTATGATCCGGACAGTGGGTTGACACCGCTAAGTGCCGCCGCCTTCCACGGCAAGGGCAAGATACTAACCGCCCTGCTCGATCAGGGAGCCAATGCCACTCTCGCCAGTCGCGATGGCAATACTCCACTGCACACAGCCGCCTTTTTGTGCCGCACTGATCTGGTAAATCAATTGCTAGAAAACGGCGCTACTACTGATACCAAAAACCAACGTGGCGAAACACCTATCGATGTGGTGACTAGTGAATGGAGTAGAGAACTCGTCGGATTTTACCGCCATCTAGACAATATCGGAAATCTAGGTCTCGATCTCGAAGCAATTCGACATGCCCGCCCGGAGATCATGAATCTGCTGAAGAGTCACCATCAAGTAGAAGTCAATAAACCATAGCGAGCCGAAGGCTCCAGAAATAATCGGTGTCATCCATGTTCAATCCGTCAAAATCCATGTAGAATTCTCAGGCTTTGCTATCAAACACGGACTTTCAAGTTTGACTCCTAAAATCAAATTTCAAAATCTAAACTCATACCCCAAACCACACCTACCACTATGACTCTAGATACTGTGGCCAAGATCCTGATTCGATGTTTTTGGATGGGCATCGCCTTTCAGCTATTTCTGCTACTATGGGCGCTACCGGGCGCTGAGTTTGCGCATTCTATGCACAGCAAGCTATTCCAAATATCCCGCCACGAGTTCGACCTGATTATGTATTGTTGCATGGGGTTGGTGAAGCTAGTGTCTATCGTAGGGTTTCTCATTCCCTATTTGGCGATTCGATTGGTGATGCGACAGCAGGCAAAGAAGCTATCGTAGTTGGCTCAGCCTGCCGGGCGACGAGACGTCGCCCCTCCTTGATTTTCGCTGGCTGGACTGCAGAGACTCACGGTCAAAGAGGGGCTGCTTTTAGCTGCCCGGCAGGCTGAGCCAGTGCTTCGGCCGAGGTTGCTGGGCAGCTGAAGGCAGCCCCTCCTTGAGTCCTCCGCTACGCCCCTTATTACTCGACCGTCACCCGATCGATCACTAGGCCTGAGTCTACATCACGAGTCTGAATCCAGAGATGGCTGATTTCGTAGCCAATTGGAGTCTCGGGGAACTGCCGACGGCTTTTTTTGAAATCTGATACTGGAATCTTTATCTCAAATTCACCAGCAGGCTGTTTTTGCCTGGTGTAATATTTGCCGGCAAAGCCACCTTTCGGGTGATGGGTGGTAAAACCTATATTGATAGCCGCTGGCTCGGCCACTCTACCGTAGAAAGTCAGATAGGAGCCACTATCGATACGTAGTGGCGGCATGCCTCGGGATGAGGGGGCTAGGACTACTGAGTGTAGCAGCATCGGACGCTCTAATGTCTCCCTGAGCTTCTTATCCCCTCGCCATAGATGCGTATGAGTACGTACACTGCCGCCCTCGGTGAGATGACCTTGCAGAATATCGCCGGGCAATCGGCTCGACCATTGGCTGGTAGCTTGTTTACGCGGGTGGGCGGTGAACTCGGTATCCGACTCGAGGGCGGCGACGACTTGGTGATCCCGCTTGACCTCTTCTACCTGACCATCGGCAAGTCGCCTGATCTTCACCAGCCCCTCATTCACCTGTAGGTGAGTGGAGAAATCACTAGCGACTACATTGAACTGAGTGCCCAGCACGGTGGCCTCTGCCGACGGCGTGTTCAGTACGAGCGGCTTCCCCTGGGGCTGAGTGGCGGCATCGACGGTGATATTGCCACGAGTCAGGCGCAGTTTTTTCTGCCCTCGGATCGAGTCGATATGGAGTCTAGCGATACCCGATACATGAATCTCTGTCGTGTCGGGAAAGGCTAGCTTTACCCACGAGTCGGCGGCCATGGTCTCGATCCAGCCTTTTTGTATCGCAAATTCGGGCTTCACTTCCTGCTCGATATCGCCCTCCTGCTGTATCCAGCGGACAGGGCCTGCATAGTCGACGACTTCGGCTATAGCTGGAGCGGGTCGGAGCCACCACACACATAGCCCCACCAAAATAATGCAACTTACTAAACCAACCAGCATGACTAGCCGTGCCGAGCTTCTACTCGGCGTCGCCTCTGCCGACTGTTCGTGGGATCTATCGGATAGTGCCACCTTTTCACTCAGATCCTCGTGTAGACCGATGTAGTGAAGGTAGTAGCGCTGAGCTACAGGATCTTTATCCAGTATAGACTCTAGCATCTCCACCTCCTCCGGAGTGATGACCTCGTCCACCAGTCGTGCCAATAGAGTGTTCAGTTGTGCTTGATCAGACTTCATTCCAGCCCTCCTTTCGTAAGGAACTCGTGATACAGGTGAGTAGCTGCCCGCGGATCTTCTCCAATGCGTAGTAAAGCTTGTGCATACTGACACCGCTTTTCTCAGCCTCTTCCTTCACCGCACCGTGGCGGCCATAGCGCAGGTCTACCCACTTTCGCTCCTGGTCGGTCAAGCGACCGAGGCAGCTATCTAGCGCCTGTCGCCGAGCTTCATTCAGAGGGCAATCCTCTTCGAATCGGCCGTTCAGCTGCTCCAATAAACCGTCTGAGAAAACCAGCTTTTCCCGCGCCTGCTTCTGCCGCCACTTCAGCACCTCCAGATAGGCGAAGCGAATCGCCCAGGGGACAAAGGGGCGCTCCGCATCATACTGCACCCACTTTTCCCACAGTAGAACGGAAACATCCTGTACCACCTCCTCGGCATCGGCCTGCCGTGGCACCATGGAATAGACATAGCGCCGTACCTCCGCCTGATGGCGGGTCCATAGCCGGACATAATCTGAAGTGGGATCCATACAGCTGATAGGGAAGAAAGCGTCACTGTACCTCCTCTATTGACGAGGATATTCGGAAAACTTTTTCAGTTTTTTCGACCTGCAAAGCGTTCTTCAAGAGAAAAACATACCCGCAATGCTCGCTGTCAACAGACTGGCAAGCGTTCCGCCGATCATGGCGAGGAAACCCAACTTGGCTAGATCGCTACGGCGTCCAGGAGCCAAGGCCCCTATACCGCCGATCTGAATACCGATAGACGCAAAATTAGCGAACCCGCACAGCGCGAAGGTTGCCAAAAAGATGCTCTTGGGATCTAGACTCTCGGCGGACTTCATCTCGCCCAGACTGCTATATGCAATGAACTCATTGAATACCATTTTAGACCCTAGTAGCTGACCCATCTGTAGCAAATCCCCGGGATTCGCGCCTATCACCCACGCGACTGGTGCAAAAATACAGCCGACTATCGCCTCCAGTGATAGTTTTTCGAAGGCACCATCGCTAGCTGACTTCACCCAGTCATTCAATCCACGAAAGTCTCCGGCCCAACCGAGAAATGCATTGAGCAGCGCAATCACAGCGACGAAAACGATTAGCATGGCTGCTACATTTAGAGCCAGTTTCAAGCCCTCTGTCGTGCCATTAGCTAGGGCTTCCAATAGATTACTACCCTGCTTATCTCTCGGCACGACCAACTTTTCATCGACATCTTCCTGCTCTGGGATCAGCATCTTGGCGACCAAGAGAGCCGCTGGCGCATTCATGAATGAGGCGGTCAGCAGCTGCCTTGCTATTTCCACCTGAGCTTTGGGATCATCGCTAGCAAGTATCGAGATATAGAGCCCAAAAACGCTACCGGCAATCGTCGCCATCCCCCCGGTCATGAGCGCCATTAACTCGGACTTTGTCATACCTTCCACATAAGGTCTCACCACCAGAGGTGCCTCTGTCTGCCCGACAAACACATTCGCCGCTGTCGCGAGACTCTCGGCACCTGATAAGCGCATGACTCGCTTCATCAGCCACGCAAAGACAAACACCACTCGCTGAAGCACACCCAAATAGTACAAAACCGAGGTGATCGCGGAAACGAAGATAATGGTAGGTAAGATTTTGAAAGCCAAACCGTATTTCTCAACATCGATCAAACTACCAAACATCAACTCTGCTCCCACATCGCTGAAGCTGAGGAGAGTCACAAAGCCATTCGACAACCACTCCACCGCCACGCCAGCATCCGTCCGCAAAATAAGAACGGCTAACAGTAGCTGCAACGCGATGCCTCCGAACACCAAACGCCAGTTGATCGAGCGCTTACCACTGCTGAGCAGGAAACAAACGCCCAGCAAGATCACGACTCCAATGACGCCTCTGACAATGTCCATAGACCTCAGCCTAGCAAGCTAGCTAGAGACGGAAAATGATTTTTCGCCTTGATTGGGTCCGGGTGAAACGAGCGTCCGGCTCAACGCTTTGGCTCAGCCTGCCGGGCGACGAGACGTGCGCCCCTCCTTGGAATTGCCACTGACCAAACATATTAGCCAGAGACTCGCGCTCAAGGAGGGGCTGCATTCAGCTGCCCGGTAGGCTGCGCACGATGCTTCGGCCGAGGTTGCCGGGCAGCTGAATGCAGCCCCTCCTTGATTGAGCATTGCTAAACGCTAGCCCGCGATATAGCCAAAAATCCTTCAAACTGCCTAAGCAAATGCAACGCAAAGACGTGTCGACAAACCTTCGATTCCGATTGTACCCTATTGAGTCAAAATTGTACCCTATTAAATTTCCACGTAACCTCTCACCAAGAAGGCTTACCCGCCACCATGCACTCAGGCGCTCCTAAATTTCGACCCATCTTGAGGTTCTGGCCTCGAACCCTGATCCCTTTACTCGCCTTACTCCTAGCCACATCGATTTGCTTGGGCGTTTCAAGGCAGGCACCGCTACACATAGCGATGGAGTACGGCGCAGACACCTTGCTGGGCTGGGGGCGATTTGACTTCCAAGGAGACAGCTGGCCTCCTGCAACAAACCAACCAGTTCCGATCACCATCGTCAAATGCACCAAATATGAAAAGGATAATGGTGAGGCCTATCACTACGAAATATTACACATTCTCCGTGGTGAAAGTTTTCAGCCTGGGGAAACCATTAAGGTCTTCGATAGATTCGGACTGGGTTTCGGGCGATTGGGACTACTCATAGGAGACCCAACACAAGGACTCACTACGACTTCTAGAAACTTTCGCTCTATACCACTGGGAAGCACACCAATATCGGATGTCATTTCTGTAGTTCAGTCGACCTTAGCCATCCAACAGAAACACCCATCCACTCAGATTCCAGAGCGAAACCAAGAACTAAACAACCGACTCGAACACGCTACTGAAGAGATACTACTCGCCTGGTTAGTCATCTTCCCCGAATGGCTAGAGCAGGAACTCAACTGGAACCAGATTGGCATCCATAAAGCGGCCACAAACTTCGAGCACATCATCAGAGCAGAGTTGAAGACTGAGGATAACCGAGACTACACACCAGCTCTCACTGCCCTTCACCTATTCGCCAAAACGGGTGCACCAGAACTCCCTCTGGACCTTTTACTCAACGGCCTAGACCGCAAACGCAGCCTCAGAAATATATCTGCCGAGCTATTATCCCGAAGAACAGGCGACGACAGGAAAGAGGTGATCACTAAAATGAGAAGTATTTTAGGTTCAAGTCGACCCGATGAGCGATGCTGGCGGATCTGTCAGGCTTTGGCAAAGATGAATGCAACCGATGCTGCGCCAGAAATAAAAACCTACTATAAGCGCACTCAATACAGCAACCAAAAGCACTACGCATTAGCTGCCTTGAGCCTCTTAGATCTCCCCTCTTCAGAAGAGCTACTGCTACAGAAAATGCAACGCGTCCGCACTTTCGGAGCAGGCTACTTCAATGAACTAGCCAGAATCTGCAACAATGGCCAGCTCAAACCTGCCGATATCGTCCCCTATTTAGTTGAAGCCTGCAATGGCTGCGCCCTCGTCAATCAGAGTTCCTCTGACACCAGAAATTGGCTAATGGAGATAACCGGAATCGACTCCGACCAGACAGCTGATTACAAAAACTGGTGGGTAACACGTAAGCCCAACACACCTTGGCCAATCAAGGCAGTCCGCCAGCATGGCAAACTCAGCAACCTCGAATTTATAATCGAATAAAATAGCCACAAGCTTATCCACTCATGCACCTATCTAAGTTTTTCTATACCATTTCGGCAATCATAGGCCTATCCCCGCTTGTCGCTCACTCCACAGAGCAGCCCAATATCGTGCTCCTGTTTGCCGATGATTTGGGCTATGCTGAGCTGGGCTGCCAAGGCAACACCGACATACCGACACCGCATATCGACTCGATCGCTGCGAATGGGGTACGCTTTACCTCTGGCTATGTCGCGGGGCCCAACTGTAGCCCATCTCGAGCAGGCCTACTGACTGGACGCATCCCGACCCGATTTGGCTATGAGTTCAACCCGATCGGAGACAAGAACGAAGAACCGGGGTATGGGCTACCAGCGCAGGAGGTGACGATCGCTGAGGCACTGCATGATGGCGGCTACACCACCGGACTCATCGGCAAATGGCACCAGGGAGGCACGGCTAAATTCCACCCTTTCCGCCATGGCTTTGATGAGTTTTTCGGGTTCACCCACGAGGGGCACTACTTCGTCCCCCCACCCTATAGGGGAGTCACCACTCTTTTGAGACGAAAAACCCTGCCCGGCGGAGCCACCGGTCTATGGTTGGGAAAAGAAAATCTCCACTTTCACGACATCATGGGCGGCAATGAGCCTGACTACGATGCCAATAACCCCATCGTCCGAGGTGGCCAGCCAGTCGTCGAAACCGAATACCTGACGGATGCTCTCACCCGAGAGGCAGTGGACTTCATCGATCGCCACGATGATAAGCCCTTCTTTCTCTACCTAGCCTACAATGCCGTACATAGCCCTCTGCAGGGAGCAGATGCCTATATGGAAAAATTTGCCCATATCGAAGATCTGCAGCGGCGCATCTTTGCAGCGATGCTGGCCAATATGGACGATAGTGTCGGAGAGGTATTGGCCAAACTGAAAGAATCTGGTATCGAGAAAGATACCCTCGTGTTTTTCCTCAGCGACAATGGCGGCCCGACCAAAGAGCTCACCTCATCGAATCTACCTCTGCGTGGGGGCAAAGGCCAGATGTACGAAGGAGCACTGCGGGTGCCATTCGTGATGCAGTGGCCAGGGGTAGTACCTGCAGGGCTCGTGTATGATCGCCCCGTGACCAGCTACGACATCTACGCCACCGCTGCGGCCAATAGCCAGGGAGTGACCGCGCCGCCACAGGTCGAAGGAGTCGATCTGATACCCCACCTGACCGGCGAGATCGATAGCCCACCACACGAGACTCTATACTGGCGCCAAGGCGGCCGCACCGCCCTGCGCCACGGTCAGTGGAAACTCGTGCGAATGGGTAGGAAATTGACTGCCGGGAAATCCAAATGGGAATTGTATGACCTCGAAGCAGATCTAGTAGAGGAAAACAATCTCGCAGCGACGCACCCTGAGAAGCTCGCTGAATTGATAGGGATTTGGGAGAAAATGGATGGCGAAATGAGCGAGCCGCTGTTTCAGTAAGATCGCTGGACGCGGCCCCTAACCAACTTATTAGATCAATGGGGGGAGTAGCTTTTAGTTGCCCAGCTACCTCGACCGATAGCTATGGCTCAGGCTGCCGGGCGACGAGAAGTGCGCCCCTCCTTGAAAACTTTCACAGACACTTACCCTTTGCGGGCTTTGTTATAGGCATCGATCAGTACTTTTCTGATATCGATATTTCCCTCTGGGGAATTGGAGACAAATATCGCGTGCGCTCCGCTCTGAAATCTAACGACCTGGGCTCGCGACCCATGCCCACTCTCAGTGCGAGCGCCATTGTGCACAAAGCAGCGACCGCCCTCGGCACCGCCGCTAGCCCAAAAACCCAGCAGATGATTGGAGTTACCATTATTGCACATAAGCTCAAGCCTCGAAGGTGGCATGAACGATGGATCATTCAGGGCTGACATGAACTTCGCCAGATCTTTGGCAGACATGTAGAGGCCTCCAGCAGCTGCTCCCAGAGTGCGATCCTCTAGGTATCGACCTTCTAGATCATGAGGCGACGAGTAGCTCTTAGCCACGGGTCCCATCGGGAAATACTGACTGCGACCATTGGGGAATTTCTTTGCATAGGGATTCGCCGTCACCGAGATCTGTAGCGGCACACAGATCCTCTCGTGTAATCCAACATTGTAGGCATGAGCGGTATGCTGCTGCACTTTTTCATTATACACATGGATGGGGTGATCCTTGTAGGCATACTCCACAGTGCTGTTGCCGGTATACCGAGCGTAAATGAAGTGAAAGATACCCATACTGGTATTAGAGTAGAAGCGATCCGACTCTGTCTGCTCGCGCCCGCCGGCGAGACGCTGCGAGATATGTTGATTACCAGTTTTCCTGAATCCACCGCGATGCTGGAGCAGCTCTCTAACTGATACCGTTTTGAAAAAGGGGTGGGTATTTACCTGCCAGCGATAGGGGACATACTCGGTGAAGGGTTTGTCCAGACTCGCACCGCTAGGATGAGTACTCTTTAGCACCAGCGCAGTGGTGAATAGCTTCGTCACACTGCCTATGGCAGTCTCGGTGTCGAGGGTGAATGGCACTCCATTGGTGCTCGAGTCTCCCGGCACCAATGCCCAGCCCTGTCGACGAAAACCCAAACGCTTGCCACTGGCTCCGGTGAAGACCACAGCGTAGCCACGGAACCGGCCGTTTAGGTGGTATTCGACATGATCGAGAAACTTTCGGGTGTCCAGATTAGCCGTCCGAAGCTCGACTTCGGTTTTGTGAGGTGCCGCCAGAGCGCTAGATGCAAAAACGGAAGCGGCAGCTACTGTGGTGATGAAGATACTGTTTTTTAGTGATGTAAACCCTTTCATACCCACTTCCTTCGGGAAAGAGGGCAGAGGGTTACAGCGAAGTGGCAGTTTTTTTCGAAAATCTGCCTGAGTATACCGAAAACACTCGGCTACCAGTCCTCGCGCTGCCGCTCTTCGGGATTCTTTTTCGGTGGATCACCTGCGAAAAAGCTCTGTATCAGAGAGGTTTTGACATCCTCCCAGGCATCGTAGTCCAGCGGACGGTCATAGGCTAACACATCCATAAACTGAGCACGCACAGACGGCCCTATACTGATGTGGCGAAGCCGATGAGCGAATGTTGGGCCTTTCTTCACCGGGGCAGTGAACTCTTTGCCATCGAGAGATGCACTGCGGATCGTGACTTCGCCTTTCTGGGAATCCCAAGCGGCAAACACAATCCGCCAATCGCGATTCGAGTGATCCACCATGGCACTGTGTCGCAGTCCATCCTCTTCTATCTCGACTTTCAGCCGATTTCCCAATGTCCGGATCCCCATCGAGGCATCTACGCCATCAGTGAGATCCAGAGTGACCAGAGGCCCATTACTGATCGAGCGACACATCACCACTAGGGTCGCACCTTTCTCACTGCCACTTTTGGTATCAAATGGACTGGCCTCAGAGGTCAAAAACGAGTCATGGCCAAACTCTATCACAGTCGATTCAAAAGGCTTCCCACCAGGGGTGGTACCCGTCACAGTGCCGAGTAGCGCCTCCTCATCCTCAGCGTCGAGCTCCTCTGGTATTAGCGCATTTTGATTTTCGTAGTCCCCGGCGGAGTTGCCCCACGTGGCGATGCGCCCCTCATCATTCTTTTTTCGAGAAAAGATACTATCACCAGTCTGTCTGCGGGCATGATAGTGCGCTATCAGCCCTCTCTGCGGGATACCTCCGACTCGCTCTACAGCCATTGCCTCTTCGCTCCTCGCAGGGGCAGGTCTCATCTGCTGCTTGATCGTCGATACTAACTCTGTTTTCGCAGAACTGGTCTGTGCCACCACAGAAGCTACCGAAATCGGCTGCACCGTAGAGGTCGGTGCATCGGTAGCGATCGAGCTGGTGGCCACCTCTACGCGCGCATGAGAGACGGCGACATCCACACCGCCTGCACCAGCATGATCAGCACTAGGCACTGAGTCTATAGCAGGCTGAGAAATTGGGGAATTTTGAGCAACCGATCTAGCAGGCTGACTCCGAGCATCTTTATAATAGAGATACCCACCTACAGCACCTAGCCCTACGATGAACATCCAGAAAATCGGCCAGAGAGAGGCCGCCTCTTTAGTGACGGCAGGCCGGCGTAGCGGAGCCGTCTGCGACCGTACTGGCCCAGATGAAGTCCTGACCGAGCCAGACGAGCGGCTCACCAGCGCAGGACTCGTGGCTCTACCAGCACTGCCAGTCGAGCCAGTCACAGCAGGCTTCGCCCCCGATGTCTTTTTCACCAGTGTCGGAGCCGAGCCGGTATTCTGCTTTGCCACTTTGGGACTAGCCTTGGGGCCTGCAGGCCGAGGCGGCATAGTTTTCACCGAAGTCGTGCGCATCGCGGGCCTCTTGATCTTGGGACGAGACTCGGGAGCTACGACCTTTTTGGGAGTCGTCACTTTACGACTAATCACCAGCGGAGCCTTGTCCATGCTAGCTTCGATAGCCTCTAGGTCTCCACTACCCGGAGTTTCATCCTCCAGACTGTCGACTATATGCCCCTCTGCATCGACATAGGCACACTCGATACTGTCGGGATCAAATTGGGACTCATCCACCTCCACAGGATTCCCATACTCATCGACGTAGATCCACGTCATCCCATCGTCATCGCTCGACTGCTCATCAGCAGCCTCTACCTCTGTAGGTACATCTCCGACCCTTTCGACAGGATCAGACTCGAGATCGCCAGAGATCTGATCACCATACTCGTCATAGACGTTACCTAAATCGTCCACATAGACCCACTCCACCGCACCCATGTCGGGAATTTCAGAGTCATCATCTGGCGGCGGCACGATCTCCCCCTCCTCATTCAGGTATACCCACTCCACTTCATCTGCACCCTCGTAAGTCGACATGATTTAGCCTCCGTAATTTCGCAATTACCGAAGACCCTAACAAAATAAGAACCGACATGGCGAGAATAATATCCAAATATTATAAATACCATTACCGTCGTTCAGCAAATTATGGGAATTAAGTGCTAATTCCTATATTTAAGCAATCCGAATATTTAGATAATACAATTAATATTGTATTTATATATACAAAGAACCCTCAAATTACTGACCCTTTGACATTCTAGGTAAATTCCATTTTATTATAATTACAAAACCAATTAATAACTCCAAATGACTGATATCATGGCAAGAAACATTCCCTATCTGTTAGGAGTTATTTTCTCCCTCCTACTAACTAGCTGCGATGACAGCAAACAGCACATCACGCTCAATTCGGACATGTCGGGAAAAGCCGATATCGAATTCCGGTACCATGTGAACCTCAAAGACTGCGGAGTGAAGCGCAAAGCCTACCCAGAAATCGAAACCGATTTCATGGAATCCTGTATCGAACGGGCTACAGGTGTGGAAGCTTGGTCAGCCCTGAGTTGCGAGTACGTCAAAGCCGATTCCCAAATGGTTTTTAAAGGACAAGCCTACTTTCCAGACTTAGCGAAGTTCTCCTTTGGAGCCTTCAAAGCAAAATTTGGCAATATGACGGTAACATCAGGAGCCAACGGCCAATGGACAGTCGAAAAGCAAGGGGATGGGCAGGTAAAACTGACCTACACTCCGGCACTAGCTGTCCCCGACGATACCGACGACAGCCCCGACACCCCACCCACGGACGACGCCGAAGCCAAACAACTGCTAGCAAATGCCCAAGAGCGCTTCGAAGCACAGAGCTTCCTGATAGAAAACTTTCTCAGCAAGCTGAACATGGACATCAAAGTGAAAGCCAGCGGACCGATCAGCGAGACATCTGTCTTTACCAAGGAAGACTCTCAGACAGTGGCATTGGTAGCCGATTCCGCATCAGCCATGAAAAGCATCCGCTCGGTCCAGAGCGATG
The DNA here is from genome assembly GCA_020630975.1 of Verrucomicrobiota bacterium. Taxonomy (GTDB): domain Bacteria; phylum Verrucomicrobiota; class Verrucomicrobiia; order Verrucomicrobiales; family DEV007; genus Arctic95D-9. The sequence continues at coordinate 114,243 of JAHDID010000011.1, forward strand.
AAGCCAAACTAACCGCATGGATCAAACAAGGCTACTATGGCGAAAACGACGTCTCACCACCCAACTGTCTGTATCATGTCTTCAGCGAATCGGGTGCTCCACTCCATTTCACATTCCGTCCCGATGGGAAAAACTTCAGTTACTACAAAGAAGTATTAAATGCAGATAGGCGGGCACAATAACGTTGAGTAAAAGTGCAGTCAGTCCACAGCCTGAGGGACTGAAAAATCAAAATGGCGGTCGGGGTGGGATTCGAACCCACGGAACCCTTTCGAGTTCACTTCTTTAGCAAAGAAGCGCATTCGACCACTCTGCCACCCAACCATTTTGAAGGGCTGCGAAGTGCAGCGAGCGTCAAAGATGGATCTAAGTGACCCAATTGACAAGGGATTTTTGATTATTTTGATTCCCGAATCTTCGCCTGAGCTTTCTCGAACTCAGCACGAAACTGCTGGTAGTCCTTACAGACCGGATACTGGGGGAATTCCGCGATGACATTGTCCGGCGGGCAAAAGAGGATACCGGCATCGGCCTCGGACAGCATGGTGGTGTCATTGTAGGAGTCGCCAGCCGCGATGCAGTCAAAGTTCAGCTCGTGAAAGCGCTTCACCGCCTCGCGTTTCTGGTCAGGCATGCGCAGGTTGTACTCGGTGATGTTACCTGCGTCGTCGACAGTGAGATTGTGGCAAAACAAAGTCGGATAGCCCAGCTGAGCCATGAGCGGTGCAGCAAACTGATAAAACGTATCGGACAGGATGACGATCTGCATCTGCGTGCGCAGCCAGTCGAGAAATTCCACCGCCCCATCGAGTGGTTTCATATCAGCGATTACCTCCTGGATTTGGTCAATAGTCAGGCCATTTTTCTTCAAAACCTCCAGACGCATCGTCATCAGCTCATCGTAGTCAGGGATCTCACGAGTCGTCGTGAAAAGCTCTTCGATACCGGTCTTCTCGGCGAAATTGATCCAGATCTCAGGTACGAGGGTACCTTCTAGGTCGAGGCATGCTATTTCCATGCGGATTTGATAAAGGGGAATAAGCAGATGTAAAAGGAAAACTTGGTCTCCACGCACAGAGATCAGCCCGGAATTTTCACAAATTCCGCTACGGTCAGCAGGCGTTTTGTGTAGGGTGTGCCCTATGCAAAACCACATCATCGGAGTCCTCCCAGCGCGCTGGGGATCGACCCGCTTTCCGGGGAAACCCCTGCACGAGATCGCTGGCAAACCACTGATCCAGCACGTCTGGGAGCAGTGCCAAAAGTGCTCCCGACTGGACGAGGTCGTGGTGGCCACTGATGATGAGCGGATTATGGCCGGAGTCGCCGCCTTTGGAGGAAAAGCTGTGATGACCCGAGACGATCACCCCAGTGGCACCGATCGGATCGCCGAGGTCGCTGCACACTACCCCGATGCCACCCACCTGATCAATATCCAGGGAGACGAGCCGCTGATCTCGCCCGAGCTGATCGATGAGCTCGCCGACGCTCTCGCGACCGATGCCGATCTGCCCATGATCACTGCGGCAAACCCCATGGCCGCAGACGATCCCGCCGTGCAGGACCCCAATGTGGTGAAGGTAACCATCGCCACTGGTGGAGAGGCTCTGTATTTCTCCCGCAGCCCGATCCCCCACCCTCGCGAGATGCCCGCCGGACTCACCTACCACCGGCACAAAGGCATCTACGGCTTTCGCCGCGACTTTTTACTGCAGTTCGTCGAGTGGCCGCCATCTCTGCTAGAGCAGACCGAGTGTCTGGAGCAGCTACGTGCGCTCGAGAATGGAGCAAAAATAAAGGTCGTACCGACCGACGATGACTCACCTGGCATTGACACCCTAGAACAGGCATCCATACTGGACGCCAAACTACGCGATGCGTGAGACTAAATACATTTTCGTGACTGGCGGAGTGGTGAGTTCCTTGGGAAAGGGACTGGCTGCTGCTGCACTGGGAACCCTGCTCGAAAGGCGTGGATTCAAAGTGCTGATCCAAAAATTTGACCCCTATCTGAATGTCGATCCCGGCACGATGAGCCCCTTCCAGCATGGCGAGGTGTATGTGCTCGACGACGGCTCCGAGACCGACCTCGATCTGGGGCACTACGAGCGCTTCACCAGCGGCCGTCTGTCCAAACTCAATAACCTGACCAGCGGCCAGACTTACGAGACTGTCATTCAGAATGAGCGCGATGGAAAATACCTGGGCGCTACCGTGCAGGTGATCCCACACGTCACCGACGTGATCAAAGATCGCATCCTAGAGGTCTCCAATGAGATGAAGCCCGATATCCTGATCACCGAGATCGGTGGTACCACCGGAGACATCGAGGGTCTGCCATTCCTAGAGGCACTGCGTCAGTTCAAAGATGAGCAAGGCCACGAGAATGTCGCCTTCATCCACGCGACTCTGATCCCATTTATCAAGGCTGCCGAGGAGCTCAAGACCAAGCCGACTCAGCAGAGCGTCGCCAAGCTGCGCGAGATCGGTATCGCGCCCGACGTACTAGTCTGCCGCTCCGAGCACCCGATCGACGATGATATTCGCCACAAGCTATCGATGTTTTGTAATGTAGCCAAAGAGGCCGTCGTGCCATTCATCGATCTGCCTGCGACCATCTACGAGGCACCTCTGAAGCTCTATGATGCCGGCCTCGATCGCATCGTCTGCCAGCGCCTCGGTCTAGAGAGCGAAAAGCCAGATCTCGTCTCCTGGCGCAATATGGTGGACCGCATGGTCAATCCCACCCACGAGGTGAATGTGGCCGTGGTCGGCAAATACATCGAACTAGCCGATGCCTACAAATCGATCTACGAAGCTCTGCGCCACGCCGGAGCGGCCAATGACACCAAGGTCAAAATCATCCGAGTCGACTCCTCCGATGTCGAGACCAAAGGCGCTGAAACCGTGCTCGATCAGATGGATGCAATCCTCATCCCCGGTGGCTTTGGCGAGCGCGGAGTCGAGGGCAAAGTCCTCGCCGCTACCTATGCCCGCGAAAATGGCATCCCATTCTTCGGCATTTGCCTAGGCATGCAGGTCGCTACCATAGAGTTTGCGCGCAATGTCTGCGATCTCGAGGGAGCCCATAGTGAGGAATTCAAACCCGAGACCCCTCACCCAGTGATTCACCTGCTCGAAGAGCAAAAGACCGTCACTCAGAAAGGCGGCAGCATGCGCCTAGGTCTCTACGAAACCAAACTCGAACCCGGCAGTCTAGCCCGCAAGCTGTATGACAAGGACAACGTCAGCGAGCGCCACCGCCATCGCTACGAGTTCAATCAAGACTACCGAGAGCAATTCGAGGCAGCAGGGCTCAAACTATCCGGCGTCTCACCCGACGGCACCCTAGGCGAGATCGTCGAGATCCCAGACCACCCATTCTTTGTCGCCGTACAGTTTCACCCCGAGTTTCTCAGTCGCCCTACCAATGCCCACCCGCTATTCCGTGGCTTTGTGAAGGCAGGACTCGAGCGCCGACTAGGAGAGTAAATCTGCTCTTTTCTAAAACAACTAGCGTCGCCCCACTAGGGCGACGCAGCTTTAGGCATTAACTCTTAAAGAACCCCAGCACAACCACGTGGCGGCGAGCGCCACGCGAGTGGAGTTTCATCAGGCCTAGCAGCACCAGCCTTCTCCCAGCCTCCCGCTATCATATCGCGAAAGGCTCCATTTAAGTGTGGTCTTTTCAGCTTTGGATTTGTTAGAATCCGGGCATGGCTCCCGAGCGACCTCCCTAATCCAATCTTACCCACGCTAGCAATCCCTCCATTTTCAGAGCCTAGCGTTACTTTTCGCCCCCATTTTCTGTCTTAAGACATCGCACAATTGGTCTTAGAATTACCTAAATGCTAAAGATTATAGAAATAGTTTATTTTTCTAGATCTTACGTTACTTTCGAAAGACCGACCCAACTCTCGACTTTTACTCACTCAACTCAGATATGTCTCTGCCCAACTGCACTGATCGTGAACCCATTGCTATTACCGGATTGGGGTGCCGGTTACCTGGAGGTGTGACCACACCGGAAGAATTTTGGCAACTGATGCTCAATGGTGTCGATGCCGTGTCCGAGATTCCCGAAGATCGCTGGGCGATACACCGCTTTTACGAGCCCGATGGCGCTCCCGGCAAAAGTTACTCCAAGTGGGGTGGATTCCTCGATGATATCGAGCATTTCGATGCTGATTTCTTCGGTATCCCCGATGAGGAGGCAAAGGCGATGGACCCTCAGCAGCGTCTGCTACTGGAGACCGCTAGAGAGGCCATGGACGAGGCTGGTCATACCGAGTCGAGCCGCCAGTCTACGGGCGTCTTCGTCGGTCTGAGCACCCACGACTACGAGCTGATCCAGTGCCCCGCCACGCCCAATGAGGCCGTCGGCCAATACTCCGCTACCGGCACCGCCGCAGCCAGTATCGCCTCGAATCGTCTTTCCTACGTTTTCAATCTGACGGGGCCGAGTGTCACGGTCGATACCGCGTGCTCTTCCTCGCTGATCGCTGTGCACTTTGCCTGCCAGAGCATCTGGAGTGGCCAGTGCTCTTCCGCTATCGCAGCAGGTGCTAATCTACTGGTCATCCCGATGACCTTTGCCGCATTTTCCACCATGAAAATGCTGTCGCCCGACGGCCGCTGCAAAGCCTTCGATGAGTCAGCCAATGGCTTCGTACGTGGCGAGGGAGCCGGTGCGATCTACCTGCGCCCACTCAGCGAGGCACTGGCCGATGGCGATACCGTCTACGCGACTATCCTCGGCACTGGGTCGAATCAGGATGGCAGCACTTCCGGTATCACCCTGCCGAGTAGCCAATCCCAGGCCGAGCTGATCCGCTCTGTCTGTGCCAGCAGCGGCATCGATCCCAATCAGGTCGACTACATGGAGGCCCACGGTACCGGCACCCACGCTGGCGACATCGCCGAGACAGGAGCCCTGGGCAAAACCATGGGTGCCAATCGCGCCGACGGCAGCCGCCTGCCTGTGGGATCGGTAAAGACTAACATCGGCCACCTCGAGTCTGGCTCTGGTATGGCTGGTATCATCAAGACCGCCCTAGTGCTGAAGCACGGCCAGATCCCGCCAAACCTACATTTCAACAATCCGAATCCAGATATCGACTTCGACGGACTCGGACTGCGCGTGCCGACCGAGGTCGAGACACTGCCCAAGCAGGGCGAAAAACACATCGCTGCGATCAACTCCTTTGGCTTTGGTGGTAGTAATGCCTTCGCCCTACTGCAGAGCAATGGCTACACCCAGCTACCCGACCCAGCTCAGGTCAAAGAAGAGGCTCCGACTCTGCTGCCGATCTCGGCCAAAAATGAGGCCGCACTCAAAGAACTAGCGAGGAAAACAGCCTCCGTGGTGCGCGACAGCGGATCACTGGAAAACATCGCCTACACCGCAGCCAATCGCCGCGCGCATCACGAGTGCCGTCTGGCCGTGATCGGCTCCGATCCAGATGTCGTCGCTAGTGCTCTGGCAGCCTATGCCGACGATGATATCGCCGAAGGCCTCGTGCACAGCCAGATCGAGGATGCCGATGTCGATCGTGGCCCCGTCTTTGTCTTCAGTGGTCAGGGACCGCAGTGGTGGGCTATGGGCCAGGAGCTACTGCGCACCCAGCCCGTCTTCCGCGAGACGATCGAGGCCTGCCACCAGGCCATGGAAAAGCTCAACCCTATGTGGTCGCTCTGGGAGCAGCTGACTGTCGAGGATTCCTGCAAATCGCGGATGGAAGATACCGCCATCTCGCAGCCTGCTATTTTTGCCATTCAGGTGGCCATGGCTCGCCTGCTGGAGAGCATGGGCATCACCCCATCCGCTATCGTCGGCCATAGTGTCGGCGAAGTCGCCGCAGCCCATATCGCCGGTGTCTACGATCTCGAGAGCGCTATGCGCGTCATTTACCACCGCGGGCGCACCATGTCCGAGGCAGTCGAGGGCCGCATGCTAGCGGCTGCACTCACTCAGAGCGATGCCGAGCGTCTCGTCGCAGAGGTCGGCGGTACCCTCGCACTAGCTGCGGTGAATAGCCCCAAATCGGTAACCCTCGCCGGTACCGAGGCTGAAATCGACGGCGTGCACGTCTACCTCGACCAGCAGGGTGTGTGGAATCGCCCCGTGCCTGTGCAGTATGCTTTCCACAGCGCTCTGATGGACCCCGTGCAGGAGCCCCTGCTCGAGTCCCTCCTAGGTCTGGAGGCCAAGCCTGCCCAGATCCCGCTTTACTCCACTGTCACCGGCCAGCGTATCGATGCCGACGACCTCGGTGCCCGCTACTGGTGGGACAATGTACGCCAGTCCGTGCTATTCGCCCCGGCGATCCAGCAGATCCACGAGGATACCGGCTACGATCTATTCATCGAGGTGGCAGCTCACCCTGCCCTATCCCGCTCGATCTCCGAGTGTGTCACCGATGCCGCCGTGGTGCCGACCATGCGTCGTCATCCCGACCTTTTCCCTCGCCGCAGCGACGATGAGGTACAGCCCGACTTCGAGCGCGAGACTCTGCTCCAGGCGATCGGCCAGATCTACGTCGAGGGCATAGCGCCGCAGTGGTCGCAGCTCGACTGCCTAGCCCACGGCGTGACCACCCCTCTGCCCACCTACGCGTGGCAGCGCAAGCGCTACTGGCAGGAGGACGCACGCTCCTTCGCCGATCGTACTCAGGACAAGTCACACCCATTCCTGATGCACCGGCAGGATGTCCGGGCCAACACCTGGCACTGCCGGGCCGACCTGCGCCTATTCACCTACTTGGGCGATCATATCGTGCAAAAGCACACCCTTTTCCCCGCAGCAGGTTTCGTCGAGCTGGCGATGGCTGCCGCTGCAGAGCACCTGGGCGAGAGCAGCCTGTGCCTAGAGGATTTCGAGATCGAGAAAGCGCTCATTCTATCCACTGTCGACGATCGCGTCGCCGACATCGAGATCGAGTGCCAGCCCGGTGGCTACTTCTTCTGCCACAGTCGCCCCGATCCACATAGCTCCACCTGGACCGAGCACACCCGTGGCTCGATCCGCCGCATCAGCCAGACTGAGACAGCTGCCGATGCTGTCGACTTCGCCGCAGTGCGCAAAAACATGCTGGCCATCGATGTGCCACAGTTTTACAGCTCTCTCCGCGAGCAGGACTACCACTTTGGCCCCACCTTTCAGTCGCTGAAAAAGGTCTGGACCAATCGCCAAGAATCTCTCGGCCAGGCCGTGCTCCACGAGAGTCTCGACCCCGATGGCTACCACATGCACCCAGTGCTACTCGATGCCTGTCTGCAGCTGGTCGGAGCTATCTTTGCCGCCAGTGAGCAGGGCAATGAGGCTTTCCTACCAGTCGGCTTCGAGTCGATCCGACTGTACAAGCCTATCGGCCGCGAGGTCTGGGGCCACGCCAAGCTCCTACACCGCTCGCCAGTCGGTGCCTCTGCCAATGTGACCCTCATCTCACCAGACGGAGAGGTCATGGCCGAGTGCCAGGGCTTCCGCCTACAGCTGGCACCAGGTGCTAATCAGGAGAAAAATCTATTCTACCAAACTTTCTGGGAGCAGAAAGATCTCGTCGGTGCGGAGCAACCCGTCTCACCAGAGGATGGCAAGACTTGGCTCGTCGTCGGTTCTGACGATAGCGACCGCGACACCATCGCCACAGCACTGCAAGATGCCAGCCAGGGTGTCTTCAAAGGCGACAGCTACCAGGAAGGCTGCGATCACATCATCTACGTGGTCGGTCGCGACAGCAGCCAACTCCACGCCGAGTCTCTCAAGCTAGTCGAGCTGGTAAAAGAGCTAGCCGAGAAACAGCCCAATGCCTCGCTGCATCTCATCACTCGCGATGGCTTCGACATCGGCGATGACGATACCGGTATCGATCTGACTCACGCTCCGGTCGCCGGTCTGCGCCGTGTCATTTACAATGAGCACCAGAGCCTAAACTGCCGCCTCACCGACTGGGGTGACTCGACTGGTGTCGACGATGTCATCGACGAACTACTCAATGCCGAGGCCAATGGCGACGACGAGGTCGTCCTACACCATGGCCAGCGTCTGGTATCTCGCCTCGACACCGCCACGCCACGGGATTGGGACTGGGTCGGCGAGGGTCTCCCTAGCGAGGTACCCTGCACCTGGGTGCCCGGCGATGTGAAAGCCATCGATCAGCTGCAGCTGATCACCCACGAGCGCAAAGAGCCCGAGGCGGGCGAAGTGGAGGTAGAAATCATCACCGCAGGACTCAACTTCCGCGATGTGATGAAAGCTCTGGGCATGTACCCAGGCGATGTCGAAGATTCGCAGGATCTCGGCGACGAGTTTGCCGGCATCATTCTCTCCGTAGGCCCCGGCGTCACAGCATTTAAGCCCGGCGACCGCGTCATGGGCATGGCCACAGGCTCTCTGGCCACCCACCTGACTCCGCCAGTGGATATCGTGATGCCACTGCCGGACAATGTCAGCTTTGAGGAGGGCGTGACCATGCCGGTCAGCTACCTCACCGCCAAACACGCCCTCTACGATCTGGCCAAAATCCAGCGCGGCGAGCGAGTGCTCATCCACTCCGCGACCGGTGGTGTGGGTATGGCAGCTGTGCACCTAGCTCTGCATGCTGGTTGTGAAATTTTCGGTACCGCAGGTAGCCCGGAGAAGCGCGCCTATCTGAAGGAACTCGGCGTGCATCACGTCATGGACTCGCGCAGTCTCGACTTTGCCGATGAGATCCGCGAGATCACCCATGGCGAAGGCGTCGATGTGGTGCTCAACTCACTAGCCGGCGATGCGATGATCCGCAGCATGGAGCTACTGCGCCTGCACGGCCGCTTCCTCGAGCTGGGCAAACGCGACATCTACGGCGGCACCACCATCAGCCTCATGCCATTCCGCAATGGCCTGACCTACTACGCCATCGACCTATCTCTCGGTCACATGAAGATCGAGGAGCTCGGCGCCATGCTCAGCCAGGTGACCAAGCTGATCGACAGCGGCGTGGCCAAGCCCCTGCCCTACAAGGAATTCTCTTTTGCCAACACAGCGGAAGGCTTCCGCTACATGGCCCAGGGCAAACACATCGGTAAAAACGTCTTCAAGATCGACGATACCGTGCTGACCCCACGCCAACCGACCACCACCAGCCGCCTGATACTCGACCCAGAGGGCACCTATCTGGTGACTGGCGGCCTGCGCGGTCTAGGTCTGGCCATGGCCAAAGAACTAGTCGACCGCGGCTGTCGCCATCTCGTGCTGACTAGCAAGAGCGGTAGCGTGAGCGAAGAAGCCAAAGACACCCTGCGCTACCTGCAGGACAAAGAAGTCAATACCATGGCACTGGCATCCGACTGCTCCACCGAGGGCGGTGTGGCCGGACTTTTCGCCAAGATCGAATCGGACATGCCACCGCTGAAAGGCATCGTCCACGCAGCAGCAGTTTACAAAGATGGCCTCTTGATCAATCAGGATGAGGAGAGCTTCCAGCTATCCATGGGTGCCAAAGCTCAGGGAGCCTGGCACATGCACCAGCAGACCGAGGAAATGATCGGGCTGGATTTCTTCGTCATGCTATCGTCGGTATCCGCCGTGATCGGCAATCCCGGCCAGGCCAACTACGTGGCATCGAATACCTACTGCGATGCCCTAGCTCACTATCGCCAAAATCTCGGCCTCCCCGCCCTATCCGTAGCGCTGGAGCAGGTCGTCGATGCGGGCTACGCCGCAGAGAGCGACAAGGTCTCCGACCACCTCGCCCGCCTCGATATGAAGGGCATCACCTCGGGCGAGATCATGGAAGGGCTCGATGCCATCCTCAGTCGCCCCGAGCACCCGGCCAATATCTTACTCATGACCTCCAGCCGCTGGCTGAGCAAAGGCATGAAACTCGGCCTGCTGAAACGCACCCCTCGCTACGAGCGACTCGCCACCGACGATGGCGACGACGATGCCGATCAGGCCGACCTGCGCGAGGCGCTGCACATGGCGCACCGCAGCGATCGCGAGCAGATCCTAGTAAAATTCATCCAAGGCCAGATCGCCGAGATCCTGCGCACCGCACCATCGAAGCTACCCCTGGACAAACCGATCAGCGATATCGGTCTCGATTCTCTGATGATGGTCGAGTTTGGCACCCGCGTCGAGCGCAAGCTGGGCGGTGCCTTCTCCGTGGCCTCGCTAGCCGATCCACCATCGATCGTCGAGCTGGCCGACATCATCCAGATGCAGATGTTTGGCGAGTCCTCCGGCGCTAGCCAGAAGAAGAAAGCCGATCCCGAGGCCGACAAACTACTCGGCCAGGAGATCGAAGTCACCGGCACGCCATACGACGACTACCAAGTCACCGCGCCGAAGCAAGTGCTCCTCACAGGAGCCAGTGGCTTCCTCGGCGCTCATCTGCTGCGCGATCTTTTCTCTCAGGTCGAAGGCACCATCTACTGCCTAGTCCGTGCCGAAGACGAGACCGCAGGCCTGAAGCGAGTCATGGCCAATCTCGCCAAATACTCCATCCACCCGAGCGAATCCGAGCTCGAGCGTATGCAGATCCTCGCCGGCGACGTCTCCGACGAGCACCTAGGACTCGGCACCGAGCGCTACGAGCAGCTCAGCCACGAGATCGATGCCATCTACCACTGCGCGGCGAATGTGAACTTCATCCGCTCCTACGAGAAGCTGCGCGAGAGCAATGTCATCGGCACCATGCAGATCCTGCGCTTTGCCGCCAGCGGTCGCATCAAGCCACTGCACCACATGTCGACCATCGCCATCTTTGGCGCTGAGGAGTTCGCCTCCGAAAACCGCATCGGCGAAGATCACCTACCGACCACTCTAGCCAGCTCCGGCTACGGCGAGAGCAAGCGCATCGGCGAATACATCGTGCAGGATGTCGCCGCACGCGGACTACCGGTTTCTATCTACCGCACCGGCTTCGTCATCGGCTCTGGCCAGTTTGGCGAGTCCGAGGGCGACGAGGTCTACTGGCGTATCCTACGCTCGGCCATCGCGCTGGGCAAAGGCCCCGACTCCGACATCCCACTGCAGCTATCGCGCGTGGAGACCGTCGCCCAATCAATCGCCTGGCTATCGCTACAGACCGAGAGCATCGGCAATACCCATCACCTGCTGGGTCGCGATCAGATCACACTCATGGAGCTATTCCGCATCGCCACCGATCGCGGCTACCAGATCGACCTGGTCGAAACCGACGAGTGGATCTCGACTCTCGAGAATGCCGCCAGCGACGCCATGGATGACTCGATCTCAGTCTTCACCACCGTCTACTCTCTGGAGGACATCGGTATCCCCGAGCTACTCAGCCGCAACAATCAGGTCGTCTGCAGCCAAGCCACCGATGCCCGCATCGAAGGCAGCGTGACTCAAGAGCCGATCAACGCCGAAGTCGTAAATCTCTATCTAGCCGACTTCGAAAAGCGCGGCCTAATCACTGAGCCCAATGACGATGGCGAAACAGCTACGGAGGAGGAACACCAAGAAGTAGCGACCGTGTAGATTCGACTTTAGTCGAATCATCTATCACTAGAACATGCCCAATTTTCAGTCTAGGGTCAATCATGCAAATAGAGAGCATATCTCTCCGGGGCGTAGGCCCATTTGATGATCAAACTGTCGAGTTTCCAAATTCTGAGTCCGATGGTGCTAACGTGCAGTTGCTTGTCGGGCCGAACGGGGCAGGTAAAAGCACAGTACTCTACAGCATAGCCAGTGCTATTGGCGGAAACCGATTAGGCAAAGACCTCGGCAGCAGAAGACTGATTGATAAAGACTCGGTAATTCGATTACAAACGAAAACCAATCCAGCAATCGTGTGCTGGAAAAACAACAATTTAATTGATAATCGTCATTTCAACGATCCAGACTCTGAACAAAAATTACTAATTTTTAGCGAACGCGAACATATAGTGCATTGCACCGACTATGGCGGGCCCATTTTCGAATACTATGATTCAGCGAGAAACTTCAACGTAAAGCAACCCAAGGAGTCATGGCCCGAATATGAATGGGCTATTTTCGCTTACGCGGGCATAAGAGATATAAGCGATGTCGAGGTAACCACCATTCAGGAACCTACTTACAGTCCTTTCGAAAACAGCCTTTCTTTTGTAAATACAGCTCAGACAAGCCGTCTTGCAGAATGGGTAGCCAATCAAGAATTCAAACGTCTGAAAGCTAAAGAAGCTGGTGACCTAGGGAAAGCAAACTCTCTGAAAGAAAGCATTAGCAACATCGAAAACCTCGTAACCGAAATCATTGGAAAGAGCTTTCAATTCGCCACTTCTACAGACGACAACAATATCAGGGTTAACCTTGAGGGGAATATAGTAGATTTGGGTGTTCTCCCAGATGGGTTAAAATCGATCGTCAGCTGGATTGCTGACCTTTTGATGCGCTTAGACCGGATTCCCTGGAAAAACAATACTCCAGTCATGGAGCGTAGCTTCACATTACTCTTAGACGAGGTCGATATCCACCTCCACCCAGCTTGGCAAAGAAAAGTCCTACCCATGGTCCAACGAGTTTTCCCAAATGCTCAAATCATCGTCTCGACACACAGCCCATTCGTGATTTCTTCTCTCAATTCGGGGTGGATACACCCAATCACAATCAACGACGCGGGGCGTGCAGAGTTTCAACCCTCTAAAAAAGCCAGCGAGGGCGATAGCTACATCTCTGTGCTTGAGGACGTGATGGGTATTTCCGAATGGTATGACATAGAGACAGAAGCTCTGCTAACCAACTTCCGAGAGGCAAGAGAATCCGCATACCACGGCGCTAGCGAACAGATCACTTCAGCCAAAGAGCTGGCACAACAGATCGCAGCCCGCAGCCCAGAACTTCAATTCATGATGGGCCAGGAGCTATCCCAAATGGAGCGCCAACTTTCCCAGGTGAAATGAGAAAATTTCAGCGTTTACCCGAGCCCGCATTCCTGGCCGAAAACAAACAAAAGTGGACCGGTGCCTGGATAGCGAAACGCAATGCCACGCCACCGAAGGCGTGGGCATGGCCACAGTACGAAAAACAAAGGATCAACATACGTCTACTCGACGAAGGCCTGAAAACCCAGACCCAAAACCACTGCTCGTTCTGTGATCACTACCCCGTCTCTCCACCCGGAGTCGATACAATCGAGCACTTCAAACCCAAGTCACGTTTCCCAGAGCAGGCATTTGAGTGGGAGAATTTATACTACTGCTGCAATTTCTGCCAACAGAAGAACAATAACTACGACGAAGACTTATTGCGCCCCGATGCGGAGGACTTCGTTTTCGACCGTTACTTTCGCTGGGACTACACTACCGGAGAGCTTCTAGTAAATTCGCAAGCTTCTGAAGAAGACCAGAACAGAGCTAAGATCACGATAAAAATTTATGCTCTAAACAATCGACATCCCGCATGGAGACGCAGAGAACAAAGGCAGCGCTCTCGAAATTTCGAACTGCCTATCGATGAATTCGCTTACCGAGATTTCATTGAGTCCTAAAATAATCCCAACCCATGGCCGACCCAGATTACGAACAATACGAGAAGGAATGCGCAGCTTTGCGGGAATCCAATGCGATCCTGCTCAGCGACTTCGCCCGTAAACTAGAAGCCACCGGAGTCACACAGAAGACCGTGCAAAAGCATGTCGACAACATCAAGTTCTACATCAACGATTTTCTGCTCTACTACGAGGCAACCAATCCTGTCGATGGCATGCTGCACATCGATTCATTCTTGGGCGACTGGTTTCTGCGCAAAGCCATGTGGTCGTCTCCAGATGCGGTGCGCGGCTACGCCGCGAGCTTCAAAAAGTTCTACACCTTCATGCACGAAGCAGGCCATGTATCGAGCGAGGATCTCAGTGAGCTGAAAGCAGGAATCAAAGCCTGCTCACCTCAATGGGTCGCTAATGCCGAGCGGAGCTGGTAGCGAGGAAAAGCCTCTCACCATTAGCGAGCCGAAGGCTCCAGGAATAATCTGGGTCATCCATGTTCAATCAGTCCAAATCCATGTGAAAATTCTCTGGCTTTGCTACACCTCTTAGCTAAATCCAGGTCACGCAGACAGGGCACCTCGGGCTACCTTGACCAGCTGTCCGCTGCGGACACATTGAGGCATGTGTTTTTTCAGCCTTCGAGTACTAGCCCTTTCCCTAGTCGGCACATCGCTGTGCCTCACGACTTCGACCTTTGCCAAGGACCCGGTCGTCACCAAAGAGATCCGTGAGCAGAATGGCAAAAAGATCGAGTACATGTGGATCGATGGCATCAAGGTACACGAGACCGATCCGGCCAAACAACCACAGCCACCTGTAGTCGAGCCCAAGGCCTACGATGCCGCTGCCGCCAAGCCACCGGCAGATGCCATCGTACTATTCGACGGTACACCTGAGACCGCCGCCAACTGGACTGCGACTGATGGCTCTCCTACCAAGTGGAAGACTGTCGACGAGGCACTCGAGTCGGTGAAAGGCGCAGGCTACATCCAGTCGAAGCAGAAGTTTGGCTCCTGCCAGCTGCACATCGAGTTTGCCACACCATCCACAGTGAAGGGCAACGGCCAAGGCCGCGGCAATAGCGGGGTCTTCCTGATGGGCCAGTATGAGGTGCAGGTGCTCGATAGCTACGAAAACACCACCTACCCCGATGGCCAGTGTGGCGCGCTCTACGGCCGAGCCAAACCAAACGTCAATGCCTGCCGCCCTCCCGGCGAGTGGCAGACCTACGACATCACCTTTCACCGCCCTCTCTTCGACGAGAAAGGCAACGTGACTCGCAAAGCAAAATTCCACGTCGTGCACAACGGCCACGTCATCCACGACAATGTGACACTACACGGCGGCACCGGCTGGCGCGGGCCTCACTCGATCTCCGAGTACAAAGCCCACGGCGACGAAGGCCCTCTAAAAATCCAGGACCATGGCAATCCCGTGCGCTTCCGCAATATCTGGATCAAAAATCTAGAGGACTAGCCCTCGCTCTAAGTCTCTCAATATAGAGGCGAAGCCTTTCCCAAGGGGCGCACGTCTCGTCGCCCGGCAGGCTGAGCCATCCGCTTCAGCCGAGGTAGCCGGGCGACGAGACATGCGCCCCTCCTTATTTTTTCAGTTCCTCCCTCTCCCCTAAACCTTTGAGGATGTTCATGATGTCTTTATTTATGAAAATAATGAAATTTATGGTTTATTTTACCGTAAACCAGAATACAGTTTCTGAAGACACCGCTTTCTGCCTGTCCCCTCAGACACAGATCCGGCCAAATCCCCGAAAACATGAACCAAACCCCAAGCTCAGCAGAGGAGAAATCCTCTCTCAACTGGATCGAACGTGTCCTCATCTGGCTCTCCGGAGCGGAGGAGTCATGCCTAGCGAAATGCCCCAAATGGGAGCGCCGCAAGTATGAAGCATTTGGTGCTTCGGTTTTGGTCCCCGTATGCTTCGGCATGATCGGCTCGGCCTATGCGGTCTCGACGCTCACCGATCATATCCCGATCATCGTCGGCTTTGCCATGGTCTGGGGATTCATCATTCTCACCATCGACCGAGTGCTACTGGCCACGTACCGAGCCTTCACTTCCATTTCTAAGAAGATCACCCAATTTGTGCTGCGCCTGTCTGTGGCGCTGCTCATGGGTATCACCGTGTCGCACCCGCTGACGCTGCTACTCTTTAAAGACACCATCATCGCTGAGATCGAAAAACACCGGACCCACGAGATGACTGCCATCCGTGCCGATGCCGATCGCGAGAAGCAGGTGATCGAGGAAAGAATCATCAAAGCCGCACAGAACCTAACCGTGCTCCAGCAGAAGTATGAAGACACGGTAGCTGGCGACTTCGTAAACGAGCCAACCCCCGATCCTACCCCTAGCCTAGCAGAAAAAGACCGCGGGCTATCCGATCTCGACGAGCAGATCACAGCCCTAAAAGCAGATCGCTCCAAAGTCTCCGAGGAACTGCTCAAGTGGCAACAGCTCTACGAAGACGAAGTGAGCGGCAAGCGCAGTGGCAAACCCGGCATCGGCTGGCGTGCCGAGCAAATCGAGAAAGAGCACATCATCTGGCGCAGCGAAGAGGTAGCCCAGCTATCTAGCTCGATCCGAGAGCTGACCGATCGGCGCAGCAAGCTGAGCGCTGTGATCCTCGAGAGCAATGCCGAGGCAAAAGCCGAGATCGAGGCCCAGAGACAAAACCTACAAAAACAAAAGCTGGAGATGTTTGCCAGTCAGCAGACAGCCCTAGTCGCAGTGATCAAAGACCAGATCGAATCCGCCGCAGCCGAGGTCGATCGACTGCGCGACGAGGCCAAACAACTCTCTGCCGATACCGCAGACCGTGTCGCCAATGCCAAAGATAGCAGCCGTGCTGACCTGATGATGCAGACCATGGTCCTGCACGAGATATTCGAAAACCCAGCCAATGGCGGTCACTTCGCCCTGATGGTCTACGTGATCATCGCAGGACTGTTCACCCTCATCGATACCCTACCTCTGGTGGTAAAGTTTTTCTCCGTGTCAGGTCCCTACGACATGGTGCAGCACTACGAGGGTAGCAAGTATCGGGCCTTTCATGACATGAAGACCGATAGCGTGCCCGATGAATTTCGGAAATTGGAACCCGAATTTCGCGAGCAAGTCAAAGCCCGCATGGAGACCTATCGCTACCTGAGCTCCCATACCAAATTTCGCGAGAGTGATGCCGAGGATATCGAGGCACCCGCTCCCGCAGAGCCCCCCGCTGCCCCCACCCAAGCGGAACAAGATATCGTCGTAGCTAAGCGCAAAAAGACGCCGAAAAAGGCGCAGCGCCAGGAGACCCGCTCGCGAGTCTCCGATAGCTCCGACGATATCGCTCTGAAATCCCCCAACGAACCGACCGCTGCAGCCCCCAAAGAGAAGAGCCATCTCTCCAGCAAGCCAACCCGGCCGGCTGCCAAACCTCAGTCAGCTCAGCCGAAGGCGAAAACCGACAAGGATCTCGCGCCAAAGAACAAGCCAACGGCCACCGAGCCTGCCGCTCCGGTCAAGCCGACTCAGTCGGCAGCGCCCAAAGAGTCCAAGGACCTAACAACCGACTCCGCTCTAGCGAGTGTGCTGGCAGGATTCAGGGAGCTGGTGGAGGACGAGCCTGCTCCAGCCCAAAAAGTACAGGCTACACCACCGAAACGCAACGCAGCCCAACAAGTGCTACAGACAACCAAGCCCGCAGCAGAGCAAAGACAACAAGCCAAGTCTCAGGCACCACAACGACTGAGACGCTCTGCTATCCCAAAGCAAACTCCACAAACCTCAGCAACACAGCCGAGCCCACAGAAAAAAGTAACTCTCAATCCACCCAAACCTGCCAAACAGCAGAAAGGTAAAATCTCGGTCCAGCCGCCTACCACACAGGGACAAAAGCGACCAAAACCGGCAGCTAAACCAGCTGTGAAGCGCGCCGCGACCAAGCCTCTACCACAGGCCAATCGCTCGACTCAGCAAGTATCAGGCAAAGCGAAACGCAGTCCCAATTCTAAGAATGCCCAACCCAAAAAACCAAAAGCAGAGGCTCTAGCAGGTGCTGTGACCCACTAAACTTTTTCAGTAAAAAAAGCGGACTAACCCATCCTTCCCTTCACTAAACTAACCCAAAAAAGACCGAATCCGGAGTGCCTGATCGTAAAGGGCACTCCGGTTCTTTTTTGCCCACTTACCCAGTGAGCGGTGGGTGGTAGCCTATAGCCGATTACTTCACCTCTTTGACCAGATAGGTCACGGTGCCATCCTCATCAGTCACCGTAGCGAGCCCGCCCGGGCGCAGCATCCAGACCCAAGTTTTTTTCGGCTGATTGGCCTCGGCATCGAGCTCCCAAGTCACAGTACCGCTCGAGTCTAGCAGCGCCAGATGCGGGTAATCTTTCTTCCAAACCTCCTCAGACACGACGAAGTATTCCTTCAGGACGGTCTGGATCTCTTTTACCAGATCTTCCTCAGATCCGGTGAATTGATCTGAATTGACTTCGATCTGGCTGGCCTCGACTTCGATACCAAACTTCACTGCCGTGTCGGCTAGAGCGATGGCAGTGGTGAAAACTACAGCCAGAAATAATGCGATGATGGATGTGATGCAACGGATGTGTCTCATATGGGAAACCCGATAGCACTAATCCCCAACGACTCGCAAGCCATTTTTGGCGATTGTACCCTCTCTCCGATCATCGCCCGAGCGGGCGCGCCACGATCTGTACGGCCACCCCATCGCTACGATAGGTGGTGCCGGTCTGGGCGCAGCTGAGCCGTAGCACCGTATCGAGAGATACCTGCTGCAGATCTAAAGTGATCGCACCCTGAGTGCCAGTGAGGTCGACCACATTCACGGCGGCTGGAGCAGAGCGACTGTGATATTGGATAAACTCGATCATCTCCGGCATCGTCGCCTCATCGATGGCCGCAGTAGCGATCTTCATCCTAGAGAGAGTCGGGATCGGCGCGATATCGGGGATCGGCGCGGCATCGGGAGCGCGGTAGATCACCACATCGCCGATCGTGCGGATCGTGAAACCTGAGATCTCCGCCAGATACTGGGACAGCTCTGCCAGATTTAACCCATAGCCACTGAAGTGCAGCTGCATTCGAGCGGGGTCGTACGTATCGCTGCCGATCAGCACAAAATTGCCATTGCCACCCTTGGCCCGATCTAGCGCGCGCAGGCTATCGACAGCATCGACAAAGCTGGAGCCCGAAAGATCGAGCGCATCCAGCGAGCGATGCCGCATGCCCTGATAGGCCGCCGAGCGCATCACAGCAGGGCTCCGGTAGGCGGCCTGGCGCTGCTTCAGCTCCTGCATCGCCTGTGGCTTGGCCACCCACACCGTCTTTCCATCCACATGGATCTGCATGCCTGCCACCTTGGCCGCATAGCGGACGGCCTGAGACAGCGGCACATGGCTGAGCTGCAGCGTCACCGTCGGCATCGCCTCCGGCTTTCCCGCGTGCAGATCCGGCGCGTAGAGGATGATATTACTCGGCTTCGCCTTTGCCTCCCGCGCCTTCATACCTAGGAAATCCAACACAGACGGCAGATCCGCCTGATCAAAGGCGATGCTCGGTACGATGACCTTCGACATCGACTGCTGCGCCTGCCCCACTGTAGCCCCTACCAGCGTCCCAAAAGCCACACACACCAAAGTCACCACTGCCTTCATTAACCAAAGTTTAGCAAAAAAACCGCCCATCTATCCAGACTTAAATATTTTTCACTTGCGATCCTTCAGATAGGATGGACAGTGCCGCCCGGTTTTGAAGGGCCACTCGCCCCGATCAACCAGCGAAAAGCACCCGTAGCTCAACTGGATAGAGCGCCTGACTACGGATCAGGAGGTTTGGGGTTCGAATCCCTACGGGTGTGCTTCTTCAACGGTTTAAGAAGAGAGTTTGCAGCTGAGAGTGACTTTGGACGCAAGGCTTTGTTAGTCGTCAAACCGTGGTGCAATATGAGAACAGCTGGATTCAGCTATTCTACATCCAATACGTAGATAAAGTGCTGTTAGAGGTGAGCTGCGAGGGCGGATTTTAAGACTGAGTCGGTGAGGAGATTCTCCAAAGGAGTATAAGGAGAGCCGGTTTCGGCGGCTCTGCGGGCTTTGGCATCAATAAGTGCTGGGAACGATAGACCTTTTTGGAGCGTTTGTGCAATGTCGTGGCCATCTAAGCATATTGTTCTTTTGTCTTTGCCAAAAGATTCAAGGGAATCCGGGCTGAAGCCACTGTTGCTGATAAAGAGGCCGCGGGTCCAGGCTGCTTTTTGACCGAGCTTTCCTTCAAATTTGTGAAGGTCGCCAATATCTGCAGGCGCATTTTGCCATTTTGCTTCAAGCAAATAAGTGTGGGAGCCAAGTTGAAGGCTGCCGTCAATTTGTTCCCCAATGAGGCGGAACGAAGCGCGGGCTGAGAGGTTGTAAGCATTGAAGAAGTTCTTGAGGAATTTTTCATAAGCAAAGCCTCTTGCTTGGGGAGCGAGGCTGGATAAATCCATAAGCTCTTTTAAGAGCGTTGATATTTGTAGTCTTGAGAGTGGTTGCGGGCGGGTCGGTTGCTTGGGCTTGCTTGAGGGAGCTTGGGCGCTTAAGCGAGCGAGGATATTCTTGATGTCCGATTTTGCTTGAGGAGAAATAGGCCCTGATGAATGGAAACGCCAGTTTTGTAGCAGGCCGTTTAGGCAAGCAATGAGTTGCTGCTTGCTGGCTTTTTCGAAAAAACAACGCATGCGATTGGCTTTGGAGTTACCCTTTACGCCATAATTGGAGTTGTAGATTTTGTTTTGCACCAGACGGAACCATACAAACACGACTTTTTTCTAAAGGAATTT
>JAHDID010000132.1 GCA_020630975.1 Verrucomicrobiota bacterium
CAATTTGAACGCTTAATGAGAAAACCAACTTTACAACACTCATAGGAGCTGCCCGACTACCTCGGCCGAAGGATATGGCTCAGCCTGCCGGGCAGCTAAAAGCAGCCCCTCCTTGAGCCGGAAAACTGCGAAAATACCAATAAAACCCCAATCGGGAAAAATATTTCCCAATTAGAATTGACGAATCTTCTGATTCGAGGCATCCTCTAGGCCATGAGCGATTCCCTCACCATTCACGGCCCCTCCCTCAGTGCCCATTTCGATCGGGTGATCCCCGAGTTAGGAGCGACCAATGCCAGGCGGCTACAGCAGTTCATCGAGCTAACACCTACGGAAGATGGCAGCTTCTCGTTCAGCGTTGTCTTAGATCACCTCTACAGCGGGCAGGATAAAAAGAAGGCGCTGGAGAGCTTTAAGAAGTTTCGTCAGAGCATAAATGCTGCTGCCGAGGAGGTTGAGAGCAGCCTGCGCATCTGCGACGATCAGGCAGGCGCAGGAGATCTGACTCGCCGTTTCTGCTGGTTCGAAGTCGATTTACATGACAATCCAGCTGTGGAGGCTTTTGCCAAGCAGTCCAGTATCCAAGGTGATCGGGCGAAGGGGCATCAGTCATCCAGAGCACTGGTTCCTGGGCTCCTTCCTGAGCACCTGATCTTTGTCTCTTATGCTCAGAAAGACAAAGTGACTGCAAAAAAACTAATGGAGCAGCTTGAGACTCGCCTAGCAGTGCAGACTCGGGGTAAGCCCTACAAAGCTAGGTTTTGGCTCGACCGTATGATCGAGACTGGCGACGACTGGTTGAGTGAAATTCTGAGCGCTTTAGACCGAGCTCCTATCGGTGTTTTCCTTCTGAGTGTGGACTTTCTGAATAGCTCTTTCATCCGTGAAGAGGAGATCCCTGTGCTCATCAAGAAACGCACGCTACCGGCGATGTTGAAAAACTTCGATCTGGCCACTTATAGAGAGCCTCTTGAGCAAATCGCTGAAAAGCAGATCTATCGCTACGAACACACCAACGAGAAGCTCTATTCATGGAGTCAAACTAGGACCGATGATATTAAAAGCGGCTACGCTGACGAGCTAGTAACCAAAATCGTCCGACAACTCGACGCGATAGACGAGCAACCTGAGAGACCGCACTTGGATACATTCGCCAAGCAGGCGGCTGAGTACGACACCAAGGTCGATTCAGAGTGGATTATCAATAACCGAGGTGTATGCGGCAGCCTAGATCAGCTAGCACCAGTCGACGATGCCAAACCGAAAGGCTCAGAAGTCGTTGCTACCGATCACCTCATCGAGTGGGCCGAGAAAACCAGCACCACCGACAACGAATTTCTAGCTGTGCTGGGAGAGTTTGGCATGGGCAAGACGACGACTCTGCATCATTTTGCTCAGTTATTGATCGAGCGTCGCACTAGTGACCCGTCGCTGCCATTACCGATCGTTTTCGATCTGCGCGCCTATTCACCGGGAGATTCCGAGATCACACTCACCGCAATCATCGAGGCATGTAGCAAACGCATCAGCCAGCCAGATGGCGATCCCTGGAGTATCGATCCCGAACAATTGATCCGCGCAGTGCGAACCGAGGCAGCGATCGCCATTTTTGATGGGCTCGACGAGGTGATGAATGGTCTGTCGAATCAGCGCCGCCAAGAGTTCATCCGAGAGCTATCCAGTATCCTGCCACGACTCGACGAGGATGACGAACGCCCACACGGCAGAGGCAGAATCATCATGTCGTGCCGCTCCCATTTCTTTCGCGATGTATCGCAGCAGAATGGTATCTACATGGGAAATCGAAGAGCAGATCGAGAGTCTAACCAATTCGATATGCTACTGATGCTACCTTTCTCTGAGGAGCAGATCCGGACCTATCTATGCCAATGCCTAGGCCAGGAAACCGGTGAGCAAGTCTACCAACTACTCGATCAGATTCACAATCTCATGGATTTAGCCAGTCGCCCGGTGCTAGCCGACATGATTCGCGAGATCGCACCGCAGCTAGAGTCGATGCAGCTCGATGGCCGCACCATCCAGGGTGTCGATTTATACGATCGATTTGTTCGCCAGCATCTGGATCGAGACTCGCCCAAAGAAATCATCCTACAAAACCACAAGCTGGTGATGATGGAGGAGTTAGCCGCTGCCCTGTGGTTAGACGGCAGCCGCGAGTGGCCAATCGAAAAGCTAGAGGATTGGCTCGATCAGTTTTTGGTCGACCACCCCGCTATCTCCAATCGATACCAAACGGTAGAGCCCGCCCTGCTCAATCAAGACCTGCGCAATGCCACCTCTGTGGTGCGCCGAGCCGATGCCAAGAGCGCGTTTCGCTTTGCCCACACCTCGCTGCAGGAGTATTTCCTCGCCTGCTGGCTATTCCGCCGTTTTGCCGAGTCTGCAGATCTGGCAAAGCTCATCGAGATGGCGCTACCGTCGGACGAGACACTCTTGTTCTTAGGACAGCTCCTGAAGGCTGACCGCAGGGGCACAGCCATGGAAAGAATAGCTAAACTGATCGCCAAGCCCAACGGACGAGCCAACCTAATGATCTTTCGCTACTGGCTAGTCGCCGCGCAGCACGGCTACCCTCAGCCCAGCCCCACAGCTGTCGCGCTAGCCGGTGAGTCACTCCACCGCTGGCAGATCAGCGGCATTACCCTGCCGCAGGCCGATCTATCCGGCGCCTTTTTAGCCGAGACGCAGTGGCAGAATGTGACTTGGCTAGGCGGCAGCCTAACTGGCGCCACCCTCACCAAGACTCAGTGGCGAGATTGCCGCATGAGTCAAGTAAACACCACCGAACTGATTACCGATGGCAGTATATTTCGCGACTGCCACATTGAAGAAAAGGAGCGCTTGGGCGGATGGCACATCCGAAACACCGCGTCAACCCCATCAGCATACTTACTCAAGCCGCAACTGACTCAAATCCAACAAGGGCATAGCAGATATCTTAGAAGAGTAATTTACGACTCGGACCGCGGACGATACCTGACCTGCGCTTTTGACAATACTGCGAAAGTGTGGGATGCCAACACTTGGCAATGCTTAGCTACACTCAGCGACCATAGCGACTATGTAGGGAGCATATGCTACGATTCAGACCGTGGCCGATACCTTACCGGATCTAAAGATAATACCGTAAAAGTATGGAATGCCGACACATGGCAATGCCTAGCTACACTCAGCGAGCATAAAAACTCTGTCTGGAGTATAAGTTACGACTCAGCTCGCGGTCGATACTTAACCGGCTCTTTCGATAACACTGCGAAAGTATGGGATGCCGACACATGGCAATGCCTAACAACCCTCATAGAGCATAGCAGCGATGTAGTAAGCGTGAGTTACGACTCGGATCGCGACCGGTACCTAACCGGTTCTAGTGATGGTTCTATGAAAGTGTGGGATGCCAACACTTGGCAATGCCTGACCACGATCAATGAGCAAAGCAACGCTATTATTACAATCAGCTACAATTCGATTCACAGTCAATATTTAACTAGTTATAAAGATAATACTGTGAAAATATGGGATGCCGATAGCTGGCAACACCTAGCCACACTCGGGAATCATAGCGGCCCTGTTATTTCTATCAGTTACGACTCGGATCGCGACCGCTACCTAACCGGTTCTAGTGACGGCTCCATGAAGGTGTGGGACGTCAGCAATCAACAGTGTCTAACAACAATCGGAGATAATAACAGCGAGATCTGGAGTATCAGTTACGACTTTCATCGCCACCGATACCTGACCGGCTCTAACGATGGATCCCTGAAATTGTGGAATGCAGATACATGGCAATACCTGGGCTCACTCAGCGGTCAAAGAAACTCTCTTATCAATATCAGCTACGACTCGAATCTAGGTCGATACCTGACTGGTCATAGTGACGACGCCATAAAAGTTTGGGATGCAGACACTTGGCAATACCTGGGCTCACTCAACGATTACAGCAACTCTGTAAGAAGCATTACTTACGACTCCGATCGTGGGCGATACCTAACCGGCTCGGGTAGTAACTCCGTGAAAGTGTGGGATGCAGCAACCTTGCAATGCCTAGTTACTCTCAGGGGCCATAGCGACTCTGTAAGAAGTATCAGCTACGACGCGGATCGAGGGAGATACCTAACCAGCTCTTTCGACCATACAATGAAAGTGTGGGATGCAGATACTTGGCAATGCCTTGCGACACTCAGAGAGCATTTAGGCGCCATTATGAGCATCATCTACGACTCAGACCGCGGCCGATACCTTACCGGCTCTTCCGACAATACAATGAAAGTGTGGGATGCCGAAACTTGGCAATGCATTGCCACACTCAAAGAGGATTTCGGCTCGATCCAGAGTATCAGCTACGACTCAGATCGCGAGCGATACCTGACTGGCACTAAAGATGGAGCAATGAAAGTGTGGGATGCCAACACTTGGCAATACCTTTCGTCAACAAACGAGCACAGCGGCCCTATTAACAGTATAAATTATGACTCGGATCGCGGCCGATATCTGACCAGCTCTAGTGATGGCACAATGAAAGTGTGGGATGCTGATACTCGGCTATGCCTAACCACAATAAACTGTCATTACGATGAGGTTTACAGCGTCAACTACGATTCGCATCGTGGCAGATACTTGACCGCTTCAAGTGATAATACAGTAAAAGTCTGGGATGCAGATACTTGGCAATGCCTGATCACAGCCTTTGATCTACCCGACCAACAATGGGCCGTGACTCAAGCCAACAAAACCTATCCCATTGCCCAATCTCCCCGCGCCTACGAACACCTAGCATGGATCGGCCGCGAACCCGACAGCCAACGCACTATTGCTATCCCTTATGGCGGACTAATTGAAAGCAATCCACCAAATACTAAATCAGGCAGGATAGAGAGTTGATCAACAACCGATAACAAGCCCACAAAATGCTTACATTAACAAAAAAAACAGCAGCAGCAATCCTGACGCTATTCGCGGTATCATTACTATTTACCCTTAAGCCTATTCTAATAAATTTCTGGAAAAGTTATTCTTACAATGAAAAATATATCGGATTTAGCCCCTCTTACTTTATATGGAGCACAAGAGAAATAAACGCTATAATTGCACTTATTGCATTCGCATTATTTTCAATAATCTTATACTTGGCTTACAAGTCATTTATAATATCTCACACCTCAAAAAAAATAAAAAAAATCTTAATTGCGGTAGTAATCTACCTCACAACTGCAGCAACACTTGGATGCATCCACTCTCTACTATATTACTGCAAACCCGAACTATACTCAATTAATGAGAATTCAGCACGCAACTATTCTCAAAAAGTTCAGACTGAACTAGCAAGAGCACTAGATTTAATCCATTCAAAATCTCATAGCACTAAAGAATTTAAGAACAAGATTGCAAACCAAAGAGAAGTGATACTTATCTCAAGAAAACCTGGTCAATTCAATAGGAGCGACTACATCCAGCTAATAACTGGATCCTCTGAAATAAATGGTCAAATTCTTGAAATAGAAATCAAACGAGGAAATTCATTATCAACAATTGAAACCCACTTCAACGACGAAGTCTTCATCCTTAGCGGAAGCAACAATGCGAATTCTAAAATACTACAAGATGCTTATCGTGATTTTTTTATACCAATATTCAAATCAAAATCTGAAATTGAAATTAAACATTTAATGATAATGCTAGATTATATTTTACAAAACCACGACGAAATTGCCCTTAGTTTAGAAAACGAAAAAAATCAATTACACCAACCCATCCTCCCTTGGCATCGATTTACCCAAGACACTGTGGAAGCTGCATTAGGCGTTTCGTCTTTTAACTTCAAACCAAATATGTTCTTTTCAAGAACATTCCTTCTCGTCCATGGATTAATTGTAGTTTTATTAGGCTGCACATTAGCTCATAGAATCACAAAATCTGCCGTAGACGATCCAAATCTCGACTATCCTTTCATTGCTAAAGAAATAGCTACCAACCTGGAGGTAACTCCACATTATGTTGAGAAGATAATCACAGATTTGAACCTCAAGAAAAATTCTCAGTATTATTGTAAAATAAAGATTGGCAGGAGATTATTTCATAAATATTCACAACAAGCCCATGAAAAAATTCAACAGGAGATCCACAACCGCAACCAGAAAAAAACGGCTCTCTAGGAAAATCTGTGGGTGAATTCAGGCTCTGGCAAGCGGCCTAGC
>JAHDID010000059.1 GCA_020630975.1 Verrucomicrobiota bacterium
GGACTCGAACCCAGGACCAATTGGTTAAAAGCCAACTGCTCTACCAACTGAGCTACCTGTCCATGTTGGTGAGGGCGCGTAGTGTATTCATATTTTAGGCTCCCGCAAGCGGAACTTTTGCATAAGATGAAAAAGTGTCGAATCGGAGCCTTCGACGATAAAGCAGGGCATGCCCATGGCGGCTGAGCCTTCGCCATCGCAGCGCTTGTCATCTCCCACCATCAGAACTGTCTCAGGTGGGGCTGGGTGGGGCATGGCATCGAGTGCTTTTTGATAAATTGCGCGATCTGGTTTGGCTGCTCGTGCCTCGGTAGAAATAATGAATGGGTCAAATCCGGACATCAGGTCCAGCTCGCCTAGGATCTTGTGCAGGCGGCCATCGAAGTTGGATATGATCCCTCTGGGGATGCCTAGGTCATCGAGTCGGCTCAGTAGATCGCGTGCTCTAGGTGCGGCCCGCCACGCATCTCCGCGGCCGTAGTGCACGAAAAGCCGATCAAAATAGGTCTCAAAATCGGGGAAATCATCAACCTCTACCTCGGCGAAGACTCGTTTTACCACCTGGCGCCACCAGTTCATCTCGATCTGTTCTCCGGTTTTAGCTGGATCTTCATCTGCAAACACTGGTCCCATCTGGGGCCAGACCGTGCGAAACGCGGTATCGAGCGATGCGGCATCGACATGCACGTCAAAATCCTTGGCGATGCGGCTATAAGTGGCGCCGACAGTTTCCACCATATCGATGAGGGTACCGCCAGCGTCGAAAAACACCGCTTGGATCTCTGCTGGGTCGAAGTCTGTAATGGGAGTGTTCATTTGTAGAAAGTGGGGAGCTACAGAAACCTAAATTACAAGGATTTCCGTCTTGCGAAAGGGATTCACTCCATTATCATCTCCATGCACAACTGAGATTGACTGTGGATTCCCTAGGGAATTTGCAGTCGGTGAAAATCGAAAGTGGGCCTAGGCTCGCTTTTTTTTGTCTCAATTTCAGACGCGTATTTGGACATGACTAACGAGTTACTATCTCTTTTTGAATATTACGAGGCGGAGAAAGGCATCAAGCGCGATGTCATGGTGGAGGCTTTGGAGACGGCTCTGGTTTCAGCTCTGCGCAAGAAGATCGGTCCCGCTCGCGAGCTTCGTGTCTCGGTAGACCCTGATAAAGGCGATATTCGCGCCTTTTCGACTCTGGTCGTGGTAGACCGCGTCGAGAGCCCCTACGACGAGATCGATATTTTTACCGCTCGCCGCATCAATCCCGATATCAATGTCGAAGAGGAGCTGGAAGTCGACATCACTCCTGCAGATTTTGGTCGTATCGCAGCTCAGACTGCAAAGCAGACTATGCTCCAGCGCCTGCGTCAGGCGGAAAAGGAGATGATCTACGATGAATTCAAAGACCGCGCGGGCGATATCGTCAGCGGTACCGTTCGTCGCTTCGAGAAAGGCGATGTCTGGATCGATCTTGGTAAATTTGAGGGCGTCATGCCTCAGCGTGAGCGTGTCTCGACCGAGGAGTACAACCCTGGTGACCGTATCCGTGTCTACGTGGTCGCTGTGGAGAACGGCTCTCGCGGCCCGGAGATCATCCTGTCTCGTAGCCACCCCAATTTCGTCCGCCGCTTGTTCGAGTCTGAGGTCAGCGAGATCGCAGATCGTACGGTTGAGATTCGCGCTTTGGCTCGCGAGCCAGGTTTCCGCACCAAGGTGGCTGTCTACAGTGCCGACGAAAAGGTCGATCCTGTCGGCGCTTGTGTTGGTCTACGTGGCGCTCGTGTGAAGAACATCGTGACCGAGCTGAACAAGGAAAAGGTCGACATTATCCGCTACAGCGAAGATCTTCGCGCCTTTGTGGAGGACGCTCTGAAGCCTGCGCAGGTGAAGAAAATGGAGATCCAGGAAGAGGAAAAAGTCGTCCGCGTATCTGTGGACGAGGAGGAACTCTCCAAAGCAATCGGTCGCCGTGGCCAGAATGTGCGTCTGACCACTCGCCTTGTGGGCTGGGATGTTCAGGTGCAGAAGGACGAGTCAGCTCATGAAGCCTTTGAGAAAAAGATCATTGTGGCAGCTCAAGCTATCGCCGAAGCCGGTATCCCGATGGAGCAGGCGATGGAGCTGGTGCGTGGTGGTCTGACATCTATCGAGTCTGTCGCCAATGATGTCGACGAGGTCGATATTGCAGATATCCTTGAAATCGATGTAGCAGACGCCAAGATACTGCACGATAAAGCTCAGGCCGCCACAGGTGGAGGGAGCGAAGAGGCTGCGCCTGCTGCCGAAGCAGACGAGCCTGAAGCCTCTGCCGAGGAGGCTCCAGCTGAGGATGCTGCCGAGTAAAAGTAGCAACCAGACTTAGCAGACCGATTATTTTACTTTTATCCCTGACCCGAAACACACACACCTTTCTTACCACGACTTTATGCCTAGTAAAAAAGCAACTGACTCACCTGACTCCGGAAAGACTCTGGACGACCAGAAGGCTGAGGCGCTGAACATCTTCGATGACGAGAAGAAAGAAGCCAAATCCAAGTCGCGCCCTGCGGCAGAGGAGGGCTCTACCTTCACGCCTATCGGTAAAGCTACGCCAGCTAAGAAGGTGGCGGCAGCGGAGCCGACCGGCGATGAGGATAAGCGTGTCGAGGAGGTCGATGGTGAGAAGATTGTGCACATCAAAGGGCCTATCGTCGTAGGTGAGCTAGCAGATCTGATGGGGCTGAAGCCTTTCAAGCTGATCAAAGAGCTGATGACGATGGATGTCTTCGCCAATGCGGAGCAGACTATCGAGCCAGCGATCGCTGCCCAGCTCTGTGAGAGCAATGGTTTTGTCCTCGAGCAGGAGAAACGCGAGAAGGGTGGCGGTGTCCACAAGGTGGAGGAAGTCATCGAGGAGCCAGAGGCAGTCGATATCGAGGAGATCGAAGAAGATCAGATCGCTGAGCGTCCGCCAGTGGTGACCTTCATGGGGCACGTAGATCACGGCAAGACTTCTCTACTGGACTTCTACCGTGGCTCTCGCCTCACGGCTAAAGAGGCAGGTGGTATCACTCAGGCCATGGGCTCCTACCAGGTGGAGCGCGATGGCAAGAAAGTAACTTTTATCGATACTCCGGGTCACGCAGCCTTTTCCGAGATGCGTGCTCGTGGTGCGAATGTGACCGATATCGTCATCCTAGTGGTGGCGGCAGACGATGGACTGATGCCTACTACCATGGAGGCGATCGACCACTGCCGTGCGGCTGATGTGCCGATGATCGTCGCGATCAACAAGTGCGACGTGAGGAATGCTGATCTGAATAAGGTGAAAGGTCAGCTACAGGAGCACGATCTGGCGCCCGAGGACTGGGGTGGTAGCACTCTCTGTGTGGAGTGCTCGGCCAAAGAGGGCACAGGGTTGGATACACTTTTCGATACCATCATCCTCCAGGCGGAGATTATGGAGCTGAAGTCCATCGAGCAGGGGCCTGCCCGTGCGACGGTGATCGAGGCTCGTTCTGAGCCTGGTAAAGGACCTACTGCCAGCGTGATCGTGCAGTCTGGTTCGCTCTCGCAGGGCGATCCATTCATCGTCGGTAGCCACTACGGCAAGGTGAAAGGGCTCGTCAACGATGTCGGTGAGCGTCTCAAAGTCGCTGGTCCATCCGACCCAGTCGAGGTGATCGGTCTAAACGGTATTCCTAACGTAGGCGATGAACTCGTCGAGATGGAGAATGAGCGCCACGCCAAGAAACTGAGCGAGGAGCGCCAGGAGCAGAAGCGCCAGGAGAAGCTCAAGCCAGAGGCAAAGTCGGCCCTAGAGACTCTTTTCTCCAATATCGAAGAGGGCAAGAAGGCCACTCTGAAGCTAATCATCAAGGCGGACGTGCAGGGCTCTCTACAGGCTATCGAGAAGTCTCTTTTGGAAATCGAGTCGGACAAGATCAAGCTTGATATCATCCGCCAGAGCGCTGGCCCGATCACCGAAGACGACGTGATTTTGGCCTCGGCTTCGGATGCGATTTTGATTGGCTTTAATACCAAGGTCGAGAACAAGGCTCAGGCCGTGGTGAAGCGCGAAGGTGTGCAGGTGAAGCTATTCTCCATCATCTACGAGCTGATCGATCAGGTGAAAGAATCCATGCTCGGTATGCTCGATCCCGAGACTCGCGAGCAGATCGTCGGTCATGCGAAGATCCTCGAGATCTTCAAGCTCAGCTCTGGCCGTGTCGGTGGCTGTGTGGTGATCGATGGTAAGATGATCCGCAAGGCTCGTGCGCGCGTGCTGCGTGACAAAGTGCCGATTTACGATGGTGGTTTCTCCACGCTACGTCGCTTCAAAGATGACGTGAAGGAAGTGAAGAATGGCATCGAGTGCGGTGTCAAACTGGGTAACTTCAATGACTACCAGAAGGGCGACATCATCGAGTGCTATGAGCTTGAGAAGCTCGATGTGACACTGTAATATTTTTTCCAGCTACTAAACTGGGCAATAAAAAAGTCGTATAGGGTTTCCTATACGACTTTTTTCGTTTTTGAATGGAAGTGGAGATTAGTTCCACTTGCCGCGGAAGATCAGGCAGAAGAGCACGAGCACGACGATCGATCCGACCAGTGCTGCCACTAGGCTCTGCCAGGCTGTGATATCGCTCACGTCGACGCCCAGCTTCATCGCGGTGAAACCACCGACGAACGATCCCAGTGCACCGACGATCAGAGTCGGGATGAGACCGATTTTCTGCTCACCAGGCAGGATCGCACGGGCTAGGAAGCCCATCACAAAGCCCAAAACTATCCAGAGAAGTATATACATGTAGTCCATAACTCCCTCTGGTGTAGGCGAAATCGTAGCAATGGGCAAGCCTTATCTCGGAGCGCTTTTTAGCTCCTTGACGGCGCAGAGCGTGGCTCTACCCTAGCTGCATGCGCTATCTCGCCCTTCTTATCACTGCTAGTTTCCCGCTGGTAGGCTGCCACACGACCGATCCCTACACAGGGGAGAAGAAGGCTACCAACACAGCTAGAAATGCGGCCATCGGGGCGGCTACAGGAGCTGCGCTGGGAGCTATCATCGGCAATAACACAGGCGATGGCGATGCTCGCGAGGGCGCTCTGATCGGGGCTGGTATCGGTGCTGCTGCGGGTGGTGGTGTGGGCCTGTACATGGACAAAAAGGAGGCCGCTATCCGCGAGCAGCTGCGCGGCAGTGGGGTGAGTGTGACTCGCTCGGGCGACGATATCATCCTGAATATGCCCCACGATATCACCTTTGACGTGGCGAAAGATCAGCTGCGCCCCGAGTTCACAGGCACGCTGGACTCAGTAGCACTGGTGTTTCAGAAGTTTGATCAGACTCTGGTAAATGTGAACGGCCACACCGACTCCGATGGAGCCGATAGCTACAATCAACAGCTGTCTCAGCGCCGCGCCAATTCAGTCGCATCCTATCTCAGTAATCAAGGTGTCTCCAGAGCTCGCATGATCGTGGTAGGCTACGGCGAGACTCAGCCCGTAGCATCGAACGATACGCAAGCCGGCAAGGCCGCTAACCGCCGGGTGGAGCTGCATATTGTCCCCCGCTCGGATGGGCAGTTTTAGGGTTTAAGAGGAATGGCGCGAGGTTCAAATGGTCGAGCTGGTGCCATTGGCGGATAGGCTCTGGGGCCACTCACTGACGTTCGCCGCCACATCCTTGAGAGCTTTACTCTCTAATGCAGGCTCTTTAGCCTTTCTTCTTGCGAACCGCTGCCTCATTCTGGCCGACATGCTTGTCGGCGGGGAGTCTGCCGTACTTGGGGAATGGGATGGAGCCTAGGGCGTCGAAGCAACTGTCGTGCGACATCAGGCTTTGGTAGATGGTCGGCCAGATGGCTAGGCGGAGAAAGAGCTGGTCGTAGGTGAGTGTGGCTTTGATTTTGGGGTTAAACTCCTTCATCAACTGCTCGAAAGGTGGTAGCACGCCACCGACTCCTCCCCACATGCCGGCTAGGATCAGCTCGCTGTGGGAGTAGAAGTCGCGCATGATGTGGAAGTACTTATCTGAATCCAACCACTCGTCTACGGCCACACGCTCCTGTACATTCACGACGGAGTCGATATCTCTTATCAGAAAGCGATCTACTTTCGGATCGGTGGCGGGTAGGAATCGCCAAAATAGCCCGTCGTAGAAGTTTTTCGGTGGAGCGACACTTACCAGCTTGGCGTCGAGAGCGGTCAGCTCATCGAGCGTCTCCTGGGGCACGGAATCGTCGTGATAAATTTGGCACGTCCAGCCGGGGTAGATATCGGGGATCAGCTGCGCATTGCGGATCGCTCCATCGAGGTAGCGAGGATTGTTGCCCCACAGGCTGTAGGCGATCACATTATTCCCTGCGGGGTCGAATGGCGCTGGCGCACTATCTGGTATCGGGTGGGCGATACCCTGCTCCAGAGACGCTTCGTGTTTGATCTCTAGGGAGCGATTGCCAGCTGCTTTGCATTTTTCAGGCTCGCCTATCTGGCCGTAGGAGTGGGCTAGGGCATCGAGCACATTCGAGCTCCCAGGGGCCATCTCCTCAGCTTTCTCGAGCTCGACGATCGCCTCTGGTATGCGGTCTAGCTTGCGCAGTACCACGCCGAGGTTTTCGTAGTTGTTGGCATCGTCGGGGAATTGCTTCTTCAGAATTAACAGGACTTGGGCGGCAGCGCCGAAGTCTTGTTTTGAGAAAAAGAATAGGCACAGGAGCTTGGCTGCATCGGCATCGGGTGTGCCCTGGCTGTTGAAGTGGTTGACCACTTTGATCTGATTGGCGATCGCGGTATCGAAGTCGCCTTTGCCATGTGCTTCGTTGGCGGTTTTTCGGCAGGCTGCTAGCTCTTCCTCAGAGAGTGTGTGATTTTGAGGAGGGGAGGGTGGTGGTGCGGAGGAGGTGGTGCTCATCAGGTCGCCCCAATCCTAACCGAGATATTCAGGATGTGCTAGGTTTTTGCGACATAGACACTGCTGATGCCGCAGCCGAGTGGTTCAGCTGTCGCTGACTGGTAGCCATTCTCCTGGAGCAGGTCGATCATGTCTTGGCCTTTGGGGAAGCGCTCGATCGACTCTCCCAGATACTGATAGGCTTCGCGATTGCCAGTGAGTAGACCTGCGATCCGAGGCAGTATGTGGTGCAGGTAAAAACGGTAAGGCTCGCGCAGGATAGGCACTGTCGGTAGCGAGAAATCGAGGATCACTAGGGTACCACCTGGCTTGAGGACGCGGGAGAATTCCTGCACAGCCTTGGCCCAGTTCTCCATATTACGCAGACCGTAGCCGATGGTGATCACATCTGCGCTATCATCATCGAAGGGCAGGTCCATGCCGTCGGCGACCATCAGCTCGGGGAGACCACGCTTGCGAGCGTGCTCTAGCATCGGTGCGCAGAAGTCGGCACCTACGATGCGTGCATCGGGGCAGACTTTCCAGATCTCGGCAGCTAGATCGCCGCTACCGGTCGCCACATCGAGGATGAAGTCGGGCTCGCAGGATTTTACGATATTGGCCACCTTGCGGCGCCACGATACATCGATGCCCATGCTGAGCACGTGATTGGTGAACACGTATCGAGGTGCGATCGAAGAGAATGCCTTTTGGACAAAGTCCGGATCCTGATCACGATTCGGCTCGATTGTCCCTGCTGGTGTTGCTGCTTGCCCGTCGCCCATGTTGTCTAACGATACGCTGCTGACGGGAAAAAGAATGCTCACGAGAGGACTCGAACCTCCACGGGTCGCCCCACTAGAACCTGAATCTAGCGCGTCTACCAATTCCGCCACGTGAGCTCACATCTGCCGGAGCAGGCGGACGGGAAAGAACCATCGATTCTCCCTCCGCACAAGGAAATTTTATCGTGGGACGAAAGCTTCGTGCAAGATCTGGGTAGCAGTGTTGATTTGGTCGCTCGGCAGCGTCCAGGTGATGCGATGTGGAGAGGAGCAGACTTCTGCCACATCGAGCTTGCTCAGTAGAGAGCAACCCTGGTCGATATAGCTCATGTCTAGGCCGGCACCGATAGCACTGACAGTACCATAGTCGGTCATGATGTTGACTTTTTCGCTGAAATATTCCTGCAGTTCTGCCACTAGCCGCTCGGTATCGTGAATGTTTTCAGAGTCGATCACGGCCGATATCAGATCGCCCTCATGCCCGGAGATACTCTGCGAGCGCAGGGGAGCTATCTGCCGCTCGCATAGCCACCGGTAGATAGCGTGGCTGTTGGGTACCTTGCCCATTAGCCAGTGGATCGAGTGTAAACTGGCGATGCCGACTACGCTGCCCGGTGGGCGGGGAGTGGATTTGCGGACCACTGTGCCATCGAGAGTCGGGTCTTCGCCGGGGATGGAGCCGCTGGTAGCTCGGGCGTAGATAGCGATATCGCGTTCGGCGGCGAATTGGACGGCCTCGGCATTCAGGACTTTAGCGCCATTTTCAGCCATCTCGAGAGTCTCGTCGTAGGACATCTCGGGTATGCGCTGGGCATCGGGGACTACGCGTGGATCGGTGGTATAGACTCCGTCCACGTCGGAGCAGATCTCGCACCACTCCGCATCTAGTGCTGCCGCTAGAGCGACTGCAGTGGTGTCGCTACCGCCTCGGCCTAGGGTGGTGATCTCGCGTTTGTAGGACATGCCCTGGTAGCCTGCTACGATCACCACATTGCCGCGATCTAGCTCGTCTTGCACGCGGATCGGTCGCACCTCTATGATGCGCGCGTCGACGTGGCGATCATTGGTCAGAATGCCGGCCTGCGATCCGGTGAAGCTGATCGCTTGTCCGCCCTGCTCGCGTATGGCCATGCTCAGTAGGGCCATGGATATCCTCTCGCCAGTGGTGAGCAGCATATCCAGCTCGCGGCGCTCGGGTGCCTGACTGACTTGTTTGGCTAGAGACAGGAGGTCGTCTGTGGTGTCTGCCATCGCAGATACCACCACCACTACCGAGTGCCCGGCAGCCTGGGTGTCGAGTACACGTCTGGCGACCTGGCGTATTTTCTCAGGGCAGGCTACGGAGCTGCCGCCGTATTTTTGGACGACGATGGATGCTGACATGGGGATTGGTCTGACGAATTTCTAGGTGCTGTTGTTTGACTAGGTGGAGAGTAGGGTCGGCGGGGGGAAGGAGTGTTTTAGACGGTTTATTCCGTCTCTTGGCTGTAGAATTTTGCGAGCCCTGCTGCGACTGCCTCGGCGTATTCTGCCATGATCGATGGGCGGCTTTTGCCATTGATCGTGCGCACGCCATCGTAGTCGCCGGCTTGGGCTCGAGCGTAGACATCGGCATTGTTCATCACCCATGGCTCGAAGAAAATTACCGGGCAAGTGTAGGAGCGATTGGCTAGCAGATTGCGCGCCCAAAGATAGGGGTGACCATCTACATTCTTTGCCCGAGAGGAGTTGGGAGCATAGCTGTATGGCGGCAGCCCAGTCTGCTCGGCGAAGACATCGGCCATCACCTTGCCCAGCTCGGCCTCGCGGGTGTGGATACGCTGCAGGATGCGCTCTAGCATCTGAAAGCGGTCGCCTTCGTCTAGGACTTCGCCCTTGGTGTAGGCACCGTTTACCAGGATGTGTAAGTGATTCTCCTCGGAGAAATATGGCTCGGTGGGAGAGGTCCAATTGCCGCTGCCTCCCGAGGCATTGTAGTGCAGGCAGAGGACCATATCTGGCTGGATCTCTTCATTCACCAGGCGTGCGCGATCGACGATTTCGGCGCGGCGGTAGAAGCGCTTTTCGGCCCATGGTTTCAGTAGAGCGTCGGGCCACTCTGGGTTTAGTTCTTTGTAGCGGTCTAGGTAGTACTCGGTGCGCTTCTGGGTGACGGGCTCGTTCTTGTCGCGCACCAGCGTTACTTGGGCACCCATGGCCTCCAGCAGTGGTTTTAGGCGCTTGGCAGTGATGAGTGCCATACTGCCCTCGCGCACGGCGCGATCGCCGATATTACCGAATTCTCTGCCTTCGACATTGCCGAATTTGCCGCCGATATGCCCAGCATCGATGGCGATGTGTAGGCTATCCAGTGGCCCTGTGCTCCAGTAGCGCTCGATCTCCTGATCATCTGGGGCATCGCCGGTGCGTAGCTTTAGGATGTAGGTTTCGTTTTCAGTGGTTTTGATGGTGGCTTGCTCAGGCTCTATCTCGATGACCTCCTGCCAGGTATCGCCTACGGCATAGACATCCTCGATCGCAGTGCGTAGCTCATCGGCAGATATGGTGCCCTGATAGGCGTCGAGCTTGCTCCAGTCGGCCTTGAATCCCCGAGGTGGGTGCTGCAGACCGATCTCCGGTGCTGGAGGGAGAGTCTCCTTAGGCCCTGGGGCCACCATCACATCGTAGCCGGGGCCACGATCTTTGAAAAAAATGAACCAGAGCAGGGCTGCCAATAGCAGCAGACTAATCAGGAACGGAATGACCTTTTTCATAAACTCCAGAAATCTACGGCTTTCTGGATGAATAACGAGGCTTAATATTCAACTTTTCCGAAATTTCGATGAGTGTTCGCCTTTAAACGTGGTGAAGGTTTGCCTTTTTTGTTCGGATTTTAAAGAATAGGACGCCATTGAGTAAGACAATTAATTTTTAGGTGAGGTTATTCTTTCTCAAAGATGGCTACAAGTTTTCGACCGTAAAGTACCTTGGGTGAATTCTGAAGTTTTATGAATTTGCTACTACCCCACTTTAGTTTCGTTAGAAGTCTAATTAGAGGGGCTAGCCACATCCAGAATTTTGAAGAATTCTGAAATTTGTCTGTTTCTATATCGATTAACTTCATTCCAAAGGGTCGAAAAACCCATTGATAGCGATCGATGGAGAACGGAGAAACATGAGGGCGGTTGTCCGTGAAGTTGTGTTTGCAGAGAGGGCCAAATGAATAAAAATAGCCGGTCATCAGAAACGAAATTCGGGATTTTAAAGATGATATATTTGGAGTTGTAAATAGAAAACGCCCTCCTTTCTTTAAAACACGGCTTGCTTCCTCAAACATTTTCAAGTGGTCTTCTATATGTTCGACAACCTCAACAGCAATAATACCATCTACTGAGTTATCATTAAAGGGCCAAGGCTTGTTTAAATCTACTTCATGACAGACCACGTTTGGTAATTTAAACTGCTCGGTGTAAAGCTCACAAGCTTCGACTTCGTATCCCGCTTCTAATAGGCGTTTGGATAAAGCGCCTTCGCCAGCGCCAATATCAAGAAGTTTTATTCCATTTTTAGGTGGTAAATATTTTTCACAAACTCTTACAGCAAAAGCATGTGTTCCAGGGATTGCGCGCTCTAAAAGTTCGATTTCGGGTTGGTCATTAGACATGGGGCTAGTGATACATTTGCTCGAGTGGTCATCAACTTAATTCATCATTTATTACCACGAGGAAATAAAATAACCAATCGGTAGCAGCACAAAGGCCGCAAGCAACCCGAGCACTACCTTTACAGGCATGGACATGTCCCGTAGCTTCTTCATGCCTTAGTCGCTTTACCACTTCATCACCCGACTGAGAAATTGCTCGATCTCGGGAGTGGGCGGATGGTCAAAGAATGCGCTGGCTTGATCGGTTCCTAGTAACTGGCCTTCGGCTAGAAAGGCGACTTGGTCACCAGCGCGCTTGGCAAAGCCCATTTCATGGGTCGTCAGGATGATTCTCTGGCCATCCTGACGGAGGGTATCGATGACGTCGAGCACTTCGGCTTTCATCTCGGGGTCGAGGGCTGAGGTGGGCTCGTCGAGCAGTAGCAGTTTGGGCTCGTGGGCCATAGCTCGGGCTAGACCGACTCGCTGCTGCTGACCACCGGAGAGCTGTGTGGGCATCTTTTCTGCGTGCTTCTGTAGCCCGAAATGTGTGAGCACCTTTTCGGCTCGGCTGCGGGCTTGGTCCTGATCCTGACCGTGCACCTTTTCCAGAGGTAGGGTGACGTTTTGGATAGCTGATAGGTGAGGGAAGAGATTGAAGTTTTGGAATAAGAACCCATTCCTGAGGCGAAAGTTTCTCAGCTCCTGTTCGCCACTACCTAGTGGCTCGCCATCCCATGTGATCTGCCCAGAGGTCGGTGGCTCTAGGCCGCCGATCAGCCGTAGTAGGGTGGATTTGCCGCCGCCGGATGGCCCGATCAGCACGAGCACCCCGACACCGGCTAGAGTCTCCAGCGTGACTGTGTCGACGGCTCGAGTGGTATCGTAGTCTTTGGTGACGGCTGATAGCGAGAGATTCATTCCGCAGTGGCTGCTTCGGTTTTGTCTGCAGGAGGTGTGGGTGTCTCCTCGGCTTGAGCAGGGGGCTCTTCCATGGTCAGTAGCGAGTGCCAGATGCGGTAGATCTCTACGACCTCCATCGATGTCTGAAATGCCTCAGCATCCATCGGTTCGGTGGAGGATTCGCCATCTGCGGCGACGAGGGATAGCTCTAGATTGTGCAGCACTGGAGTCGCGACCATCAGCAGTTCGACATAGTCGTCTGGCAGGGCGTACCACTCGATAGTCCGATCTGGTGTGCGCAGCCGGTAGGTGGGGGCGTCGGCTGGGAAGTCCATGTCC
The DNA here is from genome assembly GCA_020630975.1 of Verrucomicrobiota bacterium. Taxonomy (GTDB): domain Bacteria; phylum Verrucomicrobiota; class Verrucomicrobiia; order Verrucomicrobiales; family DEV007; genus Arctic95D-9. The sequence goes on from JAHDID010000059.1 coordinate 12,524, forward strand.
AGCGACACGTCACTCGACTTGAGTTTGGTGTTCTCGATGCCTGTTCCTTCGGCATTTTCGTAGTGCGTCTGTAGAAACAGTGTCGGCTGGCCAGTCTCGCGCTGGATCGTGAACAATAGCCCCGTGTGTGCGAGTCGGGCGCCGGGATCTGTCACATCGATTGGCCAGTACCAGGTGTAGACATCGTCGTGCGGATGCCACGCCTGAGCGATGCTGTGGTCCATACGGATGGAGGCTAGCTGATTGCGGCAGGTGGGCGAGAGGGCTGCGATCTGGATTTTGCGTTTGTCCCCGCCTGCGAGTCTGAGCTCGACCTGATCGCCGAAAAAAGCGGCCACCTCGGCATTGATTGTTTCGCCAGTCGCCAGCACTTGCCAGTCGCGAGCTGGTGCGATCGAGCTGGCTTCGGCAGGCTCTTTCATGGCGGGTTTAGATTCTGCTACAGTCAGTCCGGCACGTTGTTTCACCAGAGCGGTGACCTCTTCGGCAGACATGTTTTGGAAGACACTCCACCAGGTATGATCGGTGGAGAGTTGATCGAGGCTGCGATAGGCTCTGGCGACTTTTTGGAGAGCAGTCAGATCGTTGGGTGGAATGTTGATAGGATGCAGACTTTTCGATGTCGACTCTACCAGCAGGCTAGGTCGTCCGCCGCCGGCTATGATGCGGTAAAAACTGTCGGCCTCCTCATCGAGATAGACTGTCAGGCTTTCCTTGTCTTTGCGATAGGAGACTGCGTCGGCATCGTATGGGGTGCGGATGTAGCCAGAGTCGCTCCCGGTCAGCACGATCGCTGCGCCCTCGCTGAGGCGTTCGCCATCCAGCGTCAGTCTCAGGGCTAAGCGATTGTTATCCACTTCGGAGTAGATGGTAGCGCTTATGGAGGGGCGGCCACCAGTCAGATAGGGGCGAAAGGAGTGATGATCCTCCTCCTCATTGTGATGGTGGTGAAAGTCTTTGTCGAAGCGCGATTTCAGGATCAGCGCCTGATCTTTGCGCGCTAGGGTTTCAGGCTGGATTTTGTAGATATTGCCTCCTCGGATTCGCAGGTAGATGAGATGCGCTTCGCGATCTTTGCCAAATCTCAGCAGTTCGGCGCGCATTTTCTTGCCATCGCGATTTGTCCAGGTGCGACTGGGAAGCAGCTGGGATAGGGCCGTATCTGGCCATAGTAGACTGAGGAATAAGAGGAGAATGAGCGGGCGTAGTGGCGACATCGGTGCGTGAGGGCAGTATAGCAAAGAAAGACTACTAGTGTTGTGAGAAAAACCATTTGCTTATTGTGCGAAAGGTTTTTTAAATTCAGCCGTCGTAAAGTTGTACAGTCTGGTCTGTCGAGATTGTGCGACGCATTCCCATGGCAAAGTCGAGGATACAACCCAAACCATTTTTAAACCGATGTTGAAAAGCTCTCTTTTCCGCGTCGGTCTGGCAGCGGTAACTCCAAAAAGCCCGAAGGGGTGCAGCGAACTAGTGCGCACTTCTGATCAAAGCATGGGCTCCTCAATCTCTCTCCCCGGCAGGCTCTTAAGTCGGGATATTTTTTGTGCCTTCCGAGCGAGGACCGTTTTTCTGTGTCTTCGCCGTTCTTCCATTTTTTGTACAACAACGAACTAAACAAAAACCATATGAAAAAACTAAAACAACTCGCCTTCGCGGCATTGTTCCTTACCGGTGCAGCTTTCCTGCCTAGCTGTAATAATAGTGAAACCACGGCCGATGCACCGGCTGCTGCAGAGAGCGCACCAGCTTCTACTGAAGAGGCGCCAGCAGCTGCAGAGGCGGCTGCTCCGACCCCAGCTCCTGCGAAAGAGGCTCCAAAGAAGGCTCTCGTGATCTCGGCTATCCCAGACAAAAAGATCTCTGATCAGGCGGCTAGCTACAAGGCGCTCGCTGACTACCTAGCGAAGACTCTCGACGTCGAGGTGAAGTACGACGTCTCCGAGGACTACCCAGCAGCGGTGACTCGCTTCGCCAATGATGAGGTACACCTCATGTGGTTTGGTGGTCTCACAGGTGTCCAGGCCCGTGCCAAAGTCGAGGGCGCTCGTGCTATCGCTCAGGGTGTGGTCGATCCGATGTACAAGTCCTACTTCATCGCGCACAAGTCCACTGGTCTGAAGAAGTCCGATGAGTTTCCGAAGGAGATCGCTGACATGTCTTTCACATTCGGCTCTAAGAGCTCCACATCAGGTCGTCTCATGCCGACTTTCTTCATCCAGAAAGAGACAGGCAAGAAGCCTGAGGAGTTTTTCACCAGCGCACCACAGTTCCGCGCCAAGGGTAGCCACACTGCGACAGCCACTGTGGTCAATGAAGGCTCTGTGCAGGTCGGTGCTCTCAGCTACAAGACATTCGACAAGATGAAGGCCGCAGGCGACCTGCCAGACTGCGACATCATCTGGGAGACTCCTGGCTACGCAGACTACAACTTCACAGCACACCCATCGCTGGACGAGACATTCGGCGCTGGCTTCATCGACAAGCTGCAGAAGGCACTAGTCGACTGTAAAGACGAGAAGGCGCTCGGCGCGATCATGCGCGAAGAGGGGCTCATCCCAGCTAAAAACTCAGACTTCGATGGCATCGTGAAGGTGGCTAAGGAGCTGGAGTTCATCAGATAATTTTCCTTATCTTTCCATCCTCTCCGCCACTGCGCGGAGGGGATTTCTTTTTTGCCTATACTTGGTTGTCGTGTTTCAGCTCGATCATATCTCCAAGGCGTTTCAACAGACGCAGGCTCTCAGCGATGTATCGCTGGATATCGACAAAGGCGAGATGGTCGCCCTGATCGGTCCCTCGGGCAGTGGCAAGACGACCCTGCTCAAACTCCTCAATGCGCAGCATATGCCGACCTCTGGCCGACTCGCTGTAGACGGAGCTGATATCGAGTCTCTCTCTCGGAGCTCGCTCAAACAAGTGCGACAGCAGATCGCCTACATACCTCAGGACCTCGGCTTGGTGCCGAATCTCAAGGTCTTTCAAAATATCTTGCTCGGAAAGATAGGCTCCACGGCTTCTTGGTCTCTGATCCGGCAGTTTTTCTTTCCCACCCAAGCGGAGCTGACCGCGATCCACTCGATCCTCGAGGATGTGGGCATCCCGGAGAAACTCTACCAACAGACCTCATCGCTCTCCGGTGGCCAACAGCAGCGAGTGGCCGTAGCGCGTGCGCTGTATCAGAATGCGCATACGATACTGGCCGACGAGCCGGTATCTGCAGTCGACCCAGCTCGGGCGCGATCGCTGGTCACGCTGCTCAGCGAGATATCTGCGGAAAAGAACATCTCGGTGATCATGTCCATTCACAATACGGATATCGCCACTGCCATGTTTCCTCGCATCATCGGTCTGAAATCGGGGCATCTCGCATTCGATACCGCCTCGCCGACTGAAGAGGCTATGGCCGATCTCTACCTGATACCGGACCAACAAATCACCGAGGCGTAGGGATGAAGCAGGTACATATCGGCAATCGAGTTCTATTCACTGCCTTTCTGGTGCTATTGCTCGGCTGGTGCCTATTCAATAGTGGTCTCGCGGGTAAAGACTTTTTGCCCAATCCGTATGGCATTAGCCTGTTTCAGAAATTTCTGGCAGCGGCCTTTCAGCCGGCGCTCGACTACCAGGCCGATTGGGTGCCAGATGATGCTCCGCCATTTTTCATCAAGGTCGTGTCATCGCTGTGGCTCACGATCAAATACGCGACCTGTGCCATCTCTCTATCGCTGGTCGTAGGTGTGTTGTTTGGCACACTGGCCTCGCAGTCTTGGTGGCATACCTCTAGCTATAGGCAGACAGGATTTTTACTGCGATCGCTGCGTCGTGTGGTCCGGGTGTTGATCACAGCTGGGCGCTCGATACACGAGCTGCTCTGGGCTATGCTTTTAGTTACGGCTCTGGGCACCTCGCCACTGGCCATCATCGTCGCCCTAGCGATTCCTTATGGGAGCACATTGGCCAAGGTTTTTTCTGAGATCCTCGACGAACAGCCCACTCATACCAAGGACTACCTGCTCACCCAGGGTGGTCATGGTACCACCGCGTGGTTGTTTACCATCGTCCCCTCGGCTCTGCCGGATCTGGTTAGCTATGCTTTATATCGATTTGAGTGTGCGATCCGTTCTGCAGCGATTCTCGGCTTTGTCGGTATACCGACACTTGGCTATCACATCCAGACCGCGATGGGGGACTTTCACCTTTACGAAATCTGGACCCTGCTATACACGCTGCTGGCGACGATCCTCATCGTAGAGTTTCTCAGCAATCGGGTGCGCCGTCTCATCACTAAAGAAAAAATATCGACTACCCGTCCGCAGGATCATTCGCTGGCCGAGATCACCAGGCATCGCCCTAAGGCTCGTGCGCTGCATTTATCGGTAGCTATCATAGTGGTATTCATAGTCTTCGCCTGGGTGCAGGGGGAGTCGCCTTTTTCAGATGTGCCCTGGGAGAAACGTATGACCAATCTGGAGCGTTTTCTCACCAAAGAGCTGATGCCGTATCCCGTGCAGCAATCGGGCGACTGGGCAGATGCCCTGCCATGGGCTGGAGAGCTGCTAGCGGAAAAGGGTTTCACGGCTGGTCTGCAAACTTTTTATCTAGGCACAGCGGCGATCATCCTAGCCTTTCTCGCTTCGCTGATCACTCTGCCTCTAGCATCCAAGCGCCTCAATCAATCTCAGCCACTGGAGATCAATATCGGTAGTAGCAGGCTGCTAGCTATTGTGGGTGCGGTTCATTCCTTGTTTCACCGTCTCATTTACATCGTCACCCGGGCGATGCCGGAGTACTTATTGGCATTTCTACTGGTTCAGATTTTTGGCCCCACAGCTTGGCCGCTCATCCTAGGCCTAGCCCTGCACAACTACGGCATCGTAGGGCGGCTCGGCGGTGAGCTGATCGACAATTCGAATCTCCGCGAAGCCAAAGTCCAGCTAGCTCATGGTAGCTCAACCATGGGGACCTACTTTTTCTCCATCCTGCCCGCTTACTTCAATCGCTTTTTGCTCTACTTTTTCTACCGCTGGGAGACCTGTATCCGCGATGCCACAGTCCTAGGTATACTCGGTATCACCTCTTTGGGTTTCCTCATCAGCGATGCCAGTGCCCGCGATCACAATGACGAGATGTTTTTCTTCATCCTAGTCGGCGCCGCCATCGTCATGCTCGGTGATTTCGCTTCGGATGCGGTTCGTGGCAAACTGCGGGGGTAGCCTATCAGATTGTCGTCACAGGCGCATCCAGGCTGAAATGGCTCGAATTGCACAGATTACGATGATCAGTGCTAGGAAGCTGTATTTCGAATTGTTGGTTCCGAAAAGTATTCTTGATAGCCTAGACGGTTGTTTTTTTAGCGGGATGATCTGCGTCAAGTTCTGGAAAACTTGACTGGTCGAAGATTCGTACTCTGCCAGTTGATTAGATTGAATGGTCTCTTTAATGGACTGGTAGGAAAACGTATACTCAACAACTGAGCTAGTGGCGGAGGTGCTATGTTCGAAATTAAACCCTGGTCCATCGATTCGGATGGTTTCTAATGGCCATTTCAAACCCAGTGAGTGGTGGAATTTGATGTTGTGCTTTAACGTGCAGGGGAAAGGTAGTGGTATTGATACCGGGAGCTCATGTTCGCTGGGTAGTTGTTCTATGCGAGGGCCAATGACATGAGCTGATAGTCGTAGGCATGCGCCATAGTTGGGTATTTCCTCTAGGGGTATGTCGGATTGGTATCGCTCAGTCAGGAGGACTTGATTGTCGTCGACTAGATCCTCGATGATAGGCTCGTTTAGTTCCGCTATATTGGGGTAGAAGGGCTCTAGGCTAGACTTTAGCGCCTCGCTAAACCTTCTATTTCCCAGACTCTGTAGCTGGTGTCGGATGCTGTCTGCGGCAGTGCCTTTAAATACGGATCGAAGCTCTATATGTAAGCGGTCGCCCTCGATTCGGAGCTCCTCATTCAGGCATAGCTCGTCACTATCTTGGCCCAAGGCTGGTAGCGAAACGAGGTCATTGCCGCCATCTAAAATAGGTAATGCGGCACCGTGTGGTAGGGCACAGCGATTTGTCAGGTGGCCGCCTTGGCAGGAGATGGTCGGGTCTACCCAATACATCTTTCCTTCGCACAGAACAGAGGCGATAGCATGATCGAAGGCTCTCTCCATTGGGTGCATTTGCTCTACAGTGTGACGTTTCTGTACACTGACCAAGGCAGGCCACGCTTGGATGTTCATCCGGCGGAGTAGAGTGACTAGTAGGATGGACTTGTCCTTGCAATCTCCATAGCGCTTGCTGAGCACAGCGACAGGATCCTCTGGGACTAAGCTTCGTATGCCTTCAGAAAGGGATAGGTATCTTATCTCATTCTGGACGAAGCGGATGGTAGCATCGATACGCTTCTGTTCAGTCGGATTATTTTCGTAGATCTGGCGAGCCACATTGGTTATTTCGTCTGTCTGCTGAGATCTTTCTATAATGGGTGCCCATAGCCGATAGACAGAATCTGAGACATCGGAGCAGTCCCGGTAGTTGGACCACTCTAGACAGGTGACTTGGCTATGCCATGGGGCGGCTAGCATCGAGATCTTCAAACTATTGGTGTCTCGGCTCTCGATCATTTTTACGAGCATGCCATCTGGGTCGCGGTTCTCGGTGAGATTGGTACCTATCCCAGGTGCTGAGAATTGCATGCCCACTCCATCTGGATAGCGGATACGGAGGCGGAACAGCTGAGCTCCATAGACTGCGACCGTAGGAAAGATGCCTGACGCGCGGTTGGGTATCCTAGCTTGTTGAGTGACATCGGTAGATGCTATATCCAAAAAGTCACCAACTCGAATATCGTCGATAGGTAGCATGGCTCGCATGGAGCCATCGTATACTAGCGAGTCTCTAGATTCTTCAGGCTGGTAGAATCGGAATAGGTCGGCGCTCAAAGGGCAGTCTCGGTATGTGCCATTGCGCCATACCCCGATATGGTGGACGACTCGATGCGAGAGTTGGGGGTTGAGTCGGAATTCGACATTTCCTAGAGCGTTTAGGGCCTCAGTGTGGGGAATGGGTAAAATATGTCTCTCATATTGGCAGAGACTCATGGTGTCCCACTCATACTGTTCTAGGATGGAGTGTTCTTGGGTGGTAGAGGCACTCGAGATGAGCTGTTGAATATCTACAGGGTATACCCATGCAGGTGGTGGTGAGATTGAGAGGCGATGGTCAGGTTCAGATGCTACCATTGTGGAGTATTCCACAAATTATGAAAATTATAAAATTAATATTATTTATTTTCTGACATGAACCTTAAGTGGCTAGGTTGTTTTGTGAAATTGGACGGAAATTTCGTTACAATTCACCCCGAAACCACTCCAAAACAGTAGCATCCAGATCGTCGATATTGAAGCCGAGTAGCTCGTGGGGGATGTCTTTTAGCTGGATGAGCTCTGAGCCTGTTGGGCTTTGGCGGTGCATTTGCTGGAGTGTGGCTGGGGGATTCACCTTGTCGGCGTCTGAGCCGATGTATAGGATCGGGATGTTTACGGCGGTCAGGGCCACGACGGGAGAGATCTGCGACCAGTTGATGCCGAGTTGAACTTCGATCAGGTCGCTGCCTCGGTCGACGACCTTTGGGGTCAGCCCCGGGATGCGGATGTCTTCGCTGTAGTTTTCTACAAAGCGATCCATCACCTCGTCGGGGCGATCATAGGGCGATGCGGCTACGACAGTGGCGATGCGATCGTCGTAGGCAGCCCAGAGGATGCCCATGGCAGCACCGTAAGAGATGCCGTAGACCCCGATGGGGCGCGAGTCGACCACGCCATCCTGGCGTAGGGAGTCGAGTAGCTGGCGGAGATCGTGTGGCTCGTAGCGGCCCCAGCGCACGCCATCGCCACCGGAGTCGCCTTGGCCGCGAAAGTCGGGAGTGATCACACGGTAGCCACCCTGAGCGAGAGTCAGGGCCCACGGGAGCATGGCCTCTTTCGGCACTCCATAGCCTCCTAGGAGGAAGATAGTGCGAGGGCGAGGGGTGATTCTTTGATCGCCCTGGCGCTGCATGAGACTGCGCAGGTATTCTGGGGCATCTTCCGGGGCGATGTCGGATACGGCTGACTTGGCGGCTTGCTCGATGGTATCTGTAGCTCCTGGAGCTAGTAGCAGGCGAAAGATATCGCGACTTTCATGACTAAAGGCGATGTCTAGGTAGTGCTCGCCAGTCTCCTCGGACAATCGCACGGCAGAGCTGATATCCAGATCGTAGTCGCGCGGCTCGACGATGAGGGTGCTCATGGCGATCTCTGGCAGTCCCACGCGATAGCTGCGCACCTGAATCGCATCGGTGCCATCGAGCATGCCCTCAAATATCGGGTAGAGAGGCTTCACTTGGCGCTCCTTGGGTTCAGCTCGGCTTAGCGCCTTATTCGCCAAGATCCGTGGCAGACATCCGCTCAAACACAGCACAATAGCCCCGACGAGGGCGATACAGGCGGTGCGAGCTAGGGTGTGGATCATAAAGTGGTGTGTGTGGAGCCCTTCAGATATGGAGCTGTTGCTAATTTAGTCAAATTCAATAGGGTACAGTCCAGACTCAATAGGGTACAATCGCCATTTTGGGCCGTGAATTGGCGGTCTTTCAAAAGAAAGGGCAAACGTTTTAAAAAACCGCTTGATGGAGACGCATTGCCATGGAATCTTTCGCGCCCTTCATCAGAACAAAGGGACACTACTAATGGCATACGCAGTAATCAAGACCGGTGGTAAGCAGTATCGCGTCGAGCAAGGCGACAAGATCGACGTCGAGAAGCTCGACGTAGAGGTGGGCGACTCCATCACTTTCGACGAGGTTTTGGCGAAAGGTGCTGGTGGTTCTATCGAAGTGGGTGACCCATTCGTGGGTGGAGCTAAGGTTACCGGCAAGGTAGTCGACCAGTTCCGCGCCAAGAAGGTAACAGCTTTCAAGTTCAAGCGTCGTAAGGGCTACCACAAGACTAAGGGGCATCGCCGCCACATGACTCGCGTGGAGATCACAGCAGTCTAGAGCTTTTCGTAATTTTAATTTCAATTTTCAGCAAATAATCCGTCATGGCTCATAAGAAAGGACAGGGTAGTGTTAAGAACGGTCGCGACAGCAACAGTAAGCGTCGTGGTGTTAAGAGGTTTGGTGGCCAGAACGTCATCGCAGGCAACATTCTCATCCGTCAGTGCGGCACCAAGTGGCGCCCCGGTAAGAACGTAGGTCTGGGCAGAGACTACACCATCTACTCACTAGTAGACGGCAAGGTTCGCTTCGACCAGAACGGTCGCCGGATCAACGTCGATCCTGTAGAGGCGTAAGCCGACACAGACCGATCAAATCAAGATTTTCGAAAGAGGGGACACCGTGAGGTGAGCCCCTTTTTTGTGTTTTGGTGGTTCTTTGTTCTTTGTTCTTTGTTCTTTGGGCTGCGGGCTGCGGGGGTTTTGCTATAGGTCGTATAGGGCCTATATGACCTATTTGTTTAGCTGGGGGAGGGGAGGCTGCGCTTAGCCTCGTTTTACGACTCGTTTGAGCTCTCGGATGGAGAATACTCGGGTGGCTAGGATGAAGCCGAAGTAGACGGCGATACCGATCATGACGAGTAGGAGCAGTGCTAGCATGCGGATGACGAAGCCGCCCTCGCGCATGATCCATGGCTCGCCTAGCTCGGCCAGATAATAGATGGCTGCGCCCATGGCGACTGCAGAGATCAGCATGCGAGCGTAGCGAGAGAGATTGGTCTTGGAGAGGGTGACAAATTTGTCCTTCCTCAGCCTAGTCCAGAGTAGCGCCACATTGCACCAGCCTGCTATAGAGGTGGCCAGCGCACAGCCTGCCGCGCCCTGCCAGAGAAAGAGAGGGTAGCAGAGCACGATATTGACGATCGCTGTGGCGATGGCGAAGCGCATCGGGGTCTTGGTGTCTTCTCGGGCGTAGAATCCGGGCTGGTAGACTCTGGCTAGCACGTAGGCGGGCATGCCTATGGCAAAGGCCATCAGCACTTTGCCCGCAGGCGCGATGTCTTCGGCGGCTACTGCACCGCCTTCGAAGATGGCGTGCATGATGGGGCGGGGGATGACGAGCATTGCCATCATCGCAGGGATAGTCAGCAGGATCGCCATATCGGCTCCGAAGGAGAGCTTGCTCTTGGCCTCGTAGGTATCGCCAGCGCGTAGAGCTCGAGAGATCTCGGGTAGCAGCACCACACCGGCAGCCATGCCGATGATGCCCAGTGGCAGCTGATTGATCCGGTCGGCGAAGTATATCAGCGCTTTGCCCCCGGTCGCTAGCGATGCCACCAGTCCGCCGAATAGGAGATTGAGCTGCTGGATACCGGCACTGATCAATCCTGGGATCATCAGGACACCGAGCTTTTTCATGTCCTGGTCGATCACAGGGATGACCATCTTGACTTTGGTCTTCGATCTAGAGATACCAAACAAGACCACGGCTAGCTGCGCGACACCGGATATGATCAGGCCCCAGCAGAGAGGCTTGAGCATATTCTCATAGAAGAATGGTGCTACTAGTAGCACGCCGACCATGACGATGTTTAGCACCACATAGGCAAATGCAGGTGGGCCAAAAGATTTGCGGCTATTGAGCACGCCGCTAAACGCTGCCATCAGGCAGACAAAGATCATGTAGCCGATGGTGATGCGACCTGCCGTGATCGCGATGGGGAAGCGATCTACCACTGTCTCAGGGTCGGTGGCGTCCTGGGCAAACCCCAAATTAGTCGCCAAGATCACCTGAGGCATGAAGATGAACATCAGCAGGGCTAGGCCGATCAGTATCCAAAACATCAATGTGATGGTACGGCTGGCGAAATAGTTGGCTGCGGCATCGCCTTCTTCCTCGATTTTGCGGCAGTAGATTGGTACAAAGGCGGTATTGAATGCGCCTTCTCCGAGTACCCTCCGAGCCAGATTGGGTAGCTGAAAGGCAGCGGCCCAGACATCTCCCATCGCGCCAAAGCCGAGGTAGGTAGCGATCATCTTATCCCGGACAAATCCGAGGATACGACTCATCAGGGTGAAGCCACCCACGGTGAACATCGAGCGAAACATAGCAACAGACCCTTTCTTTTACGTGGCGGTTTACTCGGCGCTTTCAGCCGGATTATCCTGTTTTTTCTCTTCTCCGCCTGCTTTGGCAGGAGCGTCTGCAGTCCAGTAGGCGGCTGGGTGCTGCAGGTCATTGGCTCCATCTTCGAATTTCGAGCCGATCTCTTTGAGGCTGCGGATCGCCATGATGGCTTCGATGCCGGTTTCGATTTTTTCACGGTCGAAGACTAGGCGAGTCAGAGGGACGCTGGCTAGTGGCGAGAGATCGGTCACGGGTGTCTCGCCGATGTGCAGTCTCTGTAGGCCTGTGCCAGCGAGAGGCGAGAGATCGCGGACTTTGGTGCGATGCAGGGTCAGGCTCACGAGAGGGCTGCTTTTCAGTGGGCTGATGTCTGCTACCGGCGAGCCGGTGAGCCAAAGCATCGAGATGGGCATGCCTGCGAGAGGCGAGAGATCATCGATATGTGTCGACACGAGATTTAGCTCCTGGATGGGCATGCCTTTGAGAGGGGATAGGTCCACGACACCGGAGTCGGAGAGATACAGCTTCTGGATAGTGGTATTGCCGCGTAGTGGCGACAGATCGCTGACTGGAGTCTTCTCGAGGTAGAGCTCCACGAGCGGCATACCGGATAGCACCGAGATGTCCGAGACAGGGCAGCTATGCAGGTAGAGCGCCTTGAGAGGCATACCGGCAAAGGGGGAGATATCTGAGACCTCGCAGTTGTCCAGAGCGATGGCGAGCGGCGTGCCCGAGGTGGGGTCGATGTTGAATTGGCCGTTACCGCTGTAGTTGGGGTTCTTTGCGCGTATCGCCTCGTGTAGCTTCACCTCGCTCCAGTAGATGGGCGCTGCCGGCTTGGTTGCAGGCTTTTTCTCCGCCGCAGAGGTAGCGGCTGCAGGTGGTTGCTTGGTGTCCTGGGGGCTGGCATCATCTTCGCCACAGCTGCAGAGTAGGACTGCAGCGGCTAAGATACTGAGACTATTGGTGATAGGTGAGCCCGTCATGCCTCGGAAAGTCGGTGCATTTTGCCGTCTCGCAATGCAATTAGTGCGTGCACGGCATCGGACCTTCGACTTTGTCCAATCGACGGAACCAAAAGGTCTTTCTAGCCAGAACAGGGAGCGGCTGGAAAATACCGGCCTCGCCTGTGAGGGTCTCGCCATGTCGACTGGCTGTCTTTAGCTCACCACGGTGTTCGTAGACGATGGAGATATCGCCTGGTGCGGAGCTGACGATGCGGCGCAGCTCGAAAAATGGCATGACCAGATGCCCAGGATTGGCAAAATTAGCGATGCCTTTGGGGCGGTTTGATGGGTCGAAGATATTTGGCTCCACTTTTACCACTTTGGCCATGTCTTTCTGGAATGGCAGCAGATCAAAGCGTTTGAGGAAGAAGTGGTTGCCCTCGCCTTCGCTCTTCAGATTGCTATACATCGAGAAAGAGGTCTGCGTCTTGCCGCCCAGCCAGGGGGAGGCGCCGTTGTAAAACACCACCAGTAGCCCTAGCCACGCGATAGTCGTCATCGGGCGGTGGGCGAAAAGATTCTCTTTTTTCCAGCCTGAGATAGCGGCCGCCACATAGCAGCTACCGAGCCATAGTCCCCATATGACGAAGCCTGAGAAGCCGAGGCGATTGGCCCACGAAAAAGTATCCATCGAGCGGCCCTGGGTGAGATAGAGCGTGATCTGAGTGATCAAAATCGCAAAAAAGGTCGCGATGATGAGGGTGCAGACTCGCTTCGTGCCTTTGTTGATATCGCCACGTCCCAGCCACACGGTCTGGCGGTGGAAAAGCTCGCGCAGACTGCGCCAGAAGCCGATGGGGAGAAACAAGAACAGCACGGCCAAGATCAGTGAACTAAAGCTATAGATGCCTGCTGCGGGATGGATGGCCAGCCATAGGTGAAACCATACTGCAGCGACAAAGCCGACCAGTCTGGTGCGCCGGATAAAGAGCAATACAGGGATCGCAAACTCAAACAGCAGCGAGCCCCAGATCGCCGCATGTAGCGCCCAGCGATCGATGGGGATCAGATTGCCAAAGTAGTGTGCGATCTCGATGTGGAGCTGCGCCGCGCAGCTGATCTCGGGATTGAAGTAGTCGTAGTTCAGCTTCTGGATGACCGCCCAGAAATACATCATGATAATGGCGATCCGCACCACTGGGGCAAACGCGGCGAGCGGAGTGCCAGTCGAGCGCACTGGACCTCGGCCAAATAGGTTGATGCAGATCGCGTAGATCAGGCAGGCCGTGGTGATGACGCCGAGGATCTTATTTTCCTCGATGAAAGGTAGGGTGTGATACAGCGTTTTGACTACCACCACAGTTAGCAGAAATTTTGCTTTCCAGCCTGTGTCGAAAGCCTTGCGCAGAAAGGTCCAGCCACGGTTTTTCACCAGATAGCCGACGATGCCGAGCGCTATGATCACGTGCAGCATACCTTCGAAAAGAATGTGATTGGGCACGAAAGGTAGCTTGTGAAATAAGTTCACCAGAGACGCACCGACCAGGCAGGTGAAGCGAAATAAGCAGACCGGCTGCACCACCACAGCTATGGCAGTGAACACCAAGACCCAACCCGGCCAAGCCATGGCCCAAAAGGTAAAGGCCAACTGGTGAATAAGCGTCGCACAGGCCCAAAGCCTGGCAAACGTACTAAAATAATTGATTTCTTCGGCCTGATTTAGCCGACTTTTCACTATCATTTCGGTTTGGCGAGACGTGACCACGCCAAGAATTTACCTTAATTGCTAGAAACATCATAGCTCAAAATCGCAAAACTTTGCTATTTCGACTCTCTTTTGCAAAATTTTCGGGGGATCAGCGAGGATGGTAGGTCCTCGGTGTAGGCGCAACCGTGTGCTTCGCAGCCACTCGATGCGAGTAGTCCGGTGTGGCGGCAGACTCGTACGGGGAAGACCTCCGAGGGGCGGGGAAAATCATCAGCCTCATAGCCGGTAGCCTGGGCGGCGAGCATTGTGTCTTTCCACATCGGCATAGCGACACTGCCGCCGTAGGCGCCATTCACCATAGGCGCAGGGATATCCAGTCCCACCCAAAAGCCAGCTGTGAGCCGACTGGTGTAGCCAACGAACCACGCGTCGACGAAGTCGTTGGTGGTGCCGGTCTTGCCGCCAGCTGGAGCGTCGAATCCCCACTTTCGCAAGCGGGCTCCAGAGCCGCCATCCTCAAGCACGCTCTCTAGGATAGTGCTGGTCATCCATGCGGCTTCCTTGCTGAATACCTGATAGCGCTGGGGGCGGTGCTCAAAAAGGAGATTGCCCTGGCGATCGTGGATCGACGAGATCAGGTGGGGCTCGTAGCGGGCGCCTGCCATGGGAAAGGCCGTGTAGGCACTGGTCATCGCCAGCAGGCTGACGGTCTGGTTGCCGATGTAGATCTGGGGATCTTTGGCACCGCCGTCTTTGGCTACGCCTGCATGAGAGAGCATACGGTTCACAGTATCGATGCCAGCTCGCTCGCCGACTCGTACGGTCATGGTATTGCGCGAGCGCTTTAGGCCGACATGGGCTGGGTGCAGGCCTTGGTGTACGCCATCGGCATTCACCGGATCCCAGTCGGGGCCATGCCACCAGTCCAGCTCGAGAGGACCGATCAGCTCATCGCTGACGTAGGCACCGGGCAGCATGCCGGTCTCGAAGGCTGCGGCGTAGACGATGGGTTTGATGATCGATCCTGCCTGTCGATTCTCGTGGATGGCGCGGTTGTAGGCACTTTGGTCATAGTCGCGGCCGCCGACTAGGGCGCGGATCGAGCCATCGAGATTGTCGATCACCACACAGGCACCCTGTAGAGAGGTGGGCTCGCCTTTGGCGTTCACCGCAGGGTATTTGGGGTGATCGTATCCGGGCACGCGCTCTACACCGGCCAGCCATTTGCGCACAGCTGTCTCGGCGCCAGTCTGTACGCGGTGGTCGATGGTGGTGCGCACCACTAGGCCGTCGTGCCATTTGGCCACTGGTAGGCGCTCTGCTAGCTGCGCCTCGATCATGTTGAGATACCAGTTTCGGTGAAAGCCTTTATTCCTAGCGCGTAGCTTATCTGCCCAGCGGCTCTGGGGCAGCACAGTCGGTACCATCGAGGCAGCAGCTTGGGCCTCGCGTTTGGTGATGTGGCCCTCATCCTCCATGCGGGCGAGAGTCATGCGCATCTCTCGGATCGATGCTTTCTTTTGTCGAAATGGCGAGAAGCCATTGGGCGCGCGGATGATGCCCGCGATCATCGCTGCCTCCGATAGATTTAGCTGCGAGGGGTGTTTGCCAAAGTAGCCATCGGCTCCATCCTCGATGCCGTGCATGCCGGTGCCGAGGTAGATGCGGTTGATGTAGAGCCGGAGGATCTCGTCTTTGTCGTAGTGGCGCTCGATCCGGCGTGCGATCGCCATCTCTACCAGTTTGCGCTGGTAGTTTTTCTCCCGCAGCTCGAACGTCATCCGAGCTAGCTGCATGGTGATGGTGCTGGCACCCTGCACCACGCGACCCTCGCGGACATTGCGCAGATTGGCCCGGACTAGACCGATGTGATCGACCCCGTGGTGACGGTAAAAGCGAGTGTCTTCACGAGCTAGAAGGGCCTGTACGAAGTATTTTGACACCGATTTCAGCGGTAGATTGCTGCCGGTTGCTTTATTGAGGTAGCCCACGGGAGTGTCTGTGGCGTCGAGCACGGTCGTTTTTACCGGGATTCTACCTACGGCCTCGATATCGTAGTCGAATGCCTTTCTCTCGTAGTATGCGAGAAAGACTAGCAACACCAGCAACAACACGAATGCCGCGAAGGTAACGACTGCTACCAGCGCGCGGACATATCGGTGGCGCAGGCAGGATTTTAGGCACCGAATCATCTATAAACGACAGGCTGAGAGATTAACCACAATATCCCGCTTGTCACAGAGATAGAACGTACAAATCCACACAAGTCTTTCTAGGGAGCTGATCTCAGGATCCTGGTGGGCGATTGTAGGGCACGGCTGCGGCGCGGGCCTCCGTCTCCATCTGCGACTCCCAGTAGCCGTCGCGTAGCCACTGGTCGAGGTACTGGGCGAGAAAGCCTCGGATCCCGCCGAGTCGCTCATACTGGGCCACATGGGTGAGCTCGTGCACGAGTAGCGATGGGTCGCTACGGCAGTCTTCTGCCAGATAGATGCCGTAGTGCGCGGCCAATCCGATCGGCGAGATGGGGCATTTTTTGAAATAGGATACCACTCTAGCGAGTGAGCTAAATGGCATGGGGACGACTCTCTGGTAGGCAATGCGTATGCGATCGACGTCGTGCACCCCTACACCGCGAGCCCAGTCTTTTTCCTCGGCAGAGAGCTCGCTCCCATCGCGCATAATCTTGCGCTCCTGCCGCGCTACCCACGAGGTAGCGAATGGCAGCAGGATTTTGACTACGGTCTTGCGTAGAGTCGGCGACATGCGGTTGGCTAAAATTTTTAGACGATGGAGACGCTATTAAAAAACCGTTTTCCTCCGATGTCCACTACTGCTGGAGCGATATCGGTGGTAGATATGGGCCCAGCTCGCTCCGTAGCCACCAGTCGCCGGTCATTGAGCGCTCAGCATGAGTCGTAAAGCGGTAGTCATACAGGGTCGCCCGCAGATAGCGAGGCGGCTGGTCGGGGAAGGGATTTTCTGCAAATAGAGCCTGCACCGTCTCCTCGCCTCGGAGTAGCTGTAGGAAGAGAGCCTCCATCCAGCGGGAATTCCGCCCCTGTGGGCGATACTGCCCCTCGAGTGCGGCAAACCACATCTGCCAAGCCACCCGTGGCTGGTGAGGCGCGACTAGGCGCGGGCGTTCATCGAGGCGATCGGGCTTCCAGTGGAAATCGTAGGCTAGCCAGTTCTGGCCATCGGCACTGCCCTCTAGGATGATCTCGGGGCGAGTCGTCGTCATGGTGCGAAACAAGCCATAGCCTGAGCTGAGCTGCCAAGGCGAGAGCTGGGTGGCGAGTTGGTCGAGCCTCTTGGGGGAGAGATCGGCAGCGAGCAGTGGTTTCGGAGCGCGGTGCAGATCGCGGGCGAGGATGTGGAGATTCAGCAGCAGGACCAAAAGGAGGGCGGGGCTAGCGATGGCAGCGCTGAGCCATTTTTTCCCCGCTAGGTAGTGGCTATCTGCAGTCGGTGTACGCCAGTAGCGATCGTGCACGAGAGGTAGGCAGAGGATGATGGTCAGCCAATTGAAGTAGGTGTAGTTCCCCGTCGCTAGGATCAGGAGCATGAGCCCGGCGAAACCGATGGCTGCCGCGAGTCGCAGCCGTCTGCCAAAGCATATCAGAAATGGGCAGACTAGCTCGACTGTATACATCGGCCAGATCGAGGCTTTGTGCAGCCACTCGGGTAGCTGGTGCATCCACCATGCTGATACAGTGGGCAGCGGCTGAGTCTGGTAGTGGTAGAGCATCGCTGTGTGGGCTGGCCACCACTCTGGCTGCGCTTCTGTGGCCCAGGCTAGCTTGACCCAGCCGGAGAGAAACATCAGCTTGGCGACCGCCAGCCAGACTAGTATGAGCCCGACCTGCTGTCGTAGTGATAGGCCCGGGGGTGCTCGCCACGGCTCTCGCCAGCGCCAGCTCGATACCAGCATAGCTAGCACGCCCGCCTCGAGTAGCAGGATATCCCACTGAAAGCTCATGAAAGTATCGCCCGTGGTCACCAGCGAGAGGTATACCAGCCAGACAGCGACTAGAGCGGGCCCCTGGCCGATGCCCATGATCACGAGTACTGCGGCGATACAGCCCACGGCCAGCCAGCTATGGATGGCGATATCCGACGCGCCCGTCAGCCAGAATAGTGTAGGCACCTGCCAGCGTGTGCCTGCCCCGCTATCCAATCGGCTGCCGACCACGTCGAGCCAAGTGGCTATGGGCACTAGACCGCTCTCTAGGATCAAAATCTCGGCCTGCAGCCACCACGATACCAGAGCGATCAGATAGATGGCTCCCACACCTCGGCAAAACAGGGATAAACCGCGGCTGTAGGCTGCTAAGTGACTCATTTCAATAGGGGACAGTCTAGACTCAATAGGGTACAATTTTGAGTAAATAGGGTACAAAAGCCATTATGGAGGTAAAGAATCCGCTGGATAGCCGTTCTATTTGGGGCAAGCTGTTGATCAGACAGCCTGCCAAGCCGTCGATCCATTTCGCACGTTTCATGACATCCACCCCATATCATGTCGCACATCGTCTGGTGCTCATAGCGCTATGCTCAGGTATGTGCGGTCTATTCACCGCAGACCCAGCCTTCGGTCAGTCGGAAAAGCGCAAAGGCGCTTTTGGTAAGCTCTTTAAGCGCAAGACCGAGGATATCCCGCCAGGCACGACTCCTCAGGCGGCCGAGTCTTCTGCCAAGCCGGCAGAGATCCAAGTCGTCACCGATAAGAAGTCGCAGCAGCTAAAGGAGGTGCTGATGCAGGCGATCCCAGCTGATCGGCATTACCGTGATGTCCTCTCCGATGCCATCGTCCTCGCCTATAAGCGGTCGAACTACCGGAATCTGTGGAATCACCGGCACATGCCGGACCGGGTGTTTAAGAGTCTTTCCTATCATTTGGCACGCCACGGGCTGCCGGGCATGTTGGCGCTGGATCCGCACTCGCTATCGGGGATCACCCGCAGTGCCCCGGTCAATCAGAAGGACCTGAGTTACACCATAGCGATAGCCGATGCCGGTATGCTGGTGCGGATGGGTGGAGTGGCGACAGATCAGATCTGGGCCGACTGGAATAAAGGCGATCGCCCGGGTGATAACCGTCACGATGCTCACTCCATATCTGTGGATCTGCTGCGTATCCGCAGTCAGGGCACATTCGATGCCGGGCTGGCGGTGGATTCCTTTGCGCCACGCAACTGGGTGTACCGCGAGCTGCAGAATGCCTACTATGCCTCACGCCGGGCGATGGACTCCAAAGCTGCTGAGCATGTGCCAGATCCGTCTACAGCAGGACTCGCCTACCCTGGGAAAGCCTACGATCACGCCCCTGCTCTGGCTACGGCTCTGGCAGACCGAGGGCACCTGCGTATGGCGGCGCCGCAGCGCGACCAGTTGACATCTATTACCCCAGATTTGGCAGATGCGATTCGTTCTTTCCAAAGGGCCAATGGTCTGCAGGCCGATGGCATCATGGGCTCTGGCACCTGGAGAAGGCTGCGTGCGAATCCCGCAGCACAGCTCAAAGCACGGGCGCTGAACCTGCATCGAGCGCGGCTCTTGCCAGATGGTTTTGGCGATCGCTACCTCATCGTCAATCTGCCGTCTGCAGAGGTGTATGCGTTTGAGAAAGGCGATAACCACTCTTTCTCGATGCGTGTCGTCCATGGCAAGACAGATAGTGATGAGTATCACACCCCAGTGTTTCGTGACATCATGCGAGAAGTGGTCTTTGCTCCATACTGGAATGTGCCTGAGTCGATCGCGGTGAAGGAGATCTACCCCAAGCTGGTCGAGGACCTCACCTACCTCGAGCGCAATCGCTATGAGATCGTCGGCAATTTTAATGACAACGCCGAGATCTACGAGCTGAATGAGGAGACGCTGGCGAAAATCGGTGAAGCCAAGCTCTGGCTGCGCCAAAAACCAACCGGTGCCAATGCTCTGGGAAAGGTGAAATTTCTCCTACCGAATCAATTCAACATCTACCTGCATGACACCCCGGCTAAGCAGTATTTCGCCATGGACGATCGGGCTCGCAGTCACGGCTGTATCCGGGTGGCTGAGCCGCCGCTGATGGCAGAGTGGGTCCTAGGCCCGCAGGGGATCGAGGCGGAGGCGATCACCGCAGCGATGGATGCCGATGCGCAGTCCCGCGAGAGTGTGAAAAAGCCGGTGAACGTATTTGTCACCTATTTCACCACATTTCCGAGGCCTAGTGAGCAGGGGTATGCCATCACTGCGCCTAGGGACGTCTACCAGCGCGATGCGGTGGATCAGAAGGTGTTGGCTGCCTACATGCCGTAGCTTGCAGATATGGTCGGAGTGGCACAGGCTGTCTGCTATGCAGATGAATCACTCGACTTCGCGCCGTCAGTTTGCCATAGGACTAGGAATGGGAGCCGCCTCTCTGGCGACTTCTCTATCGATCGCAGAGCAGCCGGTGGCATCGCTGAAAGGGCGGATTAAGAAGTCGCTCAAGTTCGGCATGATCGGTGGTGAGCTCAAATCCGAGTCGCTAGAGGAAAAATTCAAAGCGGCGAAAGCGGCAGGTTTTGAGGGAGTTGAGTTTAATGCGCCTGGTTTTGATGTGGCTGCGGTGAAGCAGGCGATAGATGCGACAGGATTTCCGGTAGATGGCTCGGTAGTGGGCAATCACTGGAAAATCCGCCACACAGATCCCGATCCTGCCATTCGCCAGCAGGCGCTCGACAGTCTCAAACAAGCGCTGAAGGACACTCACGCCGTGGGTGGCGATACCGTGCTGCTCGTGGTCGGGCACGGTAAGGATGGCCCCGAGGAAGAGATCTGGAAGCGTAGCGTCGAGAATATTCGCCAAGCTGTACCACTGGCTGAAGAGTTGGGCATGACCATCGCTATCGAGAATGTCTGGAATCAGTTTTGCTACTCTCACTCTGGGCCGCTCGAGACACAGACAGCGGATAAGTTGGCAAGGTATTGTGACGAGTTTGAGAGCCCGCATGTGGCGATGCAGTTCGACTTAGGGAATCACTGGAAATACGGCCCTACCGGCGACTGGATTCGCACTTTAGGTCACCGGGTGGTGAAGCTCGATATCAAGGGTTTCTCCAGAGAAACGGGGAAATTTTGTCATATCGGCAAGGGCGATGTCGACTGGGCAGACGTCCGAGCAGCGCTCACTGAGATCGATTTTAAAGGTTGGTGTGCTGCCGAAGTAGGCGGAGGCGGGGCTAAAAGATTGGCTGAGGTTTCAGCTAATATGAGCGAAGTTTTTGGCCTCTAGGGCGCAGGGTTTTGGTCATGGAGCAGCTGCTATAGGCTGCAAAGTGGGCCAAATTCATAAGTCTTAGTTAAAGTTTAGCGGATAGACGTCGAGAGCGAAAATCGAGCCAAAGGCACACAAGAATTCGATTTTTCATAAGGTTAATACTCAGTCATGCCAGATATTAAACTTTTCTAAAATTTACGGTTGACGATAACGTCACTTAGGAGAAAGTTTCCGACGTTTAATATTCTAAACAACAAGATAAAGCATGAGTGTAAAAACTATTCTTACTACGTTTGCGATCGCCACTGGCGCCCTCGCACTGCAGGCAGGTGACTCTTACGTCCCTTTTGATTCAAAGAACGCGTGTGATGCGTGTCCTTCATATGACCATTCCCTTTCTTTCGGGTATGACACCGACTACATCTGGCGTGGCACATCTGCTGCTACCGACAGCATCTGGGGTGCGGTTGATCTCGATCTAGGTGGTGGTCTTAGCGTTGGTGCTTGGTATCTGGAGGGACTTCAGAACACGCCTTCAGCGCTGAACGGTAATCCTGATGGATACGAGGAGTTGAATCTTTATGCAAACTACGCGCTTCCACAAATTCTTGGTTTTGATGCGTCGATTGGATATGTTTTTTATGATTTCTACACTGATGTGCCAGGCACAACTGAGAGCACTGAGCATGAGGTTAACATTAGCCTGAGCCGTGACGCATTCGGCGGAACTATTGGTTATTTCGGTGCAAAGGGTTTTGTTAATAACACTTGGTATCACGAGGCAAATTATGCTCGTAGTCTTGGTTCGTTTGCTGGTCTTGATGTGAATTACGATGCTGCGCTGGGTTACTGGCACACAAGCGGTACTAGTGGGTTTTCACACCATCAGCACCGTCTAAGCACATCGCTACCTATCGGTTGTCGCCTGACTATCAATCCATATGTAGCATACATCGATTCATTGGTCGGTGGTCCTACTGGTGGTGCTGCGGGTGCATTTCCTGCTGGCGGTGCTGGCGATCAGTGGTTTGGCGGTGTTTCCGCTACCTATGGATTCTAATTTTCTTGGGTCTTAAGTCTTATTGGAAAAGGGTGCCATCTGGCACCCTTTTTTTGTGCTTACTGATCGCGGGTGCAAGGCGTTTTGAGGGGTGGGTTAGCGATGTTCTCGATCTGTGTGAGTGATCTGTGTGAGTGATCTGTGTGAGTGATCTGTGTGAGTGATCTGTGTGAGTGAT
>JAHDID010000060.1 GCA_020630975.1 Verrucomicrobiota bacterium
AAAAGCTGAAACTCCTTTAAAACAGGGGCTCAGAGCCTTATCCTGACGCCAATGGTATCGTTGGTATTATCGTTGTTTGACTTGCCCTGTCTTGCTTTAGTTCTGGACATGGTTTTTTGATCATGGTAGATAGATGATGGATAGAACTGATGAGTCGATTGGAAGTGTTTGTTTTAGTCATTATTTTCGCCTTATTGTCGGTGATCGTGGGCTCCGTATTTGTGATCGAACAGAAAAAGGTAGGATCTAAGAATTATCCGGAGGAGGGAATGGTCAGTATTGAAAATTACCGAGAATGGCTTGGTGATGAGTACTCCGGGACTCGGTTCTTCTCCAGGGATGGTTTGGTCTATGCTGTAGTGACGGGGAAACCGTGCAGAACGTTTTCTTCTGGACCGGTTGCATTCATCTTTAGTCCCGAAGGTTTGTTTATTGACTGGACGAGGGATATTGGGGATTTCCCAACAGAGAATCTTGGTTGGTTATTTAGCCAGGGTAATGTTGCATGGAGGTCGGATTGAGGATGAGGCTGTGTAAAAAAACTTGCCTGTTTCTGGTGTATTTCGGATGGTCCATCTGTATAGTCAACTGATAAATAGAGGCACGCTAGCAGGTTATCCAGTCGCATCTTGTTCGGTGATTGGCGAGATCACCGTTCACTGGTACGCTTCACGAGAATGTTCGGTCGAGCCGATATGGTTGAATGGTAGCGATCGTCTTCAATGATTGTGATTCGATCTTGGATCTCGTCAAAAGCAATGTCAGCTGCGGCCAAAATATGCCAATCCAGCAATAAGGCAGAAGCGTGGCTGACAGTGATCCGGCAATCTTTGTGTATAGGGTGCAGCGCGAAGCTAAGTTTTACTCCTGTTTGGTCAGTCCATTCGTAAACTGAATCACTGTCTTGCCAGTCAACTCCGTAAGCTCTGGAAACGTGCTCCGACTCAAAAAATCGATACAGGTTTATTTCTTTGATAGTTGGGAACATGTTCTTCATTCTGCACCTTACGTAGCTAGCACAGCCAACCCGTAATGTCGAGGGGTGGCTGTGCTGAGTCTGATGTTGAGACTTCGGTTGATGCGTGGTATTATGGTAAGCAAAACTAGGGGTGCTGCTGTGTAAGCTGTTGTATGGCTTCGATTCCTCTCTCCATTTTCTCCCGTGCTGAACTGTTTGCTGAGTGCACTCTAATAACTGGTGGCGTGAAATCTGAGGTTGCCACAGCCTCTTCAATCCAAAGAATAACGTCATATCCCGTGCCACGATCGTCATCACCTAGATCATGGTCTAGACTGATCTCTTCTACATTTCCGTTTGCCAGTAGATCGATTGCTTCATCAGGCCAGTAAACTCGTATCCACCCTTCAGGAGTGTCTCGCTCATCATCAAGGTATACTTTCATCGTTGTGTTCTATCTGATTAATGGTTATGCTCTGGGATCTGCTAGCCAGGAAGCGCCGAGATGGTCACATGATAAACGGTCTAGCTGCCAAATCAACTTGCAACAAGATGCTGGGTAGCAGGTCATTGGCGTCAAGCTAAGGCTGCAATACCTGTAGCGAAGCGGGTTGGAGCCTTTCGTTTATCCCTTACAATGTGCCTTGGATCAATCCTAATGGCTAGGATATCCTCTAGCTGGGTAGCACCTATATGATGCCCCGATAGAATGTCAGCTACCTTCTCGAAGCTGATGCGTTCCAGAGTGAGAGTCTTGGCGAATATCCGGCCTACGATGACCGATATCAAATGTCCAATCATGGCCCCAAGAACAAGGCAGTTCATATGGTTTTCACTACTCGTTCGATTCATACAAGAGAGAAGATTTGAGGCCTGTTTCCATGCTCTAAATTGAATCTCGATACCCCATCGAATACGATAGATTGCAGCCAGATCTTTTGCGGTAAAACCCTCTTCAAGATTGGTCAGCATTATATGCCAACCGTCTCGAATGAGCGATTTTTGTTTAGGCGTTTTGCCGTTATATTTGGCAGCTTCTTTTCGGTCGCGACGTCGTTTTTCAGCTACCTTAGAGTCTGCTCGGACTGCAACTAGTCGGCATTTTTTCTTCTCACTATCACCTGCAATGACGCCGAGATCAACGACGTTCCCGGTGCTTGCTTCGAGGTGATCTTCTAGGCAAGATCCGTCAGGTAAATTTACATCTGTTGTGAGTGGGAGGCGAGTTAGCCAGGATGCTCCAATTGATTCAATATGAGTCAGTTCAGCTAAGGAAAAGTAGCCCATATCACGGACTGAAAGATCACCTTCTTGAAGGTCTATCACAGATTCTTTACCGATAGATTTATCCTGTTCAGTGGCTCTATGGAGCGTGTGATTGAGGACGGTATGGTTCAGAATATCGTAAGCGAAATTGACTTTAACCCCAGCCGTTTTCCCGTGGTGATTGCCGTGGGCGGGAAAGTGATGCGCGTTGGATTTTGGCATCCATATTCCTGATGAATCTTCGATAACAACCCTTTCGATTCGGCATTTCAGCAGAGGCTCTTCTACTGCCAAAATTTGAGCTTCGACCAGGGCGTCATGAGTTGAAGTGAGAAACTCAATACATGCTACATTTTTGAATCGGTCCTTCATGCCTTGACGACTCATGGGATGCCCTGTTCTCTGCCCTAAACCATGGGCTAACTGATTGTAAGAAGCCTTACCGGAAATGGCGGCTGCAACTATGGTTTGGACAAACATTGATGCATCCATTTTCAATGAATCCCGAATAATAAATCCGGTTTTGATTGCTAAATCCTTGAGGTTTGGGAATGTGAAATTGGAGAGGTCGGCAGGTGAATTAACTAGCATAAAAAACCTGCTGGCCGCCTCCAAAAATCAAGCGGTTTTTCAGGTTTTATCAGTTATTAATAACTCATTATTAGCTAGTTACGGATTAGATTGACGCTAATGGGTAGCAGGTTGTTTAGCCGTGGCTTGTGCGGTAGTTGCCGCTGATCTCTATACGCTCATGGCTGCGTAGAATGTATAAGGCCATATAAAGCCAAGAACCAATCCGCCTAACGCTGATAAACCGTGCCATCTGCGCTCTGATCTCCTTATTGCGAGAACTAAGCCTAAGATGGTAATCCAAATAGGACCAATCCAGCCAAGTAGTAGCCATCCAAGGGGCGATAAGGCGACCATCGAAGGAATGTCTTTAAGGGACTCTGGCCCATATGATACTATTACTTTGACTGCCATGCTCGAGGTCGATGCAAACAATGTCACAAGGAACCGTTCGAAGTAGATCCTTATTGAGCGAAAGCCTGTGTTCATCGCCATGAAAAATTTGGATGCATAATCTCAATACTGAATGTAAAAGCGCTAAGTTGACTGGATGTTAGGCGATCTAGCTACCAAATCAACTGACAACAGTGGCGGTTAGCAGAGTATCTAGATGCGTTGTGTTAGGTTGGTGGGTCCTGAGGTGATTTACCGAAGGCCAATAAAACACAGCCAATTATAGCAGTAATTAAGGCTCCCCCAAATGGATTAAAACTTGATCCTCCCAGCCACGCACTCCCCATGCTGATGATTAATGATGTGAAGAATCCAAGAACTGAAATCCCAGTGATGAAGAGAACTGAAAAAAATATGAATATTTCTTTATCCGTGGTTCGAATTGCTGCCCAGTAAAAAAGTAACGTAATCAGCAAGGAGGAAATTGCGATAATGTAGAATAGTGTTGTGCTCATTCTGTAGTTCTCTTGGCTGCGTTGTTATTGTTCGGTCATGGCATCATTCGATCCATTGCCATTTCCACGGGTTGCTTGAGTCGAAACGAGCTTCTGAATCTTTGCGTCAATTTCCATATGCTTTTCTCGACCGAGCGTAGTAGCACACAGAGCCGACTGGGCTAGCCAGCTGGCAACAGAATAGATCGTCGAGAGGGCTGGGGACAACCGAAAAAACAGGAGATGTTAAGCCTGATTCTGTGGTGATGTGGGCGTGCAGGCTGGGTACGGAGACGGTCCCGATGGGTGGGTGAGTCGGATACCCCGCCGATTGATTTGGCGAGGAAGGAGAATGATTGGGATGATGATTGAGTTTCGTAGGTGGTCCGGCTCGAAGGTTGGCTTGGGTAGCTGGGCGACGAGACGGCGCCCCTCCTTGAGCGTGATGCTTTTGGGCTCGAATTATGATGGATTCGACTGAAGTCGAATCTACGGCTTTTGATTTGGTTTGAAGGATGGCTTTGGTAGCCGGGCAGTTGAAAACAGCCCCTCCCAGTTCTGGGTGCTTTTGGGTGAATAGGCTGGGATTGTCTTGGGTTAGTGACGATATGAGCATCAACCCAAGTGCCCCCTCAGAGACTGCACATTGTCAGCACTATGCGCTGCTGATAGCGTGATTCGCAGCCGAGCGCTGCCTCTCGGGACGGTGGGGTAGCGGATGGCGGGGACGTAATAGCCGGCGGCCAGTAGGTCGGCTGCTAGGGCTAGGGTGGGTTCGTTTTCGCCGACGATGTGGGGGATGATTGGGGTCGGAGAGTCGGGGGCTAGGTGATCGATGTGACTGCGGAGATTGGTGCGGAGTTGGTCGCCCTCAGGGCTAGCGATCAGGTCGATGGCTTCGGTGATGGTGTGGGCTAGAGCTGGGCTGGGGGCTGTGGAGTAGATGAAGCTGCGGGCGCGATTGATCAGGCAATCGATCCAAGCTCGACTCGCACATAGGTAGCCGCCGGATAGGCCTGCGGCTTTGCTAAAGGTGCCCATGAGAAAGTCGATGCGGGTCTCGACGCCTAGCTCTGCGGCGAGGCCTCGCCCTGCGGGGCCGAGTACGCCTAGTGCGTGGGCTTCGTCCACCCAGAGGAGGGCGTCGTGAGAGTCTTTTAGCTCGACGATCTCTGCTAGGGGTGCCAGATCGCCGTCCATGCTGAAAACCGATTCGGTGAGCACCAGTATGCGGCTGTCGGCGCTGGCTTTGGCCGTGGCCCATTGCAGATGGCTCTCGAGTTTGCCGAGGTCGTTGTGGGGAAAGACGCGCATGGTCGCGCCGCTAGCACGGGCTCCGTCGACCAGGCAGGCGTGGCATAGCTTGTCGAGGATGATGTAGTCGTCCTTGCCAAACAGCGCTGGGATGGCTCCCGATGCGGTGGCGAATCCGGATGAAAATGTCAGAGCGGCTTGGTGGCCTTTGTGGGCTGCGATGGACTCCTCTAGCCGCTGGTGGGGCTGCTGGGTGCCGCTGATCAGTCGGCTGGCTCCCGAGCCGACCCCGTAGTTATCGATCGCCTCGGAGAAGGCTGCTTTTAGCCGTGGGTGTTGGGTCAGGCCCAGGTAGTCATTTGACGAGAAATTGACGACGGTCTGACCGCCTAGCTCGATACTCGCGCCCTGTGGGCTGTCGAGGACTTTGAGCGAGCGCAGTAGTCCGCGCTGCTCTAGGTCTGCTAGCTCGTCTGTGGGCTGTCTCATGAAGTGGGCTGATGCATGGATGTCGGAATTTTAGCAATTCCGCTACATTTGCTAATAGTGATTGAACTTCTGTGCAATCACGGATTACTCAGCTGGCTCTGTCTCGCTGGTGATCGAGGGGCGGGTCTGCCACTCGTGATCGATGTCGCGCATCAGTAGGGCGTGGTCGAGCTGGATCTGGTCGGCAGGGAAGAGCGATGTGTCGCCGAAGTAGGCGGACTGAGCGTGATGAACTTTCAGCGGCGATACCTGCCAGTTAGGCACCTTTAGTAGCAGGCCTTCGAGTACGCAGGAGTTAGGTCGTGCGGAGTAGCCCAGGCTGCCGTTTTCAAAAAAACGCGAAGACTCTTCTATCGATGAGAAGATAGAGTCTTCTGGAAAGTGGTCGGTCTCTTCTAGCTCTAGGCTCAGCAGTGGTTTCTGTTCGCCTCTAGGGGTGATATGGAAAGAAATCTCGCCATCTTGATCTTGGATATCAAAATCACAATAAGAATGGACTCCGGGGAATACCCTACCTCCGGTTAGGAGTATGAATTTTGACTGGGTGTCTCTTCTGGGTACATAGACACCTTCCCGCGTCTGCCCCGTATCATCCTCCCATTCCACGGCAAAGCGGTGCGCCGAATTATCACTCGAGAGCCCAAAGAGTTTTGGGAAGCCTTTGGGGCGAACTTCCTCCAAGCGTATCAAGCAAATGCCCGCGATGGTCTGCCCATTCACTAGCTTGGGCCGAAAGGGTTTGGGTAGCAGCTTTGCCACAGTCTCTGGAGCCACACGGTAGTTTAGCAATACACGGCGGCGAATGATACCTGTGATAGCGGGGAGCTTCATAATTTTACCATGGGTTAACGACCACCGTGTAGTTTATGGAAACCGAATATTCTAAGTTAGACATTGCTACCACCTCTATGGTTACTAACACGGAATCTGTGGGGGCTTGTACTAAGTCGCCATCGGTTGTGGGGATATTTTGAGAAATAATGTTTTGTCTCGAGTAAGTATTGCTATTAAGCCCTTCAGGTGTTTCCACTTCGTAATGGTGGGAGCGGTCGTTTATAGGCAGGTCAAGAGTCTGAATGAGTTTGAGTTTTATCTTTTCAGAAATTTGACTAGCGCTCAATTTTTTGTCACTTTGATAAATCGTATAGCAGCTGGCAGTTTCGACTTCGGTCTTGCGCACAAAAGCGTTGGTATAATATCCATCATTCCAAGATCTATCGCCTCTGTCATACTTGAGCTGAGGAACTGCCGAAGTACAAATTTTTTGAATGTCTGAATTCCACAGGATTTTACATCGGTCTTTGTTTGCTAGAGATAGGGAAGGAAAGCAAATGGTTGCTAATGTCAGGCTCAAGATGAAGAAGGAAATTTTCATTCTAAAGCAACCCTAAACATTTTCTGGCTGATATTCTACTCTAAACTCTGTAGCTCGTAGAATGACGGGTTTAAAGTTCTACTGCGATCGATCCGATGCTAGCACCGCCACTTTTTTACCCACCAGCCATGCGACGATGCCTCCCGTCGCCACCATGGCCGCAGATAGCAATACAAACGAGAGCCACGGCACACGGAAAGTCAGGGTCCAGCCAAAGCTCTGCACATTCACCACATACACCAGTAGCCAGCCTAGCAGTAGGCTGAGCACCAAACCTCCGACGACTCCGACCAGGCTCAGCCCCACACCCTCCCACATCGCGGCGATGGCGATCTGCTGGCGGGATAGGCCTAGCTCCTTGAGCGTGCTCAGCTCGGCGCGGCGCTCGAGTAGTAGGCCGACCATGGCTAGACCGAGGCCGGTGACGGCTATGATCACGGCGATCGCCTCTAGGGCGTAGGTCACGCTAAAGGTTTGTTTGAATAGCAGCAGGGTATCGTCGCGTAGTTTTCGATTGGTACGAGCTACGATGCTTGGATAGGCTTTTTTGAAATCGGCTAGCCAGCGATTTTCATCGGTGCCAGGTGCGAGGTAGACGGCTATATTGTTTACCGAGGTGTCGGCATACCACTCGGTGGTGTAGTCGCGCGAGACGAGCACGGTGCCACGCTCGCTGCCGTAGTCGGCATAGATACCGGCGATGATGACAGTCTTTTCGCCCGCTGGAGTGGGTAGCTGTAGCTGATCGCTTTTGCCTACCTGAAAGCGGCGGGCAAAAGACTCGCTGACCCAGGCGGGGTAGAGATCGCCCTGCATGGTGCGTAGCGCATTGGGGGCTAGATCTGTGGGGGGATCTATCCAGATGAGCTGTAGGTGTCTGCCCGATTCGCTATAGTCGCTACCGGCTAGCCAGGTGTCGCGGCCTTGGTAGTCGATCCCGTAGCGACGCAGGCGATCGTAGCCCTCGATACCTGGTGTCTGGATGATTTTCTGCCAGATGGGTTCGGCTATTTTGTTATCGCTGACTACAGATTGATCGCCAGCTGCGGCTATATAGATATCGGCTTTGAGCATCTGCTGGATCCAGGCGGTGAGGGTGTGCTGAAAGCTACAGATCAAAATACCCATGGCAGCCGACATACCAAAGGCTGTCAGCAGTCCGGCAGCGGCAAGCCGGTGCCTGCCCTCGGGTAGGCGAAACTGACTGGCTGCATACCTGCGGGTAGCCGAGCGAGTCGAGTGTAGTAGTCGGGTGACGACTGGGAAAAGCCAGCCTGCTAGGATGCTCAGCCCGACTAGGAAGAAAAAAGCACTCAGGTAGCCACCAATAGGGATCAGGTCGCCCGAGCTCGAGGTGAAAGGTGGTAGCTTGGCCGATAGGTAGGCTAGCGCTGTGACGACTAGTCCCAGCCATGGGTGGCGCAGTATCGGTAGGCCGCCACCACGAGTGCCCTGGTTCACCGCGTGGGCGGGCGACACCCGAGATGCCTCGCGAGCGGGTAGCCAGCCAGCGACGAGACTGATGATCATGCCGTAGCCAAATGCGATCGCCGCCTCGCTGGTGTCGAATGCCGCCGAGCTGGCGGTGGTCTCGTAGTAGAGCGTATTCACCGTCGCAGATATCGCGCGTACCATACCTTGGGCTAGACCACAGCCGATCGCGATACCGAGCAGGCTACCGATCGCGCCTAGCATGAGACTCTCGGTCAGCCAGGCGTGGTGGATCTGTCTAGGTGTCACACCTAGGCAGCGCAGGATGGCGATCTCGGAGCGGCGTTTGATCACCGATGCTTCCATGGCCTGTAGGATGAGGTAGGCGCCGACGACTAGAGCTAGAGTGGAGAGGATGGTCAGGTTTAGCCGAAAGGCGGCGCTCATCTGGGTGGCCGATTCCTTCCTCTGGCCGGGAGTTTCCACCACGTAGCGCTCGCCTGCCCACTGGGTGAGCTGTGCCTGCGCTATTTCGAGATTTTTTTGAAAGTCTGGACCCGGTGGTATGCGCACCTCTAGGCGAGAGAGGTAGCCGGTATGGCCAGTCAGTCTTTGTGCGCCGGGTAGATCTAGTACCAGTAGATTGTCCGGTAGGGGAGGGCGCAGGGGATCGCTCTGCAGCACTCCGGCTACGGTGAGCTGCAGAGCGATCCCCTCTACCGATAGGCTCAGAGTCTCTCCGGTGTCCAGACCTAGGGCTGGGCTCACATAGGCCTGATCATCGCGGCCGAGGACCTCGGCGAAGCTCTCGCTATCTCCAGCGATAGCGGCAGTGCTATCGTCGTCGGTGAGGTAGATGCCATTCGACAGAGCGACAAAGTCGGTGCCGATGATGCGGTAGATGGCTGAATCGGCTGCCGTGGTGGCGGCCGCCGTGGTATCGAGCACTGGATAGATGACTGCGGGAGTCGATCCCACTGCCTGTCGCAGGGTAGCCAGATCGGTCTCGGGAAATGTCCCAGCTCTGGGGCGCACCAGCAGATCGCTATCGCCAGAGATCGATTCGGTGAAAAGTGAAAAGCCCGTGACGGCGGCGCGATTGGCCAGTCGGATGGAGAGAAAGACGGCCACTCCTAGGGATAGGATCAGTATGAGGACTAGTGGCACTTTGGGCTGACAGCGCCATTGCCGCCAGATCACGCGCGACCAGATCAGCGAGGTGGGGCTCTGTGGTAGGGCGGGCTGGCTCATGGTCTACTCCGTGTCTCCTGCTGCGTCTGCCGGCTGGACCTGGCCATCGCGCATGTGCACGGTGCGGTGGCAGATGTGGGTCACATCGTCGCTATGGGTCACGAGGAGCATCGCGGTTTTGTGCCGATCGCTGAGAGTCTGGAGTAGCTCTAGGATGGCCGTCCCAGTGGTCGAGTCGAGATTGCCAGTGGGCTCGTCGGCCAGGATCAGCTGTGGTCGAGTGGATAGGGCGCGGGCGATGGCTACGCGTTGGCGCTCGCCGCCGCTCAGTTCCTCGGGCATGGCGTCGGCTCGATGGCTGAGCTGGACTTCATCGATGAGTTCATCGATTCGCTCTTGGCGCTCAGCTTCGGAGAGCCCGATCAGTTGCATGGGAAACTCGATATTCTCCCTAGCGGTCAAAGTGGGTAGGAGATGAAAAAACTGAAAGATGGTACTGATCGAGTCGCGGCGCAGCTGGCACAGCGCGCGCTCATCCATCGCTACGATCGAGTCGGTGCCCAGCAGGATATCGCCAGAGTCAGGGCGGTCGATGCCACCTACGCAGTTGAGCAGCGTGCTTTTGCCCGAGCCAGATGGCCCCATCAGGGCTACGCGCTCTCCGGCCTCCATCGACAGGGAGACGCCGCGCAGTACTTGGTGGGAGTCGTAGGCTTTTTCCAGATCAGTGATCGTGAGCATAGTTGGGAGAGGTTACGCTGCAGAATGGCTTAGGTTTGAAGATCTTCTGTAAATTAGAGATTTATAAATTATGGTAATTATGATAAGTTAAACCATGAATCCCCAAAAATCGTCCGGTTTCGGACCAAATCCCCGTGCAGGTTTTTCATTGGTAGAGATGCTAGTCGTCATCGCTGTGATCGGTACCATAGCTGCGATCGCCGTGCCCAGTGTCGGCAGAATCAACAACAATGCGAAGGAGGCCAAGAGCAAGCGCAACGCCCAGAACCTAGCGTCCATCGCAGAGTCTGCCTCGGCAGCTGGTCATGACTTTGTGAAAGAAGCTGGCATCGGTAACACTAGGAATCCGACTGAGATTCGGTTCGTGGTAGATGCTATCACCAAAGGTGTGGTCATCGATGACTCCGACAGCATGTTTAATGGCAGCCGCTTCAGCGTGCCAGGTATGAAATATGACGAGCGTGAGGAAGCCTCGCGCTATCTCGAGATAAAAAGCGGCGTGCTGACATTCACCTCGGAGAAGGGGGACAACGCAGCGGATTTTGCCCAAAAGCACAAGAAAGCGATCTGGGACTCCATGACGGTAAAGAATGAGGAGGGCGGCAATGCCAATGGAGTCGGGGCTGATGTGTTCGATGCACCAGTGGCGAGCTTTGAGTTCGACAAGACTTACGAGAACAAGGCGTGGTATCGTGACTACCAAAACGGCACCGCGACGTGGACGACAAAAGCAGACAACATCGACGGCTGGCAGACGACTGCTACCGATCAGATGTTTCAGGTCTTCACCGCTGGTGCTGAGAATATCGCCTCCAGCTCTGGCAATGCCTACATCGAGCTGAATGCAGCGGAGCGCTCTACGGTTTACAAGGAAGTCGACGTATCGAAAATCGATGAGTTGATGATCTCTTTTGCCCACGCCAAGCGCAGTCGCAAATCGGAGCAACTGGCACTCTACATCGGCCACACCAAGCCAGAGCACAATACCGCTCGGAATAAAATCGTAAGTCTGGAGGGGCAGGGCTTTCAGAAGCTGATCATCACTGACACGGAGGATCTCAAAAAGTGGGAGCGCTACATCGAGAGCTACGAAGTGCCCGATGGTGCTGAGAGCATGTACATCGCTTTTGAGAGTCTAGGTGGGCACAATGTGGTGGGCAATCTGCTCGACGATGTGCAGGTGAGAGCCGCAGCGGTGCGCGAGTGATGTCTCACTAGATTTATTTTTTTACGGTTACCATCTGAGGCCCGCTCCATGTCGACATGGATGCGGGCTTTTTCGTGCCCTGATGAGGCGGTGAATCTGGGCTTTCCTGCAAAAATTCGAAAACTGTTGCTGTATTTTTCACCGACCCATACTATCTACCCCATAGAACGTTATGGAAATTCGCACGGAAGATTACGAGTTGCTGGGTAAGTTTTATCTGGGTCGAGAGTACAGCCTTCAGGAAAAGTCGCTGGAAGACGAGCTGGTGCTCTACGATTCCAAAGATCTAGTGACGCACGGTGTGGTCCTAGGTATGACGGGCTCGGGTAAGACTGGTCTGTGTATCGGCCTGCTCGAGGAGGCTGCCATGGACAATATCCCGGCTATCGTCATCGATCCCAAGGGCGACATCGCCAACCTGCTGCTGACCTTTCCCGAGCTGTCTGGCCAGAACTTTCGCCCCTGGATCAACGAGGACGATGCCTCGAAAAAAGGCATCACACCTGATGAGCACGCACAAGCCCAAGCCGACCTGTGGAAAAAAGGTCTCGGCGAGTGGGGCCAGAGCGAGGAGCGGATCCGCCAGTTTCGCGATAAGGTAGACCTGACCGTGTACACGCCGGGCTCGAATGCTGGTCTGCCAGTATCGATCCTCAGCTCTCTGGATGTGCCAGAGTTTGAGGTGCTCGACGATGCCGAGGCGCTCGCAGAGCGTATCGAGTCGACTGTGTCTTCGCTGCTCTCGCTAGTCGGTGTGAATGCCGATCCGATCCAGAGCTCCGAGCACATCCTGCTTTCCAATATTTTCAGTCATGCCTGGCGTGCGGGCAGTGGCGTCACGCTAGAGAGCCTGATCACCCACATCCAGGTTCCGCCATTCGACAAGATCGGGGTGATGGATCTCGACACTGTCGTGCCGGAAAAAGATCGCCGCTCTCTGGCGATGAAACTGAACAACCTGCTCGCGTCTCCCGGCTTTGCCACCTGGCTACAGGGTGAGCCGCTCGACATCAAGCGGATGCTGCATACCGAGGCAGGTCAGCCACGGATCTCGATTTTTTCCATCGCACACCTGAGCGACTCCGAGCGCATGTTCTTTGTCTCACTGCTGCTCAACCAGATGCTCGGCTGGATGCGCTCACAGAGTGGTACCACCAGCCTGCGCGCCATGCTCTACATGGATGAGATCTACGGCTACCTGCCACCGACGGCGATGCCACCATCGAAGAAACCACTGCTGACCATGCTCAAGCAGGCGCGAGCCTTTGGTCTAGGAATCCTGCTGGCTACGCAGAACCCAGTGGACCTCGACTACAAGGCACTGTCGAATATCGGTACCTGGTGGCTCGGCCGCCTGCAGACCGAGCGAGATAAAGCTCGAGTGCTAGATGGTCTCGAGGGGGCGGCTGCCGAGGGCGACAAGGTCTTTGATCGAGGCCGGATGGAGCAGCTACTCGCCGGACTGGGGAGCCGAGTGTTTTTGATGAATAATGTCCACGACGATGGGCAGACGATTTTCCACGTGCGCTGGGTGATGAGTTACCTGCGTGGGCCGCTAGCTCGCATGCAGATCAAACAGCTCATGGATGGCAAGCGTGCCAGTGCGGCTGCTACCCAGGTATCGCACGCTGCTGCCGCTAGTCCCGCCAGCTCGCCATCGCAGAGCGCGGCCAAGCCGCAGACACTGCGCCCGCGCCTGCCTAAGGGGGCGGATGATTACTTCATCCCAGTCGGTGCTGGCACTCCACCCGATGAGGTGAACTACGTCCCAGCCATCCTCCGCATCGGCGAGGTGCGCTACAGCGATCCAAAAAAGAAGATCAACGGAGTCGAGACCGTGGCGATTCTCAACCACATCGATATGGACTCGGGCGAGCCCGACTGGAATGTGAATGCCGAGCTACCGCTCAACCTGACTGTCAGCCAGCTCGGACGCGAGCCGATCGCAGGCACGTCTTTTTCCAATCTGCCTCAGTCGATGATTGACTCGAAGTTTTGGTCGAATCTCGGCAAAGACCTAGTAGACGAGCTCTATGCCCAGCACTCGCTGACCATCTACAACAGCCCGCTCACAGGTGCCTACTCCAAGCTCGGCGAGAGCGAGGGAGATTTCCGCGCTCGTCTGGTGCACTCCGCACACGAGCTGCGCGATGAAAAAGTCGCCGAGCTGCAGAAGAAGTATCAGAAAAAGATCGAGGCCCTCGAGGATCGTATCGAGGCCGCCATGGATGAGGTAGCCGAGCAGAAGTCGCAGGCCAACCGCGCCAAGATGGACACTGCGATCCGCGTAGGCGGTACCATCCTCGGAGCGATCATGGGGCGCAGTATCAGCCGCCGGAGCAGCAGTGCGATGAGTGGTGCTAGCCGCGCCTGGAAAGAAGGCCGCGACGTGGCCCGAGCTGAGGAGAAAGTCATCGACCTACAGGGCGACCTCGACATCCTCGAGCAAGAGGCCGAGCGCGAGCTGCAGGAGCTAAAGGATGCGATGGATCCGATGAAGGAAGAACTCGCCGAGGTGGTGCTGACTCCGTATAAGAAGAACTGCTCCGCCAAGTCAGTCGGTATCGTCTGGATGCCCTACCGCGTCGAGGACAAGCCGGCTCTAGGGGCTGCCTGGTAGAGGCTGGTTCGTTTGATATAGCTTTATATATCGATATTAGGATAGCTCACCCATTGGGTGGGCTATTTTTGATTGAGGGCGGGCGCTGACTGGCTAGGCGGGAGTCTTATGCAGTCGGGCGGCAGGAATGCCACCCCTACGAGGGAGTGTTTTTCGTAGGGAGATTTGCGAAAATTCCAAAAGCGACGGGTTTTGAAAATCGGAAGATTCGCATCTTCCGCTACGTAGGGTCAGCATTCAGATGACCGACCTGCTGAGACCGTTCGGAGCGATCTGCCAAAAAAATTGGCCTTAATTCCGTGAACCGTAGGCTTGTGTGGGTGGGGGAGCTTTTGGTAATTTTTTTGGTCATGAAGCAGTCATCCTCAGATCGTCGTAATTTCTTGAAGAAAACCGCTCTTTTCGCAGGAGCTCCTATGATCGTGCCCGGCTCCGTGCTGGGGAAAGATGGTGCCGTGGCGCCGAGTAATCGCATCGTGGTAGGGGGGATCGGGCTCGGTCCGCGTGGGCGAAAGGTGCTGACTTCTTTTCTGGCTCAGCCCGATAGCCAGTTTGTCGCGATAGCGGATCCACAGAAAGAGCGCCGCGAAATCATCAAGCGCATGGCCGATCGAAAGAATGAAAATACCGACTGCGTGACTTATGACGACATGTCTGGCGTGCTCGAGAGAGATGATATCGATGCCGTCGTCATCGCTACCGGTGACCGCTGGCATACGACCGCGTCGGTTTACGCCGCTAGAGCTGGCAAGGACATCTACTGCGAAAAACCCTGTGCCATGAACATGCAGGAGTGTCGCGAGCTCGACGAAGAGGTGACCAAGAACAATCGAGTCTTTCAGGCCGGCACTCAGCGCCGCAATGTGGGGAATTTTGAGCTAGCTCACGAGCTGGCTACGACAGGGAAATTGGGCAACATGAAATCTGTCCATGCTGGTATCTTGGCCCTTCAAGAGTACCTGCCCGCTCTACCTGAGCAGCCGCTGCCCGATCCTGCAGAGATCAATTGGGACAAGTGGGTCGGACCTGCACCGATGAAGCCCTTTAATGAAGACTACTGCAAAGGTCGTTGGAGAAATCATTCAGGCTTCTACGCGGCGTGGCGCCTACCAGAGTGGGGTGCCCACACCATCGATCTCTGCCAGTGGGCAGCTCAGGCCGACGATACCGCGCCAGTCGAGTATGAGGCCGTCGATGATAATACCATCCACGCGACCTATGCCAACGGGGTGAAGCTAGTGATGCGTCTGTCTGGCTTCAAAGGCGAAGGCGAGTGGTCCGAGGGATTGGGCTCTTGCCCTGTCCGCTTCGAGGGCGACGAAGGCTGGGTCGAGGCTGGCGATTTTGAGGTGCTAGCGGTTAGTGATGAAAAGCTGATCAAAGGCAGAGACTACGAGAAGCTAGCCGGCACGGATCCGATCAACCACGTTCGCGATTTCCTCAACTGTGTGAAATCTCGCGAACAGCCTCGGTGTAACTCGACTGTGACGAGAAATGGCCATCTAGCCTGCTTCGCTGCCGCGACCAGTTGGAAGCTGGGGCGCAAGCTCACCTTCGATCCTGTGAAGGAAGAATTCGTCAACGACGACGAGGCAAATACCTACCGCAGCTATGAGCGTCGGGCGGGGTATACGATATAAGTGAGGCATTGCCTTTCCGAGGAATGATTGAGGAGCATATTTCGGCAATCTTTGCAGGGCAAGACGTTGATGGAGATGTCGATGTTGATGGGGTTCTTGAATCCTTTGAGGAACTAAATTCGATAGTAACTGAAAAGAATTTGCCTAGACTTATCGAGGCGATCCAGTCTCCCGAGAATAATTTCTGGACTCGGGAGTTGTTATCTGAACCTATTGCAAACTTAGGAGGTGTAAGCAGCCTGGAAGTTCTATTTCAGGCTGCTCAGCTGGGTAGTGAAGAGGGGCACGATAATGATAGTTTGAATTTTTTTCTCATCGAGATGGCTGAATCGGAGCCCGATAAGTGTAGAGCTGAGTTAGGACGCATGCTTAGTGTTAAGGGCTTTAAATTTCGTGATCATGCCGAATGGTTGATGGAATTTTGTGAGTGAGAGGCAGGCCTTAAACTGCCCGTTATCGATATGAAAACTTTCCTCCTGTTCCTCCCTTTTTGGATTTTGTTCTTCATTTATCTATTCCAAGGTCTCTTTGGCGATAGGCACACGTGGTTCTTTGGAAGGTACTCTGGGGGAGCGTCAATTTCTGTCGGAGGGGGATCCGCTAATATCAAATGGGAGCGGTCTTTGGTAACGGCTCTGATGGATAAGCCAATTTACGAAAAGCAAAAAAGCCTCGAAACGCCGGTTGCGAGGTTTTTCAACAAAGCAGCGATCTTTCCATATTATTCTCCACCTCCCGGGCCACGTTCATTGAGATTACCGCTTTGGATCCCATTGCTCTTGGTGTTTCTATTATTGAGCTTCATCCGGATGCGCAAGCGCAAGCTGGTGGCAGGAACGGTTCAAGCGGCTCTTGAGGAATAGGGTAGGGAAACACTGAATTGTACCCTATTGAATCAAAACTGTACCCTATTGAATTCTGTGCTTTTGGTATAGAAAACAATGGGATGCGCCAGCGAGTGGCGTTTCATCGTGGTGGGGTTGTCCTTCGGCCGATTGCTCTGCAGTCCACTCGCTGACGCTCGCCGCCACTTTTATGGATGGAACATGGATTGCATGGATTCTATCGAGCCTGGTGACTGGAATGTTTCTCTAGTATAAGAAAGCGGGAAGCATGTGGCGGCGAGCGTCAGCGAGTGACGTTTCATCGTGAGGGAGTAGGTGTGGCGGGTTGCGAATACAAGGAGTGGCCGATCCCTCTGCAGTCCACTCGCTGCCACTTTTAGATAGCAGATTGCAGAATTTTGCCTATTCAGCAGCCGTCGGCGAGATGCCTAGCTCTTTGAGCTTGGCGACTGTGTCAGCACCGGCTTTGCCTGCTTTCACGGCTTTGTCGATGGCTAGGATCTTGCCATCGGCTCCGATGTAAAAGGTCCAGCGCTGAGGGAATGGGCGCACGCCGCTGACGACGCCGAAGGCTTTGGCGGCATCTTTTTCTGGATCGCTGAGGATCGGGTAGTTTAGCTCCAGTTTCTTGGCAAATTTGGTGTTGGTCTCGACCGAGTCACAGCTGGCTGCGAAGTAGGCGATATCATAGTTGGCTAGCTCTGCGCCACTCTCACGGAGCGACTCACACTGCTTGGTTCATCCTCCGGTGAAGGCCTTGGGGAACCAAGCGATCACAATCGGCTTTCCTTTGAGATCGGCTAAGGTGTAGGTCTGGCCATCGCTGCCGGTCAGTGAAAAATCTGGGGCATCGTCGCCGACTTGGAGCTGTGCTTTAGCAAACATAGGAGCTAGGAAAAGTAGAACGGCGAATGATACGCCTAAGGTCGATCTCATGGACGTACCTGTCGGGAATCTGAGCCAAAGGTCAAAACCCGCGATAGCGCATAATGGATTTATCCCTGCCTATTCGCTATACTCCTCCATGCCCGCACAGGTGCACACCAGATTTCTATCGCCGTAGACATTGTCGATGCGGGAGACGCTGGGCCAAAACTTGCGCTCGCGGACCCAGGCTATGGGGTAGGCGGCTTGCTCGCGGGTGTAGGCGCGCTGCCAGTTGTCGGCTACGATGTTTTCAGCGGGATGAGGGGCGTGCTTTAGTGGATTGTCGTTGGCGTCGAGTTGGCCGGTGCGCACGGCTTCGATCTCGGCGTGGATGGCGATCATGGCATCGCAGAAGCGATCTAGCTCGTCTAGGTCTTCGCTCTCGGTGGGCTCGATCATCAGGGTGCCGGGCACGGGCCACGACATGGTCGGTGCGTGGAAACCAAAGTCGATCAGGCGCTTGGCGATATCTTCCACATCGATACCGGTTTGCTCTTTGAGCGGGCGGGTATCGATGATGCACTCGTGGGCGACGTAGCCGTTTTTCCCCCGGAATAGCACGGGGAAGTGGTCGCGCAGCCGATGGGCGATGTAGTTGGCATTTAGGATCGCTCGCCGAGTCGACTCGGTGAGCCCATCGGGGCCCATCATAGCGATATACATCCACGAGATGGTGAGAATGCTGGCGCTGCCGAGTGGTGCGGCGGAGACGACACCTGCGGCATCGCTCGAGTCGCCATAGCGGTGGCCGGGTAGGAAAGGTACTAGCTGCTCGGCCACACCGATGGGGCCGACACCGGGACCACCACCACCGTGTGGTATACAGAAAGTCTTGTGTAGATTCAGGTGACAGACATCGGCACCGATACCGCCGGGCGAGCATAGCCCGACCTGAGCATTCATATTGGCGCCATCCATGTAGACCTGGCCGCCGTGCTGGTGAATGGTCTCGCAGATGGCTTTGATATCCTCCTCAAAGACGCCGTGCGTCGATGGGTAGGTGATCATGAGAGCCGAGAGCTGGTCGGCGTGTTTTTCGGCTTTTTCGCGGACATCATCGATGTCGATATTGCCCTCATCGTCGCAGCGGATCGGCACCACGCGCATGCCACACATCACTGCGCTGGCGGGATTGGTACCATGGGCAGAGGTCGGGATCAGGCAGACGTCGCGCTGGTCGTCGCCCCGCGATAGGTGGTAGCGGCGGATCGCCAGTAGGCCAGCGTACTCGCCCTGCGAGCCAGCATTGGGCTGTAGGCTCACTCCGGCAAATCCGGTGATCTCGGCCAGCCATGTCTCGAGCTCGTCGACCATCTCGCGATAGCCTGTGGTCTGCTCGGCTGGGGCAAAAGGGTGCAGCCCATTGATACTGGGCCAGCTGAGCGGCAGCATTTCGGAGGTGGCATTCAGCTTCATGGTGCACGAGCCGAGGGGGATCATGCTCCAGTTTAGCGCGATGTCTTTGCCCTCTATGCGGCGCAGGTAGCGCAGCATGCGGCTCTCTGTGTGGTAGTCGCTAAAGACGGACTGCTGGAGAAAGTCGTCGCCGCGTAGCAGGTCTGCTGGCAGGGCGGTCTCGGCAGATAGGCTCAGCTCGCCATCTAGCCCAAAGATCTCGGCCAGCTCCAGCCAATCGCCGGACTCGACAGCGGCCTCGTCTAGCGAGATGCCGATGCGGCCAGGCTCCTCGCGAAAGTTGAATGTATCCGAGGTAAAGGTCTGGTCGGTCTCGATAAAGATCGTGTCGAAGTAGCTGCCCTCGCTGGCGAGTGTGTAGCCCTTTGCCGATAGGGCATCGGCCAGTGCTCGAGTGGCTCCGGCTACGCGACGTGCGATGTGCTGTAGCCCATCGCGCCCGTGGTAGGTGGCGTAAAAGCCAGCTATGACAGCCAGTAGCACCTGAGCGGTGCAGATATTCGATGTGGCTTTCTCGCGGCGGATGTGCTGCTCGCGAGTCTGTAGCGATAGCCGCAGGGCGGGGCGGCCGTCGGCATCTTTAGACACGCCTACCAGTCGACCGGGGAGGCGGCGTTTGTGCTTGTCGGTGCAGGCGATGTAGGCGGCGTGCGGACCACCAAAGCCCATCGGCACGCCGAATCGCTGAGCGCTGCCGATCATGATGTCGACGCTGGGTGGCTTCAGTAAAGTGAGTGCCAGTATATCTGCGGCAGCTATAGCGATGCCTTTCGCGGCCTGCACGGCCTCGATAGTGGCGGTGTGATCGTGCACCTGGCCATCGTCGCCAGGGTACTGGATGATCGCGCCGATGAGAGTCTCTGCCTCGGCGGCAAAGTCGATGCTGGCCAGATCTGCGACGACTAGCTCGATGCCGACTGGCTCAGCTCGGGTCTGCAGGATGTCGATGGTCTGAGCAAAGCACTGATCGCTGACGTAGAATTTTTTACCCTTTGGCTTGGCGGCAGCGGCCATGGCCATCGCTTCGGCGGCGGCGGTGCCCTCGTCGAGTAGCGAGGCATTGGCTACAGGTAGGCCAGTGAGCTCGGTGATGAGTGTCTGGTAGTTGAGCAGGGCCTCGAGCCTGCCTTGAGAAATTTCCGCCTGGTAGGGGGTGTAGGCGGTGTACCAGCCGGGATTTTCCAGTACGTTTCGCTGGATGACTGGTGGCAGGATAGTGTCGTAGTAGCCGCGGCCGATCAGAGAGCGGCGTACTTCGTTGCGATCGGTCTTTTCTCGGAGATCGGCCAGGGCTCGGTACTCGGACCTGGCTGCGGGGAGATCCAGAGGGCTGCTCGCTCGGATGCTGGCTGGGACGACTTGGTCGATCAGGCTATCCATGGACTCAAAGCCCAGGGCAGATAGCATGGTGTCGACTTCGTGGCTGGCGGGGCCGAGGTGGCGGCCAGCGAATAGGCTATGTTCAGGAGATATGGCTTCGGTATGCATCGGCGTTCATCAGGGATTCGAGTTCGCCGCTATCCGAAGGTTTGATGGCGAGCATCCAGCCTTCGCCGAATGGGTCGCTATTCACAGGTTCAGGAGATTCGCCGAGAGGCTCATTGATCTCGACGACTTCTCCGCTGATAGGGGCGTAAATATCGTTGGCCGCTTTGACTGACTCGATCACCGCGATGGGCTCGCCTTTCTCCACTGTCCGCCCGACTTCTGGCAGCTCTAGGTAGACGATGTCAGTTAGCTCGGCTTGAGCGTGGTCTGAGATGCCGATCCGGCAGGCATCTTCGGTAGAGGCATCTACCCACTCGTGAGATTCAACAAAACGCAGATGATCGGGAATGTTCATGAATCTTAATAGTTAATTCACAAACCGATCATCATGCAATGTTTTGTTGATCCGAAAGCGAGCTAGAGATTAACCGCAGGTGAGAGCGATCATTTGCTCTTCATCCTCTTCATCTGTATCGAAATCGAAGAGGCTATCGGTGGGTGCGTAGTTGTTGAGGATCGCCTCGACTCGCTTTTTCTTCTCATCAGCATGGACCTCGCCATTGATGTCATGTACGTCGTGATCGAGTCGGCTGACTTGATCTAGGATCGACTGCACTTGGGCTGTCTGAGCGACAAATTGTTTTTGCAGCATGCGCATCTGCAGGGCGTTTTTGATGCGGATCAGGGCCTCGCCAGCGTCGATGGGCTTGGCGATAAAGTCATTGGCACCGCTGGATATAGTCTTTTGGCAGGTCCGCTCATCCGCCAGACCGGTGATCATGATGACGGGGAGGTCAGCGTAGGCGGCACGGATTTTTTGGCATACCTCGATGCCGCTGGTGCCGGGCATATTCACATCTAGCATGACGACGTCGACATCGTGCGATGCGATGAGATCCAGAGCGGCATCAGGTTCGCCACATAGCACAGATTGGAGTCCGGCACCGTCGAAGATCTTGCCTAGCTGCATACGAACCATAGGCTCATCATCGATTACTAAGACTGTTCCTCTCTGACTGGTTGTTTCTGTTCCTTGCCCCATAATATAAAAATATTATAAAAACCATAAATAACAACCGTCAAAATCAATAAGAGGGGCGTATTTTCTTATTT
The DNA here is from genome assembly GCA_020630975.1 of Verrucomicrobiota bacterium. Classification (GTDB taxonomy): domain Bacteria; phylum Verrucomicrobiota; class Verrucomicrobiia; order Verrucomicrobiales; family DEV007; genus Arctic95D-9. The sequence continues at coordinate 21,419 of JAHDID010000060.1, forward strand.
ATTTTTTACAAATTTCATATTTATGATAATTTACTAGGTCAGATTCCCCCGGTCTGTAAAAAAACCCGGTCATCGATACAGCCTCCCCACCCTGTATCAATTTTACAGAATACCGAAACAGAAAGACCACTAATGGAAACCCAAACAGGTTGCAGGGGCATCATGGGATGCTTGCTCGCTGCAACGATCGCGACACTCGTCAGCACGGCTCACGCCATCGTGCTGCCCGAGGAATCTGAGGAAACAACCGCTTCCTATGCAAGGCTACCCGAGGGGCATACCACCGACTCGGGAGAGAAATATGACTCGACCAAGATGTCTGCATCGCACCCGAGCCTGCCTTTTGGCACCGTGCTGCGCATCCAGAATCAAGAAACCGGAGAGTCGATCGACGCAAAGGTGAACCACCGCTGCCAGAAAGATCTGCAGCTCTCATTCATGGCAGCCAAGGAGCTGGGCCTGACGAGCGACTCGCAGAAGCTCAGTGTGCTGGCCACGCCTGTCGGTATGACGACCGCTCAGATCGAGCCACAGCACCGCTACCAGAAAGATGCTATCATGGTAGCTTTTGGGGCGAATGACTACGATCCGAGTGCCTTCACTCCAGAGGAGCAGGCCGCTATGGAGCGCAGCCGTGCAGAGGCTGAGCAGCGCTCTGCTCAGATGGCGCGGATCGGTGCCGCACAGCGCGCTGCGACTGGCGGGGCCGCCTATCCCGAACTGACTTTTGGCAATACGATCAATGCCAGTGCCAGCTACACTTCTAGTGAGACGACTACGACTCTAGCTTCCACTACGGCTAGCGCTGGCGCATCGCCGCGGAAGCTAGATATCCGTCCCTACCAGGGTAGCACTAATGATCCAGGCCGGATCCGCTACTCTGGCGCAGAATTACCCTCACCACAGTCGGCGACACCACGCATGCCGAGCCCGCTGAGAGCGCAGTTTGGCGCTTACAATAGCGCTCAGCATGCCGACCTAGTGAGTCGGGAGTTAAACCAGATCGGTTTTGAAACCGTCGTGATGCCAGTGGGCTCTCTCCACTGTGTCGTCACCAGAGGTACTTTTCCAGACTCTGACACCGCCCGTAGATGGGCGTCTGATGTTCGCACCAACCACCACAGGGACCTGACGGTCGTTAGGCTTTGATTCAAGGCCCGCAGCGGACATTGCCACTCGACCGAGACGAGGGGTTCCTACGGGGACCTCTCGTTTTGGGTACTGGGGGGGAGGCAGGTGAATGGTAGGAACTCTGGGGAGTTCCACTACGGGAGGGCAACTCGGTAGAGGAAGATCCCAATCTTCCAGCGTTCGGTACTAGGGGCATGGCCGGAACTCTGGGGAGTTCCACTACGGGAGAGTAACTCGGTAGAGGGAGATCCCAATCTTCCAGCGTTCGGTACTAGGGGCATGGTGGGAACTCTGGGGAGTTCCACTACGGGAGAGCAACTCGGTAGAGGAAGATCCCAATCTTCCAGCGTTCGGTACTAGGGGCATGGTGGGAACTCTGGGGAGTTCCACTACGGGAGAGCAACTCGGTAGAGGAAGATCCCAATCTTCCAGCGTCAGTTTAACCGCAATCCGACGGGAAGAGTAAGAAGCTCAATCCTCGAGCCCATACGCCTCTACTGACACGCCATCCAGCTCATCGCTCCAGCACTGGATCATCATTGGTCGGCAGCAGACCTCGCAGTCGTAGTCGAGCTCGCAGGGCACTTCGCTAGAGGCTGGCAGTGGCACGGAGAATACTTCGAAACAGCTGGGGCAGGTCACTGGGGCGATATCCATTGGTTGTTTTTCAGTCTACGCCTCTCGAGCCAAAAGCAAAGCACCACTAGCAGCAGGCACAGCAGGGCGACCTGCCAGTAGGGGAGGATGATCAGGAATAGTCCTTGGCCCAGTTTTAGATTTGGCCATTGAGCTAGCCAGCGCATTTTGTCACCCCAGACGGGATCGGTATTCACAAAGGACGACCAGCGGTGCTCATGCATCATGAACTGCGCGCCCACACCGAAGATGGAGGACTCGCTTTGTACTTTTAGGATACCCACGGGAGTCTCGGCATCCCAGGCGAGCCATTCGCGAGTGCTGTGCCACCAGCCGACTAGCGAGAGCGCCAGCGGGATCAGGGCCAGGTAGGTGAAAAAGTGGCGTCGCCAGTTGGATTTTGGTGATGAGTTCACGAGATCTAGTCTAGCACGTGTCCGGTGTTGTGTCGGCTGAGTGGCTATGTTCTGTTCCACACACTCATTTATGCATTTTCGATATATCGTATATTCCTGCTGTCTGCTACTCGGGCATATTGCCGCTGTAGCGGTGGAGGCTCAGGCTGCACCTGTGGAGAGCTCCGCCATCATCGAGCAGCAGTCGGAGTGGCAGTACCGGCTAGCTCCAAAAGACTCGCCTGCCAAGTATAGTGCCTATGCGTACGACGCCAGCGACTGGGAGAGCGGTTGGGCAGGCTTTGGCTATGGGGATGATGACGATAAGACAGAGGTCGACATGCGTGGGCGCACCACTCGGCTCGCCATCCGCCACCGATTCGAGCTGAGCGATGGCGAGGATCCTGCGCAGCTATGGTTAGCGATCCGCTACGACGATGCCTTCGAGCTCTGGATCAATGGGAAGCGCTTGTTCGCCAAAGGGGTAAGCCACAAAGATGGCAAACGAAAAGTCGATAGTCATGAGGCGAAAGATTGGGAGTATTTCTCGCTCGCTGAGTATGCTGATGTGTTCACCGAGTATCGCAACTGCATCGCCATCCTCGGGTACAATGTCGGTGCGGGGAGTAGCGACTTCACCCTCGATCCTAAACTAATCCTAGGCACTCCGGCGCCTGGATCTCAGTCGAGGATGAATAAATTTCGCGTGGTCTGGTCTGCTGATCCCACTACTGAGGCGACGATCGTCTGGAATCAGGCAAAGGGCAAACCAGGCACCGTCCACTACGGCACGGTCGATCATCTGCAGGAGGTGGCAGCCTACGAGAGCAGCCTGGCCCCGCAGCGAGTGGTCGATCAGTCGCCGATGACGACGTGCATGGCCCATCTCACAGGGCTGCAGGCTGATACCGAGTATTTCTTCTGCCTAAAGGACGAGTCCGAGACCAGTCAGCGCTTCAAGTTTCGCACGGCACCGAGCGATCCTGCCGCATCATTCACCTTCATCGCTGGTGGTGACTCGCGCAATGGGCGCAAAGTGCGGGTCGATGCGAATCGCACCGTGGCCAAGCTGAGGCCGCTCTTCGTTGCCTTTACTGGAGACATGATCGTCACCGATAGGATCGATAAGTGGGAAGCGTGGTTGGATGACTGGCAGCAGACGATCTCTGAGGATGGCCATATCGTTCCCCTAGTGCCGCATCGGGGCAATCACGAGGGCAATCCACTCTCCATGTACCAGACCTTTGGCACCCCGCGAGATGCCTACTATGCGTTTTCCATAGGTGGTGATCTATTTCGCTACTACGCGCTCAACTCCGAGATCCCAGCCAATGGGGCGCAGGGTGAGTGGTTAGATGCCGACCTAAAGAGCCACCACGATAGTGTGACCCATCTGGTAGCAGGCTATCATAAGCCGATGCGCCCGCATGTGGAGGGGAAGCCCGAGGGTAGCAACCCGTTTCGCTGGGCTGACAGTTTCTACCGCTATGGGCTGGACCTAGCGCTCGAGTCCGATTCGCATGTGATGAAGCGGACTCTGCCACTGCGCCCAGATAAAGATGGCGAAGAAGGCTTCTCCCACGCTGCGGATGATAGCAATGCCACTGTCTACATCGGCGAGGGCTGCTGGGGCGCACCGCTCCGAGCTGCCAATGATGGCAAGTCATGGACATTGGCTAAAGGCTCATTCAATGGCTTCGACTGGATGCATGTCACCCCTGAAAGCATCGAGATCAAGACCGTGCGAGTCGGTGATCCCGCGCAGGTAGAGCAGGTGCAGAGCGGTGCGATCTTTCAAACGCCTAAAGGTCTACAGCTATGGGAGCCAGAGGGTGGCACGGTACTGGTGGTGCCTGCGGATAAGTAAGTGAAAATGATCGGCGTGGCACTGCGATTGTGCGTCAGCATCACTCTGCTGGCGCGCGGCTGGCTGACCTATCGATGGGATAGCCCGATCCGGGGGCTCTGCTGGCACGAGGAGGCGCTGACTCCGCTGATCGAGGCATGGGCTGGTGTCAGCTGGGAGTACTATGCGGCCCACTCAGATGCAGCGATCACCACCGGCCTGCAGCTCGGTGGGCTGTGTCTCATGGTCAGTGCTATTTTGCCCTGGTTACCACTGGGTAGGCGCTGGCTCACGCTATTGGCTTTGCCAGCTATGCTCGTGCTAGGTCTAGATGCCTGGGCACGTATCGTAGCCAGTGGTTATCAGCACGGTTCATTTCTCGAGAAAGCCATGCAGTGCGGCACCCCATGGGTATGGCTACTGGCATTGCATCGGTCCGAGGCCACACGCGCGCTGAGTCTAGTCATACGGCTGCTCGCAGCTGCGACCTTTATCGGGCACGGGCTCTACGCGGTAGGTTATCACCCGGTGCCGTGGCACTACCAGTCGATGACCTATGACATCACCGGTATGAGCACCGAGTCGACTCTGCTCTTTCTCCGTGTGGCTGGGTATCTGGATTTTGCCGTCGCAGTGGCCATCTTTATCCGGCCTGCAGAGCGATGGGCTCTCGGGTACATGGTCCTATGGGGCGGCGCTACGGCCCTAGCCCGATACCTATCCCAGCCCGGTAGTCCTGATCCGTGGCTAGTAGAGACACTAGTGCGGACGGCTCACTGGCTGCTGCCATTGATTTTACTGGGCTGCTGGCGACTCAAACTGGCGCAGTCTTCGGTCGAGCCATAGTGGAGCAAATGGGATGAGCGCACAGATGAAGGTGAGCACACACCACCAGAAGGGGAGTCGGCCTAAGACAAGTGCCAAGAGCAAGGCCAGACATAGTGCCACCCACAGCACGCCATGCGCCATGCCTACGATGCTGACTGCCATCGGAAAATCGGCCAGATACTTCAGAGGCATGGCGATAAATAGTAGGATGAGGTAAGAGATGCCATCTAGCAGCGAGGCTAGTCTGAGGCGGCCGATGGTGGTGGTGAGCATAGCGAGCCAAGTGGAGCACGGTATTTCCTCCGTTACAAAGCTAAGTCAACTTTGCATTGTTCACGATCTATCGGGAAAAATCCACTAAACACCAAATGTGGCAAGATCAAATGTGGCGGCGAGCGCCGTAGCGAGTGGAGCTCAGGTTGCTAAAATCAAAGCAGCCAATCGCGCCACAGGTTTGCCTTCAAGCACGATAGATGCCCACCAAGATCCACTGAATCACTCTTTCGCCATCTGTGCTGTCAGGGCCTCGGCCATAGGGCACGGCTCCGGCGAGATGAGTTGGCACGGTATCGGAGCAGTATGAAGCGGGGCAAAATGGCAGCGTGTTGCCATTCCTCGAGGCTGCTGTTCTTTTATTCGATTCTTTATCTCAGGTTCGGTCGCATCGATGAGGTCGAAAAAGTCGCGAGCCTCTTTGCTCATGTCGAGGGAGATGAAACTTCCTACGTGGAGAACATTAGACAGCGGTCTCGGGATCTTGCGTACGCCTTGGATACATACAGGGACAGCATGCGAGGTTTGACTTCCTAGTAGTCTGTTGGGTTTACCTCGCGAAGGGGAATTTCGTGATTTTTGAGGAGTTTGTTGGTAATTTAGTGTTTGTTAGCCAAAACTTCCTCAGCTATTATTTTGTCTGACAGGTCACTCTGTGCTACCCTCTCGGTGACCATGAGACCCACCCTGAATTACTTTTGCTGGACCGCAGCAATCGCTATTCTATCCATAGCTGTTGGCTATGGGATCAATGCTGCTCGGCCCGATTCTGTACCTCTGAGTTACGTCTCAGCTGGTACCCGACTTACCGAGGAGATCGTTCAGTTTTTAGCTGGAGAACCCTCTGGCCAGCCTGCTGTTGCTCCGGGGCATATCACTCGTATCTCTCTGCAGCAGTTCGATTCCCTCGTCGCGACTGGTGATGTTCTAGTCGTTGATGCGAGACCGGATTTGTTCTTCCGTTTTGGCCATATCCCCGATGCGATTTCACTCCCTCGCAAAGACTTTGTTGAGCATTACCCCACAGCGGGACCTCGTATTGATCAGGCTGTCCAGGCAGGTCATACCATTTGTTTGTATTGTGCCGACGAGCACTGCCCCGATGCAGGCTACGTAGCTGCGGGTTTGGTACAGATGGGTGCCCCCATTCAGCAGATTGTTGTCTATGAGAATGGTTGGGCAGAGTGGGAGTCAGAAGGCCGTCAGGTCATTAGCGAGTAGTTGATGAAGATTTGTTTAGGGATTAGTTGGTTGTGCAGGTTGGCGTTAGCTGTGGTGTTTGTGGCTGCAGGTATTTTCAAGCTACTGGAGCCGCAGGACTTTGCTGATGCAGTTCATGCTTTCCAGATCGTTTCAGGAGTGCCTTGGTTGATCACTCTCATTGCCTTGGCTTTACCTGTCTTCGAGATCATTACCGGTATCGCTATTCTTATCCCCCGTTGGAGCCTGTTTTCATCGGTTAATCTGATATTCCTTAACCTCGGCTTCATCGGCTTGCTCATCGCTACCAAGGTTAGAGACATCAGCGTCAGTTGTTCCTGTTTTGGTAGTTTTTTTAAGACCGACTCACTCGATGTGGTTATCTGGCGAGATGTTGTCTTCGTTCTTATGGCGGGATTTGTAGTGTTTGCCGCTCTTCGGTCGCACCGTTCGTTGGTTGGATGATTCGTGTTGTTTCAGTGCTTAGTTTTTTTGTCTGTCAGTGGTGTGTGGCAGTAGAGCCATTCGAACAGCATGTGGTGGCTTCTGGGTACACTGCACCTATCAAGCGAGCAGAGTTCTTTTTTTGGAGCGAGACCGAGCAGCCTCGAGCTGTCATGGTTCTCTGCCCTGGGGGGAATGGCAATGGTTATCATATGCTCAACGATACCTGGAAAGCCTTTGCTAGGGCTAATGATTTGGCTCTTTGCGGGGTCTGGTTGCAGTCGGTGCGGCAGCCTCGAGATTACGCAGATGCATCTCTTCAGAGTGGTGGTTTATTACTCCAGGCTGTTGATTCCGTTTATGCGGACTTCCCTCAGCTCATTCTTACGGGCATATCGGCAGGAGCGGTTTTCACTGGTAGCTTTGTCGAGTGGCGGCCAGATCGAGTGCTTACCTTTGCGGCTCAGGGTGGTGGGTATTGGGTTCCGCCGAGTCCAGATGCGGTAGATGTCCCTCTAGGTATCGTATCGTCGGGAGAGTACGATACTCATTGCTGGTTACTTAGTTTGCACCACTTTCAGTCGGGTCGTCGATTGGGTAGAGATTGGACTTGGGTCTCTATTCCAGATACTGGGCACGCCAGAAATGCCACCTACGAGGCATTTACCCGTAAGTTTTTCCAAGCCGTTTTGGATAAAGAATTTGAGCCTGTGGTTTATGATATTACCACCAAACAAAAGTTGACCGGTGGCTTATCCGGCATTGATCAGGTCGATTTCACTTCTTGGACCCCCAATCAACAGATCGCAAAGGAATGGATGCTCCTCCACACGCCATGACTTGTTCACTCCTCACATTTTGATTGTAGTATGACTCCAGATCACTCCAGCGAAGACCAATCTGACAAGACATGGATCTATGTCGATGATGATGGCAATTATGTTGACGAAAATGGCTCTCCTATCAGCCCTCGATTGGTCAAGGCTATCCAGGAGGGCGATAAAGAGGCTGAGTGGGTTGACTTAGCTGCCGAAAGCGATGCAAGCGCTACTGAAGAGGGGGGCTGCGAAGCTATCGAAACCGAGGCAGAGCAGGAGAGTACCGATATTACTGAGGATCAGGAGCAATGGCTTTATACCGATGCAGAGGGCAATCCCATTTCAGAGGAGGACTACCAAGCCGCCTTGTTACAAGAGGAGGATGAGGTGCAGAGTGGTGAGACGAGTTCGGAGAGGGCTGAGGAATCCGTTGAGGAGGTGCCTACACCCGAGTCAGAAGAAAATTGGCAGTTTCTCGATGCCGATGGCAATGTGATCAGCGAGGCTGAGTATTATGCGGCTTTGGAGCAGGCGGCAGACAGCGCTACCGATTCCCTTGAGGACTCTGGCGAGCCTGAGCAATCTCCGTCCGAGCGCTCATCGCTGCCGCCGCTTTCTACGGCTAAGCCGAAACTCGCTAGTCCAAAAAAGAAGGCTTCAGCCTCAAATCTGACCAAAAAGAAGCCTACTCTGGCTACGAGTGCAGTTCCTTCAGTCGCTACGTCGAGGAAAAAATCGCCCACGACTGCAGTGTCGACACGGGCTAGCTCATCGACTTCGGGGCGGGCAGCGGGGCGATACCCTGCTAGACCGGGAGCCCAGCAGGCATCCAGTAGCAAGCTCATACCCATCATTGGCACCGTGTTTACCTTGGTGCTTTGTGGTGCCGCATTTTTCATCTACAAAAAAAATCCCGATCTCAATGGCTCTGGCGATGTTGCGAGTAGCCGCCCTGTAGATTCTCAATCGCCAACCCAGTCCAAGCCTACTGTGGACCCGCGTTTCGTGGTCGCAGACGATGCGGCTTCGCCTCAGACTGATCGGCCCCGAGGGGCGCAGGCTGCTGCTACACCCCAGCCACGGCCTCAGCCCGAGGTGCAGGTAGCCGCAGCAGAGCCGCAGCGGGAGCAGCCTCAGCTTCGGCCTCGTCGCCAGCCGCCTCAGTTAGCCCAGTCGGGGCAGGCAGCGCAGCGGAAAAAACAGCCCACCACCAGCCCGCCAGGGCCCACACAGGTAGCTCGACCCGAGCTTGCTCACGAGTATGCTTTCAATGAGTTTGTTGGCGACGATTTCTCGGAGTGGACGTTGAAGGTGGGGTTCGCTACCTCTGGTGATGCCCCGCCAGATCATTTGGTACTGCGCATTGCCGACGAGGGCATGGGCCGTGTGACTGATTTCGGCTTTGGCGATTCCGAGATGTGGGCAGTCGTGCCAGAGTCGTATGAGACGCTCGAGCAAGAGGCCCGCGTTGATTTCGTGGTGGCCAATGTTTTCAATGCGATCAAAAATCACTTTGGCGAGGCTATCCCGGTCGGTTTGTTTTGCGAGCACGATCATTCTAGCTGGACGCTAGATCTGCTACATGCTCGCCCCAAGGCATTCTCCGCATACTACCTCGGCCATGCTAAAGGTGTCGCTAGGCCCGATATGCGCACCCTATATCCTCCCGGCCTCATTCATTCCCCAGTGCAGGATCGAGCCGGTATGGAGTATGCCAACAAGCAGCGCAAACAAAACCAGCGCGTCGCTCGATTTAGCCCCTCTCAGTCAGCCAGCTCGGCTGCCATTGGTGAGTTGTTCCTCACTTTTCTTGGCGATGCCATTTCGTCGACCGTAGAGTCGCAGTGGATCGATATTACCACTCTAGATCCCATCGAGAGCATGGATGGGCTCCTGCGCAATCCTGCCCAATACACTTGGCAGCCCTCCGAGGCTTGTTACGATCAGTGGCGAGCGATTACCAATCCCATGGATGGCATCGATGCCGGGCGCATTCGTAATTTCGCAGTCGAGACCGGAGTGCCAGTGCAGCCAGAGCTCAAGTTTCTCCTGCGTTTACCGCCTCAGGGAGTCGAGGCACAGGGCGTGATGTGCTACAGCCTTTGGGCCGGTGCGGACCGTTTGGGGATTTTGGAGAATGATCAGCATTTCATCTGCAAGCTTGCCGATGCTTATCAGTTAGCCGTGCTCACCTGGAATACCAAAAACCTATGGCCAAAAGACTCCGCCCCCGCTGAGGTGTTTGAGAGGACCGGCCATGAGTTCGATTTGGTGTCAGATGTCTGGGGGGGAGCTATCGATACCTACCTGCCACAGTTCGGTCTGCCCACAGAGGATCTGTACATGATAGGCCTGTCAGCAGGATCCAGTTATGGGCTGCGTTTGGGGGTTAGGCAGTCTTACCGGTTCGCGGCTATCCATGTGCATATTCCGGGTTTTTACGTGCCGCCTATCCCCGAGGGCAAAGATGCCGTCTGGCTTCTTTCTACTGGCGAGCTGGATGCTGGTTTTCGCGGAGCCAAACGCTTTTTTGCGGATGCTCGTAGGCAGCAGTATCCCATTATGATCAAGGCAGGTGCAAGTCTGGGGCATTCCTGGTCACCAGCTATCGAGGATTTGAGTTGGGCCTTTATCGATGAGGTGGTTCACCAGCGCGAGACCCATCCAGACCAGCCGCTTTCCAGCCACTTTCTCTCCCTGTTGCAGGACCCACCCTTTGTTGGCGATTTCATCAATCACGAGATTTTCGCCACCACCCACAAAGAAGATTACGATTGGATTCCCAAGCCTCAGCTAGTGCCGCTCCCATCGCCAGAGGTAGCAGCCGCCTGGGGCAAAAACTAGGTCACTCGATATGCGCGACTACTACTACGATGGCCTCGTTCGTCTTGATTGGGGGTTGGGCAATCCCAACATCACCGCAGCGCTTATCGTCTCTTTGTTGTTGGCGAGTTTTGTATTTGCTTTCCTTTGGCGACCACTTTTTTGGCTTTCCTTGCCCCTTGCTACTGTCTTCGCCTGTTCTGCGATGATGACAGCGTCTCGAGGTGGTTTCATTGCCATGCTCGTTGGAGTTGGTTTCCTCATACTTTATCATCGCCGCTGGTGGCGGCGCTCTGAGTGGATCGGTTTAGCCGTAGCGGCCGTGTTGGTGGCTGGGGTTTCCCACTATCAGGGCTACTCGGGGCGCTATACCGAGGCGATTTCCGGCAGCGATACCTCAGTGTCCAATCGGTGGCAGATCTATCAGACCGTGCCTCAGTTGATCGTAGCCTCACCCCATGGCTGGGGAGTGGGCGAGACCGGTAGGACCTACCGCAAGTATTTTCAGGATCCCGATCGGTCTCAGATTTACTCAGATCTTCACAGCACACATTTCACCTGGATGGCTGAGCGCGGCTGGTTATTTAGCGCAGTCTATCTCGCTGCCTGGCTCCTAGCTTTCTGGCTCACGTGGCCATTAGGCCGTTGGCGCTGCTTGTCAGTTGGTTTTGCTGTTCTTCTCGCCTATGCGTTATCTAGTAGTTTTTCATTGGTCGGCAATGCTCCGATTAATTGGCTGGTGCCAGGTGTGGCCACATTGCTAGGGTTAGTGTCTCGGCTTAAATATCGATCTTTGGCTGCCTGGCGGCAGTTGGTTTGGCTACTGCCACTGGTCTCAGTACTTGCGGTTATTGGCTTGTTTGCAGCATCGTTGTGGCAGGCCCATCGCTCGGGTATTCAGCTTTCTTCTGGGCGCGATTGGGTTCAGTTAGGGCAGGCACCGTCGGTGGGACTATTTCGCCCCTCTCAGCAGATTTTAGGCGACCGCTTTGGGTCCCAGCTCCGGATCAGAGGATACGACAGTTTGCAGTTCCGTTCGATAGATCGGGCAGAGCGTTACCTTGACACTCTCGACACACTCATTCTTTCAGGCTCCGGTCATCCAGAGTCAGACATCGCCTCACTACTACAGCTATCACCCAGCCTTAGACTCGTTTGGATCAATCCGAGCCCCAGCGATACCTCAAATATCACTACTTTAGCAGGTCACTTTCGCGAGCCCGAAGTCATTTTGGGGAAATCTTTGCGCGATATTCCAATCGTAGAGGGGGTAGCTGTGCGCCGAGTCGCCGGAGCGGAGTTTATGGCGGGTTGGGTAGCGGAGGTGTTTGATGAAAAGACAGAATTTGTCCTGCCCGCTATGGCTGTTTCTGAGGCTCGTCTCAAACAGGACTCACACATTTTTATCGATACCCGCAATCGCTTGGCCAAAGCCTTCGGCGAGATTGAGTCATCTTACGATATGGATTACTTCACCGAGCAAGCCCCCGACCTCCAGCAAGCTTTCATCTTTTATGGCGAAGCCACCGAGCCCCCTTCTGAGCGGGTTCAGTCGTTTGCGGAGACCATTTCAGCGGCAGGCGGCAGCGTCTATTGGCTCTCAGGCGGTTGGTCGGCCTGGTCCTCAGTCGATACTTCAGGTTCAGGTGGGTAGATTTTGATTCTTTCGATGGGTTTATTCGGGTAAAAGCTATCCATCAGCATAAAGTACACCTCCAGATCTTCACCGACTTTGGGATCTTTGGCTTGGAGCTTTTCTTTTAGTGGCTAGATAGGTGACCGGGTTTCTGCCAGGTTGCTCTCGCCTGGGTTATCGCATCGCATCCATTTGTTCCCCGTCGCTGCTCGTGTACGGGGCCACATACCACCCGTCAGTCGATCGTGGGCGCGGCGCGAATAGCTTCCAGTTCTGCTGAAAGCTTAGCACCTTTTCAAGCCGATCAAACGGAAAGACCAAAGCCCCTTTAGTCGGAGAGAATTGCGAAAAGCTAGACAGAACGATGACGACCAGCAAGACTCCCAGACCGCCTATTTGCGTTCGCCCCCAATTGCTCAGGCCCGTTTCGGCAAAATCGATTCCCTCATCTTTTACCCCGACAGCTTGCCAAAAGTTAGGTGGCAAAAACAATACCCACGCCGCAGCACACACAAATGGAAAGCAACCTATCCGGAAAAACAGAAAAATTCCAAGCATATGAAAACCAACCATCGTCAGCACAGCGGCGCATCGCACCCTCCAGTTCCAAAATGGAATCAACAAGCACAGCGGGGCCATTTCCTCTAGGATTAGCACGCTGTGCGACATGGCGCTTAAGAGCCCTTCTGGGGCCTTGAGCAGCACCGGGGCTAGGCTTGTCGCGTACGATTCCACCTTTAGGGCTGCTATCACCCCTAGTCCGTCATGCTGCCAGATCGGATGATATTTACTCACTGCAGCTATCCAGTAGAGCGACAGCATTACGAAAAAGCAAACAACAGTCGCTAGCTGAAACACTGGGCGAGCAAACGATGGCTCTCTTCCTAGGCTAAAACGCTGCGTGATCGGTAGAAAAAACGACAGAAACATCAGCTGCAGAGCCAAATGGTTGCCCGCATTCACCACTAGTGGGTTTGCATCGTAGATCAGAGTGGTCGTTGCCCATCCTGTCAACCAGATCCACCTCTTTCCCAAGCCTAGCGTGTAGGAGAGACTGCCGATCAGCGACACCCCGAACAGTGCTACGCCCCCCCCATTGACTCTGACAAATCCATCCTGCCAATCCATTTCTTTCGGAAAAAGCCTCCAGAATCTCCACCCTGTAGAGTTCATGCGCCCCTGCCATCCGGGCTACCATATCCCCCACCAAAGTTAACCCCAAGGACCACCGAAACACCCCAAACGATGTTCTGGAAAAAGACTGCCACCAAAAATTGAAAAAGT
>JAHDID010000133.1 GCA_020630975.1 Verrucomicrobiota bacterium
CCGATATCACGGTCAATCTGACCTACACTGGCACCGCTACAGATGGCAGTGACTTCTCTGGGGTGGCTAGTGTCACGATCAGTGCCAATACGACGTCGACTACGTTTACCCTACCGACTATCGATGACAGTCTCGTAGAGGTAGCAGAGACGATCATCGTCTCTCTGGGTACCATCTCAGGTGGTGGTTTTGAGGCGATCGCTGCAGATGGTAGCAATAATTCTGTGACTACTACGATCACTGATAATGATCAGCCTGCGATTTCGATCAATGACGTGACGGTGAATGAAGGCGCAGGCACGATGACTTTCCAGATCACTTTGGATCAGGCTCCGGTTACGGGACAGAGTGTATCTGTGAATTACGCAGCTGCATCGGGCACTGCGACTCTAGGCACAGACTTCACGCTAGCCAACGGCTCGGTCACCTTTGCTGCTGGTGAAACCTCCAAGGATGTGGTTGTGACTGTTACTAATGATACTGTCTATGAGGGAAGCGAGAGTTTCACGATCGGCTTGAGCGGTGCTACAGGCGGGACGATAGCAGGTGGGAGTGGCACGGGCACTATCCTCGACGATGGCACGGGTGTCGGTGGTACGGACAACGATACCCCGACTTTGACGATAGCGGATGTTTCGGTGACGGAGGGTACCGATTCTCATGCGGTGTTTACCCTGACTTTGAGCAATGCCAGTGACGAAGCAGTCGTGTTGACTCCTGCACTTGCTGGGGGCACAGCGACAGCGGGCACTGATTTTGGTAATGCTCTGGAGTATTTCGATGGATCAGCTTGGCAGCCTGTCACGGGTAATGTCACGATAGCAGCGGGGCAGACGACCGTGCAGGTTCGCACCACAGTTGTAGATGACTTTCTCGCTGATGATGGTGAGACTTTTACCCTCACGGCTGCTCACGTGAGTGGGGCGGTGACAAGTACGGCAGATGTCGTTTCTACAGCGACGATCAGCGATGATGCGGATACGGCTCTGGTATCGATCAGTGGGCCTGGAAGTGTCACTGAGGGGGACGCTACTGGTAATTACACAGTGACAGTCGATCAGACGCCTGCCACAGATATCACAGTCAATTTGGCATATACAGGAACAGCCGCGGATGGTAGCGATTACACTGGTGTGGCCAGTGTCACGATATCGGCTGGCACCACATCGCAGACGTTTACGATCAATACGATCGACGATGCGCTGGTAGAGGTAGCTGAGAACATCGTTGTGACGATTGACTCAGTTAGTGGAGGCGGATTCGAGGCTGTCGGCATCGGCAGTAGCAATACGGTGACCACCACGATTATCGACAATGAGGTGGTTGCAGCCTACTACGTGGATGATGCCTGGGTGGGGACAGCTAATAATACGGTCTTTACCGATGCAGACTTGGGTGAGACTGGAGATCAAGGAGGTATCTTCAACCAAAGTGCGTTTGCTACCATTCAAGATGCCATAACGGCCGCTCAGAATGATGGTATCAACAAGATTATCATCAACGGTGGAAACTACACGGGACCTGTCACGATACCGGCAGGTATGACGGTAGACATCACTGGGCCAGACGTGGCTCAGACGGTGACAGTGACCGAGCTGTCTAGCGCTGCCGGATCGACACTTGTGCTCGAGGGTGGCTCGACATTGACCGTTAACAATGGCTCTGCCGCTGCTCTGGCAGGCGATATCATCGGTACGGGCAATCTAGTCAAGAGTGGATCTGGCACCCTGACCGTAAGCGGTAATAATACCTTTTCCGGTGGATCCACAATAAGCGAGGGAACTCTTCAGCTTGATCATGGAAATGGGTTGGGAACCGGTTCGATACTGGTGGATAACGTCAATAGCAGTGCTCGGCTCACTCTTAATGGCGTAACTGTAGACGAGCCTATTACTATTAATGGAAATGGAGGAGGGCCTACTAAGCTATCTTCTATTGGGACTAGTACGATAAATGGAGTAGTGACCTTGAATAGCACATCGCGAATAAGTGGCGGGACTTTGATATTTAGCGATCAAGTCAATTCAACAGCTAATCAAGTTCTGGTCTCTAATGCGGTTTTTAACGATGTCGTAGATTTGGGAACAGCTACGATGATACAGCATGTCTCTCAAGCGACCTATAATGCCGCAGGAAACAACTGGGGGAATCTGCACCTCGCATTTGGTGCCAAGGCGACCCTGGGAGCCAATGATGCTCTGCCGACAGATCAAGAAGTCACTTTTGGATGGGGTAGTAATATCGGGTGGAATAATTCCACATTAGACTTGAATGGCTTTGATCAAACGGTGTCTTCGATTCTAACTACCGGGGGAGCGGTTGATGTCGGAGGGAGTATGAATATAACGGATAGCTCTGGGAATGGCACTCTGACCGTTGATCAAGATAGTGATACGGTTTATCAGGGTAGCCTTACTGGAGGCGTCACGCTAGTTAAGGAGGGTTCAGGTAGATTGACTCTAGAGAATATCTCCCCTAGCCAGCATAGCGATTCTGTCGATATTGTCATCAATGATGGGGCCCTGAAATTCCTCGCTGATAGCAGTGCGCAACCTATTATTGGGAATAGAATTGAAGAAATTCCTGAGGATATCACCGTCAATGGGGCTCTACTTGAGTTTGAAGACACCAATCCAGCCGATAATCGCATGGCGTTCCAGAGTGATAACATCACCTTTGGTCCATCTGGCGGTGGAACAGTCGACTTCATATCTGGTAATTTCCTTTTCCAGGGCACTGCGTTTGGCACGAATGATACATTTACCACCACTGGAGGTGCGCAGAATGTCATTAGATCATCCGGTAGCGCCTTTTTAAATGCGCAAGGCGGGAATACGATCACCTTCAATGTAGCTGATGGCACCGACCCTTCAGGTGTTGATTTGGTTCTTTCGCTCAATTTTCTTAGCGGTCATCTTGAGAAAACAGGTGCAGGTACCATGGAGCTGACTGGTAGTCATACCTTTGCTGGAGATACTTCGGTCAATGCAGGGACATTGTTGGTTACTGGGACCAAGTCCGGTGCAGGTGCTGTTACTGTCGTCAGTGGTGCGACCCTCGCTGGCACTGGCTCTGTAGCTGGCGCTGTTACGATCAATGCTGGTGGTAACTTGGCTCCTGGAAACGGCGGTGTAGGTACGCTGACATTGAATGGTGGAGCCGACATCGATGGGGAATTCGAAGTCGAGCTAGATGGTACTGGCGCTGGCACAGCTGATCTGGCAGCGATCAATGGTAACTTGGATATCACCAATGCGACATTAAACCTCGCAGAGATAGTCGCCGTGGATGATCCGCAGTATGTGATTGCGACCTACACGGGCACTCTCACCGGTTCTGCATTTGCTGGGGTCACAGGGCTCCCAGCGGGCTACGAGGTGGTCATCGACACCGCGAATAAGCAGATACTGATTGATCGAGAGGATGCACCGGTCATTACACAGGGTGCTGGACCGATCACAGTCAATATGACTGAGGATAGTTCGCCGATTGCGTTCTCGGTTTCTGTGGGGGCGACAGACGCGGATCTGGGCGAGTCTGCCACTCTCAGTTGGGCGATCTCCTCCGCAGCTAGCAATGGCACGGCCAATGTCACTGGTATAGGTGGCACGCCTACGGTCACTTACACCCCGACGGCTAATTTCAATGGCACCGATTCTTTCACCGTAGAGGTGACTGATGCGGACGGGCTGAAGGATACCATCGTCATCAATGTCAATGTCGCTGCCGTGAATGACGAGCCTAGTGTGACTCACCAGGGCAATCAGACTGTTGGCGAGGACGCTGGCGCTCAGACCGTGACCGGATTTATCACTCAGGCCAATCCGAATGGTAGTCTGCCTGGTGACTCCAGTGAGGCCGGACAGACCATCACCTACACATTGGATACAGGCAGCTCTACCAACTTATCTCTATTCTCAGTGGCTCCGGCTATCGATAGCAGTGGTAACTTGACCTTCACCGGAGCTCCAAACGCGAATGGAACTGCGACCATCGTGATGACTGTCACCGACGATGGTGGCACCGCAAACAGTGGCGACGATACTACGACTATCACGTTCGATATCGTGCTGACACCGCTGGTGGATGCGACGGTCACGCTGGCTGCTAATGATCCGAGTGCGACCGAAGGTGGCGATGGTGGTCAGTTCACTGTGACCATGACAGAGGCTAGTGATGTGGATACCACCTTTACCTACTCCATCGGTGGCACGGCTACAGGTGGCACCGACTACACCACCCTCTCCGGAACCGTCACCGTGCTAGCAGGGCAGACGACTGCGACTATCGACGTATCGACTATCAATGATGGCACCGTCGAAGTGAGCGAGACAGTGGATCTACAGCTGACCGCTGTCACAGCGGGGAATACCGGTGGACGTAGCGTCACGATCGATACCGGTAATGATAGTGCCACGGTAAACATCCTCGATGACGATAGTGCTACGGTGAGTATAGCAGCAGTGACTCAGGCAGGCGAGCCTAACACCAATGGTCAGTTCCAGATCACTCTAGATGGTGGCGCGACCACTCCGGTGGCGACTGTGATCAATTTTACGGTCAGCGGCACAGCGACTAATGGCACGGACTTCACTGTGCCTGGCAGCGTGACGATTCCTGCGAATGGTAATGGAGGTGTCGTCAACGTCACGGCTCTGGATGACTTCCTAGTCGAGGGGACTGAGACAGTCATTCTCACGATCACGTCCACGGATAATTCAGCGGTTGGTGTGAGCACCACGTCTGCATCGGCCTCTATCAATTTGGTCGATGATGAAGCCGCTACTGTCAGTATCACAGCTGGTGGCGATGCGACAGAGGGTGGGGCTCCAGGGCAGTTCACTATATCTCTACCTACGGGTGTGACCAGTGCCACGGATACGGTCGTTACCTTTGCTGTCTCTGGGACAGTCGATGGTAGCGATCACACCTTACCGTTCACCGTTACTATTCCAGCAGGTCTCAATTCGGTGGATATCGATGTGAATGCCCTGCCGGATAATCTGATCGAGGGGAATGAGACCATGACAGTGACGCTTACTGCCGTCGACAACCCTCTGATTGCTATCGATGCGGTTGATACGGCGAGTATAGAAATTATCGATGCGACTGATAATACCGCTACCATTTCTGCCCTGTCTACCAATCCATCTGAGTCGGGTGGTTCAGGGCAGTTCCTAGTATCGTTTGGCGATGGTATCACGGCTACGGTGGATACCACCTTCACCTATAATGTGACTGGCACAGCTACCGACGGTACCGATTTCACCATTCCGGTGACCACGACCATCGTGGCGGGGCAGACCACTGCGTTTATCGATATATCCATACTCGATGATGATTTGGTGGAAGATCCTGAGTCGATCATCGTGCAGCTGACAGGCTCGGATAATCCAGCGGTAACGGTCGACACTCGCGCCGCTGAGATGCAGATCGCTAGTGACGATGTGGCTGATCAAGGGGTGCCGCTACAGGGGATACTTAGTGTTTTCCGTAGTCTAGAGGATGAGAGAATGTTTACAGGGTTTAGAGCGGATTTCGATGTCGTTCCAGGGGATCGTTTGCCGGGCGAGCCATTACTGACGTTAACTCCATTCTTCGCTGGTGTCGCATCTCCGGGTGCTACCGTGAGAGTTGTTTTGACGGATGAAGTGGGCAACGAGATCGGATCTCAGACTGTGAGTGCAGACTTAGCAGGAAACTGGTCGGCTGCCCTGAGCGGTGCTACGGTTGGTGATACCTCATACACGGTGCGAGTCGAGCAGACGCCTGTCAGTTGGGCTGAAGTGGGTGGTCTACCGATGAGAAGCATTACCGGCACGTTCTCCGGAGGTGTCTTCGGCGAAATCGGCACCTTTGGTGAGTTGAGAGCCGGCCAAATCTTTGGTCAAATCATCCAAGGAGTGACCATCGAAGAATTCATCACGGAACTGATTAGTCAGTAGCAAAAAGCCCGAAGAGCCGCCCCGCCCTCTGAGGGGCGCTTTAGCTACTACCTAGGTCCAAGGAGGGGCGACATCTTGTCGCCCAGCTACCTGATCCGGAGCTATAGGGTATTGTTTTTAGCCCAAGGAGGGGCTGCCTTCAGATGCTATGAAGTGTTGTCAGCAAGGTCGAATTTCC
>JAHDID010000061.1 GCA_020630975.1 Verrucomicrobiota bacterium
GAACGCTTAATGAGAAAACCAACTTTACAACACTCATAGGAGCTGCCCGGCTACCCCGGCCGAAGCAATGGCTCAGCCTGCCGGGCAGCTGAAGACAGCCCCTCCTTGAGCCAAAACAGATCACTCTAAGCCACTAATACTGATCAAACCTTTCCAAACCATCTGCCAAAAGAACACAGACGGTCTATCTCACACGCGCTCTAAATCACACGGAAGCTTCTGATTCACATAATCGATGTTAGTTTCCCCATACAGCGATCGAACAAACTTAAGAGTTTCCTTTGAAGCTGTTAACACGGGAAAACCTTTGTGTAGAAATCCACGAGATATCTCGTCACCGAAATAGTGCGGCCCAAAACCTTCATCATAAAGTACTTCATCAAAACCATTGGATGGTAGTTGCAAGCCCTTACAATCATTATTTGAGGCACATCCTCCAGTTAACAATTCTCGGGAAATTGAATTCGCATCAACCTCCTCACAAAACTCATCACATCCCGACTGATGATGCTCCCAATGACTGAGAGCCTTACCAAGAGATTGAAAGATAAACGGAGTATTCCACCCCAAGCCCGCTAGAGGTGATTGGGAATCCGTCATCTGATCAAAGGTCTGCGTAAAATCGACCGACTTAATCCGTAGATACCATCGCTTAGCGAGAGTCGGTATCCTACCCATTCGCGCCTCAAAATCTGCTACAGACTGATCATCAACTGAAGAGGAAACAACCAAAGACTCGGTCGGATTCTCGAAATCATACCCAACCGAGACTAACGCCTCATAAATCCTTGTTAAGTTTCGAATCGAACGAGAAACGAACTCATCAGCCACGTCTATAGCCTCGCTTTCTGAATCTTCGCCCTCCAAGCTCAAAAGCGCTTCCCGAACTTCGGCGTAACCTCCTGATTTATAACTAAACAGTAAACCAGACATTACTACACGCTCTGCTTTCGGAAAACACCGAGCCGAATTAAAAACTTAATACACACCCTCAATCACCTTCTTCGTCAGCGCACCGAATGGACGCACATCACCGACACCATCCCAAGGGTATTTCTCGTGTGGCTTGCGGCGGATGGCTTCGTCGCGCTCGAGGAAGCGAGGCATGAAAAACTCGTGAGTCAGGGTGGTCAGCTCGACACGACCGTACTCGCCGTAGTCCATAGTCTTGGCGGTGTCCTCGGCATCCACGATGCGGAGGGCTGCGCGAGGCTGGGGTGCCCAGTAGGTCACGCTGTAGTCATTTTGCTTCAGCTCGCTGGGGATGCTCACCGCTAGCCCCATCAGCGTATTGCCATAGGTCGGCACGAACAGGGCTTTATCCTCTAGCACCTCTTCCTGCAGGAAGCGGACGTACTCGGGCGTCATCGACGTACCTCCACAGAAGCAGCCTTTGATACCCTGCCCAGGGATCGAGATGCGCTCACCGATGCTGGCTAGCAGCTTGGGCGTGGTGAAAATACAGGAGATGTCGCGAGCTTTGATGATATTTACCGCCTGCTCCATCACGTGGGCCTGGTAGCGCTCGACCTGATCCAGCTCTTTGCGACCAATCAGTCGCTTCACCCAGCGAGGGTCGAGGTCTACATGGTAGCAGCTACCGCCACGAGTATTGGCGAGGTGCTCCACCGCCAGACGCAGGCGACGTGGGCCTGTGGGGCCTACCATGATCCAGTTGCCTCCCTTAGGGAAATACTCATCGCTGAGCTGATCAGAGAACTGCTCGTAGTCGTGCTTGTAGTCCTCCCAGCCGACTCGCTGCTTGGGACAGCCTGTAGTACCGCCGGTCTCAAACACATTGAATGGACGCCCCTTGTAGGCATTGGGCACAAAGCGCTCATTTTTCTCCTCACGCAGCCACTCATCCTGAAAGTGATCGAACTTCACGATATCGTCGAAGCTCTTCACTTCTTCGCGTGGGTCCCAGCCAGCCTCGGCTTTCCAATCCAGCCAAAATGGGCAGCCAGTCTCCTCGGAGAAGTGCCACTGCATCATCTCGCGTACGCGCTCGTCGAGTTGGTTTCTTGCTTCGTCAGGTGTCATGATAGTTCGTTAGTTATTCAAAAGTGATGTCTTCGTAGATCTCGGCTAGAGCCAGCGAGGTGTCGAGCTTTGGCAGATCGATCACCTGGTCGAGTCCAGTTACGATTGTGTTGGAAAATTGGTCGTCATCCTGCCGCTCGTAGATGCGGACTTCAGGGCGATCTTGCTCGATCAGGAGGTAGGTGTGGAGGCTCGAGATGCTAAGGTAAGCATCTCGCTTTTCTTTCTGGTCAGTTCGTCTGGTCGAAGTGGAAAGCACCTCGATCAGTAGAACAGGCTTCTCCTGAAAAACGTCTGAGTCGCTGTTTTTATCGCACACTACCCCACAGTCGGGATAGTAGTAATCGGCACTCCTCGCCTGCTGGACTTTCACCTTGGTGTCAGAGCTAAACGGGCGGCACCGCGACTTTCGCAATCTAGCCCAAAGGTGGCCATAGCAATTATCAGCTATGAAGCCATGGCGATTTTTACCACCTGCCATGGCATAGATTACCCCATCCACATATTCGTGCTTGGTCTCGCTCTCCTCCTCTAGTCGCAGGTAATCTGCCTCAGAAAGGTAAGTGGTTTGCTCTGCTATGCTCATGGCGGTGTGTGATTGTATCTCAGGAAAAAGGCGATAGCAACTCGGCTACCCATGGCGCTAAACGGGATCAATTCTCAACGGCAGGGTCATCCGCCAGCTGGTAGGACCAGACTAGATCGCCGTCTCTTGTGCCGGCACTGCGAGTAGCGCCATCGTCTTTTTCGTTGATCCAGAGGGAGTAAAACAGTGGGCGATCCTGTGGGGTTTCAGGGGCTAGATAGCGAAACTCCGCCCCTGACGCATAGGGATCGATCAGTTGCTCAGCTGATAGGTAAGTTGGCGCTAGCTGCGAGAGCTTAGCCGGGTAGCGGCCCTTTTCTGATCGGTAGCACTCCAGCGCTAGTGCTATAACCACCGCCCTTTGTGTCGCTTGCCATCGCCGAATTGCCCATGAGGCATCGAATGTCCACAACATAGGGTCGTCGACCATCTGCCAAATAGTAAAATTCCAATTGCTGTCGAGTCGAGGAAGGTGAGGCCAGTTTATCACACGCATATTCTCTTGAGATCGGATCCACCACAGCTTGAACCATCCGTTTGGTAAAAATAGAGCGCCTTTATTGATGGCTTCCTCAGCATCGGTCCACAGTCCCAGTGGCGGAACGATGGACTCATAAGAAAAGAAGCTGTCGTCACTCAGTCTGCCTGATAATGTGGTGATTTGCTCGCGCATTTGCCAGTTCACAGATCGATCATTGCAAAAAACCCAATCAGGTAACTGGTTGCTAACGGGTAACG
This sequence comes from Verrucomicrobiota bacterium, assembly GCA_020630975.1. Classification (GTDB taxonomy): domain Bacteria; phylum Verrucomicrobiota; class Verrucomicrobiia; order Verrucomicrobiales; family DEV007; genus Arctic95D-9. The sequence goes on from JAHDID010000061.1 coordinate 3,368, forward strand.
TCGAAAGTTGTGTTAATAACCCTCGTATCTCATCGGTCTGCCAAGCTGGTTCATTAGACTGTAGCCCCTCCCAGACGATAGCTGCCACAATTGCGTTCACCCCGTTAGAGACTAACTGATCATTCATGTAGCCATCAGCTTTCGCCATTTTAGCGACCATTAAAACCAAGCGCAGATCTTTAATTGCCGCATTTGACTGACCAACAGCTAGATAAGCCGATGCTCGCCAACAAAGTAGCTGGATACCTCGACTATAGAGTCTCACAAATTGCACGACACCATTCTCATCTGCCTCGTGATAGATGTAGTCGGCCTCTTGAGCAGCGGCTACATATGCCTTCAGCCTAGTTTCCGAAATCCTTTCTAGGTAACGGCGAGCCGCACTAGCTTGGTCCCACTCCCCCTCCTCAGTGATATACTTCTCAAAGGGCAAGCACCGATCAAGACTGGGGCCATAGCGGAATCTCGCATTATTAAAATTAAATCCCTGGACCTCCAGCTGCTTGCTATCATCGATGCCTGCTGCCGCTAGTAGATCTGGCAGATTCTGTCCCTCCTCAGGCGGCCCCGGCCTCACCAGCCATTCTCCAGCTTCTAGGCACCGCTGCTCATAGACTCGCATGGCATAGGCCCCACGGATATTCTCCACCGTGTAAAAGCCTCCCACCACTAGCACCACCCATATCGCCCAGCGCCATCCCCAGGGGACGTGCCGCCAGCGCTGCCACAGCGATCGCATAGGCATTTAGGGGCTTAAAAGAACTTCCGCAGTGTCGCAGACGATGGCTTGGGCGTGATCAGCGAGACCACGATCATCACCACGGCTCCGACCACCCAGCAGATCGCTGCTGGCATGATGTGATTCACAGTGTACTCACCTCCGTAGCCGGACTTGTGGAAGAAATAGGCCCAAGCGATAACTGTAGCGATGACACTGGCGAAGGCACCAAGCTTGGTCGCACCCTTCCAGTAGAGAGCGGCGAGCACCAGCGGAGTGAGCGCTGCAAAGCCTGAGAAACACCACACCGCCAGATCGAAGACACTCTTATCATAGAGCACCAGCGACAGGATGTAGGTGAGCACCACAATACCGATGACGAACATCCGCGCGATCTTGACGATCTCCTTGTCGGAGCGGCGTTTCTTCGAGTTGTGCAACACGATGTCGTTGGTGAAGATCGTGCCCAGACAGAGAAACTGCGAGTCGAGCGACGACATGATCGCTGCCAAAATACCTGCGGTGACCAGACCGACGATGACCGGATTGCCGATCAGCTTGACCACCATGATCGATAGCACAGTTCCGGGATTGGTCTGAGCCGATAGCTGGCCAGTCGCCCAGATACCGATAAGCACACAGGGGACCCAGACGATCATGATACAGATCGGGTGGGCGATCACTGTCAGGCGGAAAGATTTGGCGCTTTTCGCCGTGAGCCAGTGCTGGAACAGGTGAGGAAACATCCCCACACTCAGCGGGATGAACATGTAAGTCAGAAACGTGATCGGATGGACGCCGATGTGGCCACTTTGGGTGCGCACTAGATGAGTATCCTTAGCCCCCTCGATAGCTGCCTGCAGGCCGCCCAGTTCTTTCGAGATCAGCGTAAAGGCCAACACACCCATGACCATGAAAACGATGGTCTGGAAGGTATTCGCCCAAGCGGCGGCTCGCGAGCCACCAGCAAAGATGTAGCAAAGCACCACGATACAGACCACAGCTCCTGTCAGCCATGGCGGGATAGCACCACCAGTCGACTCGAATAGCTCGGGAAACATCCCTGGATTAGGCCCCTTCGCCTTGGTCAGGCCAAACATCGTCTTGCTAGCACCAATCACACCGATCAAGAGATACGGAATGACCAGCAACACCAAAATCGGGAACAGCAGGTAGCCCAAGGCATTCGACTCGAAGCGATTACGAAAAAACTGGATCTGCGTGACGTAGCCGTGGCGCTTGGCGATGGCCCACACCTTGATCCCGATCAGAAAGAAACAGGCCGCATGGATCAGACCCGAGGAAGAAGCCATGAGGCCATAGGTGCCGACTCCCAGGGTGAAAGCCTTACTCGTAGAACCGACCAGAGCGAAAGCTGTCATCGTCGTGCCGAAAACCGACATCAGCAGCATGAATGGGCCGATCGAGTTACTCGCGACGAAATAGTCCTTCGATGTGCCGCGAAAGAGTTTGCCGCTAAACATCGCCATCCCCAGCAGCAGGGCCAGATAGATGACGATGATGATGACTGGTAGGTAAGCTTGCATGAGTAGAATGCTGGTTCAGCAACCGATCCTAGAACAATGGCTCCGGCTTTTCACCCCTTTTTATGGCCCTAAACCTGGCGCAATCGGCCCAGATTCAGTGGCTGAGGCACTGAGATGAGAGTAATAGGAGTGATGAGAGTAATGGGGTTGGGAAGAATGAGAATAATGGGAATTATAAATTCTTCTCATTACTCCCATTCTTCCCATGGGCCAGCCAGCTCAAATTCAATAGGGTACAGTCCAGACTGAATAGGGTACAATCGACCGGACAGCTAGCACTTGCTACGGCGCCATCTTCTCCACTGGCAGCCCCTTTTGCTCCCAGCCATGGATACCACCATCCAGGTGATAGATCGTCGTGATGCCTTGCTTCTTCAGAGCTTCCACTGCTTTCCGACTGCGACCGCCGTCGGCTCCCATTTTTCAGTAGACCACGTAGGGTTTGCCGTGATCGATCTTCGCCAGCTCCGCTTCGAAGTCAGGATCGGAAATCGGACAGTGAACCGCATCGGCAATGAAACCAGCATCCCACTCCCCCTGAGTCCGCACATCGAGACCAATGGCTTTTCCCGAGTCTAGCAATGCCTTGGCCTGAGCTGCATCGAGATCGATGACTCCAGAAGATACAGCCGAAGCTGTGATTTGAGGAGGATTGGGCCTAGGAATAGGTTTTAAAAGAAACCACAAACCAGTGATCAAAACGATGTGTATCACGAAAAGAATTCCTATCACCATAAGACAGGAGGGCTTTTTTCGTGCTGTTGGGTTCTGGTCTGCCATGAAGAGAAAGCTAGCGAGTTCACCATTAAATAGCAAAACAATCCTACCCCATACCTATCCGCCCCTCCAGCGCTCTGAGCAAAGTCAGCTCATCTGCCGACTCCAAACCACCACCCACCGAAATACCGTGGGCGAGACGACTCACACGCAGGCCCTCTTTCTCCCCCAGCATGTCGGCCAGATAGTTGGCCGTGGCCTCGCCCTCCACATCGGCGCTCAGGGCTAGGATCACCTCGCGGTAGGAGCTGTCTTCTAGGCGCTTCACTAGCTCGGCGATACGCAGATCGCTAGGGCCGACATCGTCCAGCGGAGAGATCTTTCCGCGCAGTACATGATATTGCCCACGAAACGCTCCAGACCTCTCGAGCAGCAGGATATCTGTCGGCTGCTCGACGATGCAGAGGCTCTCCATCTCGCGATCCATCGCTCCACAGATGCGGCAGCCCTCCTCGGCTGCTGAGAAAAATCCGCAGATATCGCACTCGCCGACCACCTCGCCAGCCTCAGCCAGCGACTGCGACAGCAGCCCCGTCAGATCTCGCCCGTGCTGGATCAGCCAGATAGCGATACGCTCAGCGCTTTTCGGGCCTACACCTGGCAGACGCTTGAGATGAGAGATGAGCGTCTTTACCGGAGCTGGATAGTCAATCGATGCCATTTATCAGAGATTACGAAGCAGACGCGATGCCCCCACCTCCGTCAATCCACTTTTTGGCTGCTCAGCGGCCTGTTTTTTCTCCTCCGCCTGCAGGATGAAGTAGTCCAGAGGCAGATCCTCACGCCCGGGAATCTGGGCTTTGTGCAGGTGCTCGAGAGCCGCCAGGTAGTCCCCCTCGCGCAGGTGGATGATGCCCTGCCAGTAGCTATCGCGCAGCGCACGGTGCTCATCGTCGAAATCCTCCTGCAAGGCGAGCAACTGGTAAACCTCGGTCAGCGAGCGATCACCCTGCTCGTAGAAAAGATCCATCGGCCGCAGCTCCATCATAGGCTGTACCTGCTGCTGCACCTGAGGGCAGACGAGGATATCGGATCCATAGCGCTGATTCGCATGAGCCAGCCGCACACTAAAATCGACAGCAGGCCCCATACCACTCAGAAAAAAGTGATCGCGCGAGCCATAGACTCCTGTGGTGACCGGCCCTGTCGATAGACCGATACCGATGCGCAGCTCGTGCAGATAGCGGGTATGGCACTCGCGATTGATGCCTGCCAGCGCCTCTTTCATCTGCAGCGCGACTTGGGCTGCATACACCGCATGATCTTGGCTGGCCTCGAGCAGCCCAAAATAGGCACGGATCATATCTGGCCCAGCCTCATCGAGATAGGCACCACGCTGGGCGAGGTAGTGCGACACGGCGCGCCGATAGAGATTCGCCATTTTCATGAAGTCCGCTGGCTTCAGTGCGGCCTGCAGCTCCTCTCGATTCGTCAGATGACAGGTCAGCACCGCCACCTCGCGCACTGCCCCCTCGAAGTTCGGCGGCTGAGGTGCCTCCATCAGTGCATCAAACTTGTCCCGCGATATGCGGCTACCTAGCACTGTCTCCAGCACCTGCTTCCGGCGCCCCACCTCCGTGCCCATCGAGAAAAACACCGCCCCACAGGCGGCCAGTATTAGGGCCGAAAGCGCAGAAAACGGCTCAAACTCGACCCCAAACATGGCCAAAACCAGCGATGCCGCTCCCAGTAAAATGCCAAACACCACGAGCACGATGACCTTTTGCGCCGCCTGCCCTAGATCAGCCAGGCACCAGGTCCCCCAGACTCCCACACAAAATATAACCAAAGGCGATAGCCAAACCGGATCAATCGTCTCGCCCCCAGCTGGATACACCCCGGCAGAGCGGAAATAGCCCTGTAGCCACTCCCCCAGCCCAGCATAGACATCCAGAAAGTACAGCGCCAGCACAGCCGCAGACACGACCACACCGATAGTCAGGGATATGAGGACAAAGCGCTTCATTTTGGAGAGACGACCGTAATGGTATACCGACGACGTGCGGTGACACAACTGTCTTGGACGCCTTTTAGGCGTAAATTCGGCGAACGCCTCCCCCTGGACCGCCGACGGCCCCGTCGGCTTCATCGGTTGCGACTAATGGCTAACTAAGCCGACGAGGACGTCGGCGCTCCCGGAAAACTCGCAACTGTCTCGCTAAAATCTCCGCCTAAACTCCGGCGATCGGTACTTCACGGCCCAGCCAGTCAGCCTTGCGTCAATCGGCCTCATCGGTGCAAACAACCCGTTCAAAAACTTGATCTCTTTGTCACTCAATTGGTGCCCTGGATCTCTGAAGCGCAATGATCTCCCGCCACCTAGAACGGATTTCCCCCAATACGAGACTTTTCCAACCATCCGCTCACCGCTACCTATCCAAGGATCTGCAGGTATCATCACTCGCGAGTAGCACTCCCACTTCAAAACCAAGTAACTGCTCGTGTAAACAACCAGCAGAATCCCAGAGATAATTAAGGGATAATGGAGCCACCACCTTTTGTTCATAGATCTACTCCTGACTCAGGCGCACCACCAGCCGCTCATACCCAGTCCGGCGCTCATAGTCGTTGTGCGACTCGACATTCTCCTCTGCATCCAGCACCTCCACCCGCACCTGCATCTCGGCCAGTAGCCGCAGTAACGTGCGCATGATCGCCCGGGCATGATCAACCCCAGCGCACTGATGTGGCCCTGTGCCAAATGCGATGTGACGATTGGGACTACGCTCGGGATCGTAAACATCCGCATCGACAAACGCCTTTTCATCAAAGTTGGCAGACGCCCAGCACAGCGAGATGCGTCGATCTGCAGGAGTCGGCACGCCGTGGACATCGCCCTCGCACACATTGACCCTGCCAATATGGGTGAGCACACTCGACATACGAAAAAATTCCTCCACAGCAGGCTCGACGATAGCGTCGTCGGCACGGACTCGATCGAGTAAATCTGGCCGATCAGCACAGAGCGCCAACATCAATGCCACGGACTGAATGATGGTGTCTCGACCTCCAGCAAAAGCGAGATTAATGTAGCCGACCATCTCATCGCGAGTCAGCTTTCGCCCATTGACGTCGCCGTGAGCCATCGCGGAAAAGAAGTCATCTCTCGGTGGCGCGGCCTCAGCTTCGTCTAGCTTCCGGTGGATGTAATCCTCGAGTGAAGAGCCCTTTTCCTCGCCATCGCCATCATTAAAGACATGAATCCCCCAGCCGATCCATTCGTCGGCCTCAGATTCATCGACATTGAGCAGCAGCGTCAGCGCCTGGCACTGCAGAGGCAGGCCCAGCTCGCGAACTACCTCTACCTCCTCTACCCAGATGGCATGCTTGAGCTGCGCACGGATGATGTCCTCCACTTGATCTATGTAGTACTCCTCTCGTGGGCGGCGAAAGTAAGGCTTGATCAGCCTCACATAGGCGCTGTGCTCGGGCGGATCAGTCTCGATCGGCAGCTGGCGTATGGTTCGCACATTCTCCTCAGACGGTATCGGCACACGAAAAGGCGCATCCGATGAAAAACTCTTAAAATTCCGCGCAGCATCGCGTACAGCCTCGTAGCTGAGCAGCATGGTCAGCTCTTCGCCCTCGAAGTTGATCGGCATCGCATCGCCCTGCTTGCGTTGCTCGGCAAAGGCATCGTGAAACGGGCATTTCGTAGCAGCTGACATCGGTGACTAAAATGCCAGATACCGCAACACTCGACAACACCTCTACAAACTAGAACCAAGCTTATCTTCACAAAACCGAAGGCTATAAGCTTAGTTTTGCGCCATATTCCATCTGATGAAGCCCGCAGTTGAATCTATCACCTCGCCCCCGCTACAGTCATTTTCTTGCCTCAGCCTAGACCTGCCCGCTTTTCACAATACCTACCACCGCCATCCAGAAGTGGAGCTCACACTCATCCAGGAGGGTAGTGGCCAGCGGCTGATCGGCGACTCCCTTTCGCCTTTTCACCCTGGCGATCTAGTCCTGATCGGCTCCGACCTCCCTCACCAGTACCAGAGCGAGGGAGCTGACAGAGCTCGGGCTAAAGTCATCCAGTTCTCCGCAGATCGATTTGGCTCCGAGTTTTTCCAAATGAGCGAGTTTCGACCGATTGGCGCCATGCTACAGCGCGCTGCTAGAGGGCTAGATTTCACCAGTAGTGATGCCGGTGTCATCAGTCGTGATATCGAAGGACTATTCCAACTGCCAGCAGGCAGCGCCCGTGCCATCCGCCTGATCGAGATCCTCTCTGGTCTATCTGAAAAAACGCCTAGTCAGCTCGCTTCAGTGGAATTTTCCCAGCAGATATCGACCAAATCGGTGGCTCGCCTCGACCGCACGATACGCTACATCGAGGAAATGACGGAACAGGGCCACCCCATACATCTGCAACAGGTCGCAGATGTGGCCGCTCTACACCCACAGTCGGTCAGCCGTTTCTTTCATCAGCATGTCGGCATGAGCTTTCAGAGATACCTGCAGACAGTGCGCATCGGCAAAGCCACTCGCAGACTACTCGAGACAGACGATCCGATCTCCATGATCGCCATAGATGTCGGCTACATCAGCCAGTCCAATTTCAATCGTCAATTTCAAGAGATACACCAAACGACACCGCGAGATTTCCGGAAGGCATTGGCGAAGTCCTGAGCTATGGTCTAGCGTCGCTCATGCCGAGATGGGTATCCAGCTATCTGATCTATGGTGCGTGCCTAGCGATAGGGATGCCCTCTCTTCAGAGCCAGACTATCTCGCCGCCAAAGTACCGCTGTCTAGCGCCATTGCTCTGGTCGCTAGATGCGGGAGCCGCTCCAAAAAATCTCTACGAAGCCTTTCTCGCAGGTCCCTATGATCGAGTCGACCTACCGACTACAGACCAAACAGCCTACACTCTAGGCTGGCAGGCTAGTCTGAATGCCGATCATCCGCTAGCCATACGCCTGTTTCGACAGGCCTGGCAGGACAACGCTCGGGGAGAAGCACTCGTCGCCATGGCGATACACCAGCTCGATGCCCCAGCTGTCTGCCGCCTTTTTGCCAAGGAAGCTGCGGCGGCGTGTACCTCGGTAGTGTGGCGAGATCTCGCTACAGCCATCGCAGAGGGCTCTATCTCCGACCACCAGACTCTCGATCTCTGGTGCGGCGCCCACCCCGACTCGGCTTTAGACCTCGTCAGAGAGTGGCTACTCAAAGAGGCGCTGCGAGCGGGGGAATTCACCCAAACGACTCACAGCTCGTGGCTACTCTCGCATATCGGCGCAGATCGCGACTGGATGCACCTCGCGATAGCCGACCAGATGCAGCTATTGATCCCTCCCAAGCAGCTCGCCGCTCGCGTGTCCAATCCCGCCACCCTCGAGGTCGCACTACGCCTATCCCTTCGAAACGAAGATTTCGCGACCAGCAGCGACCTCTTAGCGACCGCAGCAGACCAGAATCTACTCAGTCCAGCCATTTACCCACAGATCATCGAGCTGGCCCATCGCACCGGCCAGACACAGTTAGCTAGAGCATGGTTAGAGACTTGGCGGCGATCCCCAGCCTACACCACGGCCGATCGAGCTCAACGCCAGCGAGACACCCACGCTTGGACACTCAGGCTAGCCGACGATAGCGATCTAGACTCCCTGCACACTCGAATCACATCGATCCAGGCCACATTTGATAGCGGAGACACTCGGGCTGCCCTTTTCTCCCTGACTCGCTCTCTACAGTCGATCATCGCTAGCGCTGACCAGAGCACTGCCCTCGCTCAAATGATAACTCCGGTCACCGATGCCGCAGGCTGGCGGCCTAGCTGGCAGAGCCGAGCAACCCCGTTTCGGATCCTCATGCCCACAGACGTGCCTACCACTCTCGTCCCAGAGCTAACCGTGACGTTACCCGACGGTACCCACACCACTGTCGACGCCATGCGGAATGGTCGCCCCGCACTGGTGATTTTCTTCAATGGAGTGACTTGCCCCGCTTGTATCGTGCAGCTCCAAGCATTCAGCAAAATTCATAGCTCAATCACCGAACTCGGCTTCGAAGTCATCGCACTGAGTGCTCAGCCACAAAAAACGTTACGCCAAGAACTAGCCACAACCACGGCCTCATTCCCCTTCCGATTCGCCAGCGCAGACGAGCAACTGACCGCCTTCCTTCGAGCAGGGATGTATGATGGTTATGAAGATTACCCTACGCATGGGGTTTTAGCTCTATCTGCAGATGGTAAAGAAATCTGGAAACATCGAAGTTATGAACCCTTTCGTAAGCTAGACGTTTTACTCGAAGAACTCCGCATCCAGACAGACAATTAACTTGTCCTTACCACCCTCGCCGCGCTATACTCTGAGATGGTTCCCCCTTTAGCCCGAACCATCGATGAACCGCAACCCAAAGTCATCTAGCCCTGCCGCTTTTTTGCTGCCATGGCTCTGCTGTATCTGGATCACTAGCTCTTGGGCCCTAGATTCGAATAACAATTCTTTCGATGATATCTGGGAAAGCTACTACAGCGCATCCGCTTTATCACCAAGTGATGATGCCGATGGTGATGGCTCATCAAATCTCGAGGAGGCACAAGCTGGCACCGATCCATTCGACGATCAAGACTGGCCCGAGATCAGCCAGTTCACTCACGATGGCTCCACAGCCAAACTCTCCATCCGGACCAAACTGGGTAAACGCTACGTCATCTGGCGTGCGACCGATCTTTCTGAAAACAACTCGGACTGGCAGATCGACAATACCCTGGCCGATGTCCTAGGCACTGGTACTGTCGTAGAAGTCACGGTAACCGCAGTCGACAAACCTAAAGAATTTTTTCGGATCTCTGTGGTAGACCTCGATAGTGACGACGACGGTCTATCTGACTGGGGCGAGAGGCTGCTCAGCGCCTATGATCATTTATCAGACTTCAGTGATGGCGGCACGGTCTCAGATAGAGATCGCTTCCTAGCCGATTTTCAGGCAGCTTCTGGCTCGGCATCAGTCCAACTATCAGTAACAGACAGCGAGGCCTATGAGGTGTTTGGAGAGAATGGCCTGGCCGATAATGGTAGCTACACTTTGACCCGTAGCGGCGGGCTCGATCCTATCACTATCTTTCTCACCACGACAGGCGATGCCACCGACAGCGACTACACACTGAAGGATACCTCGGGCACAATCATCAATGGTTTTCTCACACTCGGTTTTGGAGAAACGAGCAAAACCCTACTAGTCGAGCCCGTCGTCACAGCAAAAGCGGATTACCCGATCTCGACGCAACTGGCCATTCAGGAGCACGCTGACTACACCATAGGCGCTGCCAATGGCGGCGCAGTGACCATCTACGATGCCAATGATATCGATGCTCACTCGCAGCTATTCTACGGCCCGACATCTCCAGAGCGCGGAGCCTCCACCACAGCCAGCGGGTATGCCACGATACGTCTCAATGGCCGCCGCGACCGAGCACTAGTCGATTTCAACTTCAACAGCCTCACATCGACTCAAACCGCAGCTCACGTCCACCACGCTGGTGACAATGGCAGCGGCGGCGCGACCAATGGCCCAGTCGTAGAAAGCCTACCTCTCGGTGTGATCGATGATCACGTGTGGCAGATCACAGCTACCGGCCCCTACAGTGGGCAGGACCTCATCGATGCCCTTTATGGGCAGGACGGTGCACTCCCTCTCTATGTGAATGCTCATACGACTAATGCACCAGGAGGTGAGATCTGGGCATTTTTTGCGCCTTACAACGCAGGAGCCTTTGAGCCACCTAGCGCACCTGTAGTGATCGACCCGCTGACAGGTGACGACCTGAGGAAAGATATCTCCCGCTTTTTGACTCAAGCATCCTTCGGGCCCGACAAATCGGATATCGACTCCCTCTACGACTCCATCGTCAATACCTACAGTGGCGACCGTATCGCAGCCTTCGATGCGTGGATAGACGAGCAATTCAGCCGCCCTCAATCCTCCATGCATAGTCTCACCTACGCCATGGATACCGAGGAGTATGCTATGAATGGTCACTCGCGACTGGCTGGTGGCAATCCCCAGCCTTTCTTAGCTAATCGCCGAGGCGCATGGTGGACCCAGGCCTCGGCCGCTCGAGATCAGTTACGCCAGCGAGTTGGTTTCGCTCTCAGCCAGATCCTCGTTATTTCCGAGGCAGACACCACTGTGCGAAACCGTTCCTACGCCGCCGCTAGCTATTGGGATATGCTCAGCGCTCACAGCGATGGCAATTTCCGCGATATCTTAGTCGATGTCAGTAAACACCCTCTGATGGGTAAATACCTGAGCCACCTGCAGAATGCCAAAGCCGAGTACGACAACCAGGGCAACCAAATAACCAGCCCCGACGAAAACTATGCCCGCGAGATCATGCAACTTTTCTCGATCGGCCTAGTCAGCCTAAATCCCGATGGCAGACTAAAGTTCGACAATAGCGGCGATCCTATCCCTACCTATACCAATGCGGATATCACCGAACTAGCCAAAGTTTTCACCGGCTGGAGTTTTAGCAAGCGCACCGGCTCGCGAGCCGATGGCTTTCCAGTATCGAATAACACTTCTTTTACCTATAACGGAGGTTCACGCTACTTTGAGACACCATGGATCGAGCCGATGATCAACTTTTCGGCTTATCACGATACCAGCGCTAAAACCTACCTAGGCCAAACCTCGCAGGCCGGACTCAGCGGCGAACAGGATCTCCAGGCGGCTATCGACGTTCTCTTTCAGCATGACAATGTCGGGCCATTCATTGGCCGCCTATTGATCCAACGGCTCGTCACATCGAATCCCAGCTCCAGCTACATCTACCGCGTCTCCCAAGCATTCGACGGAGCCGATGGTGGAACCCGTGGCGATATGAAAGCGGTGGTAAAAGCCATACTGCTCGACCGCGAGGCCCGTGACCTCAATGTCGCAAAAGGCATCGGCTACGGCAAACAAAAGGAACCAGTCGTCCGCTATGTACAACTCATCCGAGCTCTGAATGGTAAATCCCAGCTACCGCTAGCCGATCTCCAGACTCATGGGCTATCTGCTGATCAGTTGGCGACTTACGAGCCCGGAGCCACCCAGTACCGCTTCTACGATACCTCGAATCGTCTCGGCCAATCACCTCATCAGGCACCCAGTGTTTTCAATTGGTTTCTACCCGACTACAAAGTCGCCGGCCCTCTGGCTACCAATGGCTTAGTCGTCCCCGAGTTCACCATCACCTCGGAGACTCAAGTGATCGATGCGGTCAATTTTCACCACTCGATCATCAGCAGTAGCAGCGGACTCTCTGTGAGGAGACGCTACAATGTACCCTCTACCAATACCGATAGTCGCATCCTACTCGATATCTCGGGTATCGAATCTCGGATGACCTCCCTCTACCAGGCTGCTAGTGGTAGCGATAGCGAAAAAGAATTATCCGCCATCACGACTCTGCTCGACGAGTACGATCTGGTCATGACAGGCGGACTCCTCAAAGAGCGCTACGAAGCCCTATCGACTACCAACCCAAGATCTGCCATCATCGAATGCCTGGTAAATATCTGGAGCCCTAGCAATGATGATACCAGCTACAGCGACCGGCAGAGAGTCGCCAGAGATCTGATCCACCTGATCTCGACCAGCCCCGAGTACCTAATCCAAAAGTAACCAAGCCATGCGCCAACGCGACAAAGACATCCTAGATCGCCGCACATTTGTCCGGCAGGCATCCTGCGCTAGTCTGGGCATATCGGGACTCGTGCACGGTCTGTCGAATATGCGACTATTCACAGCAGCGATGGCCCAGGGTAGCCAGTCCGACTACAAAGCCATCGTCAATGTGTTCCAGTTTGGTGGCAACGATAGTAACAACTTTTTGATACCTACCGATGGCGAGGCCCGCCAGGACTACGAATCCAAACGCGGCGTCCTAGCACTGCCACTAGACAATCTCAACACCCTCAACCCAACTAATACCTCTCAGGGCCTAGCCCTCCATCCCCAGTGCGGAGATCTAGCTACCCTATTCAATACAGGCAAAGCCGCATTCGTCGCCAATGTGGGTACACTCACCTACCCGATCACCACCCGCGACCAATACCTCAATGAAACGGTGCCCCTGCCTCCACAGCTATTTTCTCACTCCGATCAGCAGACCCAGTGGCAGAGCTCTGTACCCGATCGCCCCTTCACCTCTGGCTGGGGTGGCCGTGTAGCTGACCTGCTCAATGCCTCCTACAACGGCGGTAGCAATGTATCGATGTCGATCTCGCTGAGCGGTATCAATAGCTTTCAGTCAGGCACCGGAGGCGGTGTCGTGCAGTATGCGGTATCCTCCAGCGGTGCCAAAAGTTTGAGCGGCTACGGCACCAACTACAGCAGCGCGCTCAACGAAGATGGCAGCTACACCACATCGTGGTCTGGCAGAAGGCTGAAGGCCTTCGAGACCATCATGAACTACACCCACAACAACCTGCAAGAACAGGCCTACAATCAAGTGATCCGCCGCTCTCGGGAGGCAGAAAACGTGATCGGCGCCTCGGTCACTGCCGCCGATGCTGCCAATATCGATTTCGATACCATATTCGCCAATGCCCAAAACGGTCTCGGCGATCAGCTAAAGATGGTCGCCAAACTAATAGCAGGTAGAGAGAACCTAGGGAACAATCGGCAGATCTTCTTCTGCTCCATCGGAGGCTACGATACCCATCAGGACCAACTCTCGGCTCACGAGGATCTGATGCTAGAGTATAGCACTGCGATGTCCGCCTTTCAGACTTCTCTCGAGGCGATGGGTATAGATGACGATGTCGTCACCTTTGGCTCTTCCGACTTTACCCGTACTTTCACACCCAATGGCACCAACGCCAACACCGCGGGCTCCGACCACGGCTGGGGCGGCCACACCACCGTGATGGGTGGACCTGTGATCGGCCAAAAGATCTATGGCACATTTCCCGAGCTGAAAGTCGACGCAGGCATCGATACCAATGGCAATCGAGGTCGCTGGATACCATCGACGTCGATCGATCAATACTACGCTGTGATCGCTAAGTGGTTTGGAGTCGATAGCAATTCCATGGAAGCAATCCTGCCCAATCTTGGCCGCTTCGACGATCCCTTTGGTGGTACCGCCAATTTGGACTTCCTGACGCCAGCCTAGTCGTAAATTTGAGAGCTTTCGGCATAGGACTGGCTATTGCGTTACTTATCGGTATCGCGATCTACCTCTACTACCAGCAGCCCTCAGCAGGCCCCTCTAGTGCGACGCCTGAATTAGCAAAGCCCCAGATCTCAGCTCCTCCCACGCCACTACCACCTAAGGAAACTAGCCCACCCGAACCCGCACCAGAGACATCTGAACAGGGTAGCAAGCCCGTCACACGACTCGCAGCTATGGTCGAGCTGACATCTCAGCTGCATCAAAAAGACCAAGACCCCGCTGAAGATCTCCAAAACCTACAGACTCTTTTGTTTCACTACCGAAAGATCTTCGGCGCTAATCCAGAGGGCGGAGAGAATGTCATCATCACAGCCAATCTGCTGGGTAAAAACGCCAAACAAATCGCATTTTTTGCCGAACAAACCGATCTCATCAGCCCCTCGGGCGAACTACTGGATAGATGGTCTACCCCATATCGTTTCCACCCCCTCTCCGGACAGGAGATGGAAATCATCTCTGCCGGCCCAGATCGCGAATTGTGGACAGATGACGACTTGCGTCTATGAAGACTCGCACTACCTAAAAGCACACTTGGACTCACTCGCTTTTAGACAATGAAAAAGATCCCTATCGTAGCTCTCTGCGGCTTTCTCGGCTCGGGCAAGACCACTCTCTTGCGCCGCTGGCGTCGCGACGAGTCGCTCGCAGATGCCGCCGTGATCGTGCACGACCTCAGCGAGTTTGGCCTAGATGCCGAGCTACTCTCGGGAGACGAGGCGACACCGGCAGCCGGTCAGCTCGATGGCAGAGTCGCAGCCCTGCACGGCAGCCACGCCCGCGAGCAACTGCACACCTCTGTAGGCTCTACGCTAGAGGCTATCTCGGCTCTCACCCCAGCGCCACCTCTGGTGCTCTGCGAGAGCACCGGTGCCGCTCGCCCATGGCCACTCATCAGCGCCCTCACTCAGGATAGCCGATATGAGCTCAGGCATTTCATCGTCACCGTCGATGCGCTCAATCTCCACCGCGACTTCGCCGATGGCCGGATGCTGACCGGCCAAGCGCCAGCTCCTGCAGACGGCGCTCTGCAGCAGGCGGCCGAGATCCTCGCCGAGCAGCTCCTGTTTGCCAGCGTGATCATCCTGACCAAGATCGACACCATCGACCAATCCATCGTCGATGCGCAGGTCGAGACCCTACAGATGCTCCAACCTCAGGCCGCTATCGGGCTCTCTGCCCAGGCGGGGCTCCATATCCAGCAGCTCGATAGCACTCCTGCGCCGAAGCTCAGAGAACTAACCGAGCGCGCAGAGAGATTTGGCCTGACGCAGGAGACCGCCACCCTCGACGATGTCGAGGCGATCGTGCTGCGCGATCCTCGGCCCTTTCACCCAGAGAGACTGCTCGCAGCCTGCCAAAACCACCTCGGCACCGGTCTCTACCGCACCAAAGGCTACCTCTGGCTAGCCTCTCGGCCCGGCGATGTACTGCTATGGCAGCAATCCGGCAGCCAGATCGCTCTCGAGCTGACTAGCTACTGGCGCGCCGAGCTAGTGCACAATCGCGATGGCAAGCTACTCGAAGAGGAAATCGAGATCCTGCAGAAACAACTCGAATCAGAGCACCCAATCTTCGGCGATCGCCACAATGAACTGACTCTGATAGGGCTCGAGAAAGATCGAGACGCCTTCCACACCGCGCTACTAGATGCGCTCTGTATGGAAGCAGAAATCACCGAGTGGCAAGCTGGCAAAACCTTTCCCGACCCGTGGCCCAAATCGATCCGGAAGATCGAGTGATACATTCTTTAATGCAAGTTATTTGCATCAAAGGGGATTTGCCTGATGGTAGCCGCATGGCTCTAGCTCCGACTTCATCCACCCGCCTCCTCGTGACCGTACTCTCCGGCTTCCTCGGAGCAGGCAAGACGACTCTGCTCAATCACATCCTGCGCAACCGCGAAGGCAAGAAAGTGGCCGTGATCGTCAATGACATGAGCGAGGTAAATATCGATGCCTCACTGGTGCGCTCAGGCGATGCCTCGCTATCGCACGCCGAGGAAAAGATGGTCGAAATGTCGAATGGCTGCATCTGCTGCACCCTGCGCGAGGATCTCCTAGTCGAGATCGGCAAACTCGCTCGCGAGGGCCGCTTTGATCATCTATTGATCGAGTCGACCGGAGTCAGCGAGCCGATGCCGGTGGCCGAGACATTTACCTTTCGCGATGAGGAGGGGCACTCCCTAGGCGACATCGCAGGTATCGATACCATGGTCACCGTGGTCGATGCTCTCCACTTCCTGCGCGACTACGAGGGCGTCGATACCCTGCAGGCACGCGGTGAGGCTGTCGGCGAGGAGGATGAGCGCACCATCGTGGATCTACTAGTCGATCAGGTCGAGTTTGCCAATGTGATCCTGATCAACAAGATCGATCTGGTCTCCGACGAGGACCGCACTCGCATCCACGCGATGATCCGCGCCCTCAATCCCAAGGCAAAACTCTACGAGACCACCAACTCCGAAGTCGGTCTAGATCAAGTAGTAGGCACCGGCCTCTACGATCAGGCAGAGGCCGAGGAGACAGTCGGCTGGCTAGACTCGCTAGTCGAGCAGACACCCGAGACCGAGGAGTATGGCATCTCGAACTTTGTTTACGAGAGCCGAGTCCCCTTCCACCCCGAGCGCCTCTACGAGGTTTTTACCAATGAATGGCCCGGTGTGATCCGCTCGAAAGGGCTATTCTGGCTAGCCACTCGACTAAAGATGGCTGGCTACTGGTCGCAGGCCGGCGCCATGTGCCAAAACCAGTGTATGGGCTTTTTCTGGTCAGCCGTACCCCGCGAGCACTGGCCCGAGGACCCCGCCGAACTAGCCGAGATCGAGAAAGCCAGCCAAGGCCCCGACGGCGACTGCCGCCAAGAGATCGTCCTGATCGGCTCCGATATGGACAAAGAAGCCCTAACCGCCATGCTCGACCAAGCGCTACTCACCGAGGAAGAGCTCGCTATACCGCGAGAGGAATGGCAGACCACATTTCCCGATCCCTTTCCAGAGTGGGGCATGGAAGCAGAATAGCACCGAGGCGTAGGATCGGGTTGCAGAACCCGCTAAAGCAACCCTCTCTACAAAATTGATAAAACTGGACTAACGTTGCTTCACGAGCAACAGGGACCAGGCGCTCATCCACCACCGGCAGATCCGCCGGCACTTGATTTGGCTGCGTAGCCAAATCCTCCAGACACTAGGCGCCGTACCGGCACACCTGTGTCAGGGTGATGAGTGAGCTTATCGTCACTCATGCTCTGCTTTACCTCGAAGCGCTCAGGCTCCTCAGATGCATCTTCTGGTATAGTCTCGTAAACGTAGGTGGGCATCGGTAGTGGTGATTAGCTGCCTAAAGGTTACCACTACTAGCGTTTTGCGCACCCTCCCATTCCGCAAATTTTTGTCCCCCCAATTAACAGGCGGCAAACAGGTTCCAGAAATAATCCGTGTCATCCATGTTCAATCCGTCCAAATCCATGTAAAATTATCAGACTTTGCTATCAAGCAAGAATCGAAAAAGATTAGCATGGATTTGACTCCAGAAATCTTTCTTCTTAACACCCGCTGATCCGGAAAGCGGGGTGAAAGCTCCACCGGCATGAATCCCCCGAGCGCCCCAACAAGCTATCTTTCAATGCTTTATTCAGATTTCAAAGCTATCTTCCTACTTCCTAACTAATCTTGAAGCTCTCATATCTGTAACCACATCGAGGCGTCGAATCAGAAACTCACGAGTATCAGGATCAGTTCGGAATAAGTATACCTCTCCTGAATTTGGTTTCCCAGGGGGAATGGTTATACCTTTACTAAGCGATTCAATTGAACGTCTAATATCTCCAATCGAATCCGATCTGATATGGCCCACACCTTGCGAAGCTAAGTTCGCAGAGATTCTCTCTATACTACCCAAATGACTATCGACGTGCTCACTAATCCTCTGATCTGCCCAGCGGATTACCCCGATCAGGGAGATGGTCAAAATGGTGATCATAATGATCCATTTCGGATTCCTCAGCATTTTGAGTGTTTTGCACATTATTATTGTAGTTCTCATCAAGCAAAGGTGCTTCTGTCGAGTTTCGATTATAACGAAGGCACCTATCATGGCGCCTTCGGATGTAGGTAGGGATTTATCGAAATTTCTCCCCTTCCTAAAATTCGGATATTAGAAGATAATAGGTAGAATAAGACGGGAATAGAAGGAGTTCTTTATCAGGTCGTTATGGGATCACTAAATAAGTGAAATTACATGTAGGATTAGGGGATAGCGTATGCCTGGGATTGGCTTTTTAGATTGCTAAAGGAAACCGCTTTTCAATCCTTTTATCAAGGCGCTGATCCCTATGATGAGAAATAGCCCTGCGAGAATGATTGAGTTGTGGGTGTTTAGCCACAGCTTCCACTTCTGGAGAATAGCCGCAGTCTTCTCGCCGCCCAGTTGATTAACGACGACCGGGACCAATACGCCAAGGCTAGCAATCATTGTAAAGCAGCAGACGCTTACCCACTTCGAGCTGTGACTAGCGATCATACTAGCTGCGGAGACTGATATCGGCAGATTCTTCACATTGGCGACTACTAGAAATAGCCCCACTCCCAACGACCCCAGAAATCCGATTCGGTTAAGTGATTGCATCCAGCCCGGAGCCTGAACTACCTCACCTTTTCGGGGGCGCTTTAGCCACAAGCGAAGAGCTAGAATGATGAGAGTCACTCCGAAGCCCATTTGAAAGTAAGCGGCTGTGTTGCCAGTTTCACCCGCCGCCCCAGCTATCGATAGCTTGTTAAAAACCGAGCTAGCTACGGTCAAAATTCCAATCAAGCCGATCGTCCAGCCGATCAAAAATGCCCAGCCTTTCTGCACACCATTGGCGGACATCATCACCAGGATCACCGCCGCGATCGGGATGGGGCTGATCGTCACTCCTAGCGCTAAGGGCAGGAGATTGGAAAGGTCTTCGAGCATCGCCTAACTGAGGATAGATTTGAGTTTCGTCAAAGGAATCACATGATTTTCCCGACGCTATGAAACCAAGTGCCCCTAACAATCTTAATTCGACACCAGACCCGCCGTATTTTCCGCCACCACTCGGTACTGATATGAGCTGCCAGGCTTGGCGTTCTTATCCGTGTATTGCATAGGCACCAGTGGTGCCGCAGGTGTGTCGCTATACTGCAGCCCCTGGAAGATAGGTCTACCAAAGCGATTGGTGGCTTTATCGGGGACGGTAGCGATTTGCTCGCCGTCGCGGTAGATGATAAATTTGGCCAATCCACTGTCGAGATCGGCTAGAGCATTCCATGTCAGTTGATTGCCAGTGACAGCCAGGTCCGATACTGGTGGTGGTGGTGACAGGTCTGGGATGTTGGTATCTGCTACATAGTGTTCCCAGGCCCGGGCGATGGCTTCGTTTGGTAGCCAGATGGATCCTAGTGGATCACCAGAGTAGTTAGCTGCTGGCTGCGCCTTTTTACCGCGCAGAGGAGCGAGCCAGACGGAGTCTGTCGGCATGGGCCTCAGTGCAGGGCCAGCGGAGTCGGGTAGTCGAGCTGTGAGACAGGCATCCAGCCAGGGGATCGCTAGGTAGCGCTGATTGCCACACTCGTGACTGCTCAGGGGATCGATCGCCACACCGAGTAGGCCTCCTTTGCCCCGCATTGCTTTGAAGAAGGCCTGATTCGCTGGCCACACTTTGGAAAATTTACCAGTAGTGACGGTGACGCCTTCTTTCGTCCCGGGATTGCACATGATAGGCACTTGCAGCGCCGCTTTGGGCAGGGTGTATGGCTTGATGCCTTTGCGATCGGGATTGGCGGCAAATAGAGGCACGCCAGAGCGCAGCCATGCTGCGGCTACCCGCTCTGGGTGGAGCATGAGCATGCCGCCCGCCCAGTGCCCACCTCCACTGTGTCCCCATAGCGCCCATGGTACGCTGGCGAGCTCGGGGTGGCCCGACTGCTCTCCGAGATCTACCAGAGCCTGCTGAAAAACCTCTGCCGATCCATTGCGTGGGTCGCACCACATCTGGCAATCGGCCTTCTGTGGATGCTCATAGGACGGGCCTAGCAAAGCGCAGTCGTGTTTGCGAGCCAATGCCTGCCAGTGTAGATCAAAGGCAGCTGTCTGACCCGACTTGCACGAGCCTTCTCCGCAGCCGTGCTGGTGTACGATCACACCACGTAGCTGCTCGACTCCCTCGGGGATCCATACGGTATACTGCACGGGAAAGATCAGCTCGCCCGGCTCCGCCGAGGCGGCGTAGCGGACTTTGTAGTACGGCGGTTCGATCCCAGGCGGATTGTCGTAGGGGGCCTCCTGGGCTGGCAGCCAGGTCAGACCGAGTATGAGCCATGCAATAATCCGAGTGATCATCTCCATTGCCTAACTGATTTCTATGAATCATGGCAATTGAAAACATCCCATCTTTAGGCTCTTAGAATTGGTTGAACTCTAGTTGCGAAAATACATCCCGGCCGTAATCCTTCGCTACCGAGTGATGAGTGATACCACCTTTAAGGATTCCCACTGATCTGACCACTATGAAACGACTGCTGCTGTTCCTGATACCAGTGGTGCTGCTAGGCGGTATCGGTGCTCTGGTGTCGATGCTTTCGGGGAACCGCGCCGCCCAGCACTACGCCGATGCGAAAAAGATCGATTTCGACCTGCTCGACGAGGCTCGCCCACTGGATCTCATCGATATGAATTTTGACTACCCCGAGCGACTCCAGGCGCTGGATGGTCTGCCCGTGAAGATCGTCGGCTTTATGGTGCCCTACGATAGCCTACAGAGTATGCAGCGCTGCATGCTATTCCCCTCCTATGTGGGGTGTAATTTCTGCACACCTCCCAGCCTGAGCCAAGTACTATACATCCGACAAAAGGACAAAAAAAATGCGCGCTACGACTTCATCGAACCACCATCGGATGTCACCGGTATCTTGCGACTGCTACGCGAGGAGAGTGAGCACGAGGGTCATCTAGACGGCTTTTACTACGTGATCGACGAGGCTGTCATCACTCCACACCTAGGCACCGAGGCGCCGATACCTAGCGGCCATGGCGATCGGAATATGGACCCCACACAGCATAGGCCTGGTGAGCTGAGCGAGGTGTCCCTAGAGACTCTGGCCGAGGAGGTGTCGAGCCTGCGCGAGCTAGCACTACTGCGCCCGATCACTTTCGAGCTTGTCCCCGAGAGTCGTCTGCGCGAGCGAGTCCGAGCTGAGCTGCAGCTAGCCTACCCCACGGCCAGAGGGCAAGCTCTCGTCGAGCTATTCGATCTACTCGGTTTTTTTGAGGAGGAGAATCCCGCTCGCAATTGGCTAAACCTACAGACTCCACTCTGGCTGGACCAGCGCATCGGCTGGGTCACAGCGGGAGGCACCCGTATCGAGCTGCTCGATACCGTATCGACCGCAGATCCCTATACCCGCCTAGAGCTGGTCAAATTGATCGCCGAGGCGCTGGTGCAGCAGCATTTCCCCGAGGCCACAGCTCCTATCGCCTGCCACGGCGACGCGCAGCGAGCCCTCATCGGGCTGCACCAGGGCAATAGCCAACTAGTCGCCTACCGCTACTCGCGTCTGCATAGCATCTCGCCTGCCAGCAGCCCACCAGAGGAGCTTTTTTCATCATCAGCAGCAGAGCCGAGATTTAGCGACGAGCCTTTATTTACCCAGTGGTTTTATGTGCCCAAAGAGACTGGGCCGTTTTTTGTGGAGGCACGCACCGGCGCCACAAAGGCGCTATCGCGCATCGATGAGCTATTCGCCACACCACCGCGTACCACCAGAGATCTATTCCGCCCCAAGCGATTCGCTGCAGCCACAGAGGGAGGCACAGCTATCGAATCCATCCCCACCGACTTTGCCGACCAGCTACTACCCGAGCCACCTCAGCTAGTCGAGAGTTTCGGCCTAGGCGGGCTCATCCCATGGCTAATGCGCGAAGCCTCCGTCGATCAGGCGAAGACCGTAGCGGGCCAGGTACTCACCGACCGTATGGCACTATGGCAGCTACCGAAAACTGGCTCACTACTGCTACTAGAGACCCGCTGGCCCGACCAGCACACTGCACGACTCTTTGCCGATAGCATCCCCTGGCACCCTCTCCAGCAGAGCGATGTGTCTGAGGTCGGCATGGATCAATATCGTGTCCGACTGCTGCGAGCCACCGATCAGGCGGGACTTGAGCAGTTGGTAAAGGCACTGCGTATGGATGGTTTGCAACCGACGCGTTGAATAGCTAGTTCTGCTAAACCCTGCTAATGAACTAGCGACACGTGGTCATGATAGATGCCGTTGGACTAGTGGTGCCGCTAGCTATCTAGCGAAAGATCGGTGAGCGGTGGTCGACGGTAGGCTGCGATAGCTGGTACAGCCGATGCCACTAGACAGCACAGCGCCATCAGCCCAAAGGCCATTAGCTCGGCTCGATCGACTGCCCAGGTAGAAATGACCAGCCCACTGCTCTCACGCAGCCATGAGGCAGCTAGCGCCAGCGTGCCGTGGCCGAGTAGCCAGCCTAGGCTCAGCCCCATACCACAAAGCAAGCCTCCCTCCAAAAACATAAGTGCGGCCACCTGTCCAGGCCTGGCCCCGAGTGAGCGCAGTATGGCCAGGTCGCGCCGCCGGCGCTCACCCGACTGGAGCAGAGTCGCCAGCACCGTGAGACACGATACTGCGACCACCGCAGCCGCTACGATCAGCAGAGCCTGCTGCATGGGGGCTACGATCCCTTGGTAGAGGCGCATCACCTCGTTCAGCGGGATAGCGGCGATACCGCCGGTCCGCTGGCGGATCTCATCTGCCACAGCCAGCCTCAGCCCAGGGTAGCGCAGCCGTACTAGCACAGCAGTCGTCTCACGTGGCTTCTTGCGCTTGAGCGTGGCGGTCCCCTGGATGGCCGAGTGCAGCCGATCCTCGGTCTCGTGGATCAGCCAGACACTCTCTAGCGTGCCAAAGATAGCACGATCCTGCGTGGTCTGAGTCGGCTCGAGTATACCACACACCGTGTAGGGAAAGTCATCGTGCAGCTCCGAGCCAGGCACTGGCACCAGACCATGGGTACCAGCAAAGCTATCACCTATTCCCAGCCCTGTCGTCCGCGCCACCTCGCTACCTATGACTACCTCGAATGGCTCCTCGAAATACCTCCCCTCAGCCAGGACAAAGACAGGCTGCCCATCGCGATCGGTCAGATCGAAAAAATGCACCTCTGTGCCGACGATCCGATGCCCCTGGTAATTGTCACCTATCCCCAGAGGGGCCGCCCAGCGCACCCGCGAGTCGCGGCGGAGTTTTTCGTAGTCCGAGTAGGGTATATTCCCCGCTGGCACATCGAGGTGATAGATACAGGATAGCACTAGCTGCAGATTCCCCCCCTTGCCCCCTACGACTAGATCGAATAGCGCGGCCTCGCGGGAAAAAGCGGTCTCCGACTCGCGCTTTAGCACCAGCACTCCGCAGACCAGCGCCGCCCCTAGGCAGATACCGGCTAGGGTCAGCGCTGTCACCGGTAGGCGCGAGATGACATACCGCCAGGCCATATGACATAGGCTCATGCTGCGGCTGCTCCTTTCTCTCTAGATACAGCAGAGACCAGAGCCGAGCAGTCAAATCGCTGCGGCATGGCTGCGGCGAGCGCCTCGTCGTGCGTGACCATGATAAAGGTCCGCCCCGCCTCGACTGCGGTGTCACGTAGCAGGTCAAAAATCTCGCCACCAGTAGTGGCATCGAGCGAGCCAGTCGGCTCATCGGCCAGCAGCAGCGGCGGATCGGGTGCGATGGCTCGCGCGATAGCCACCCGCTGCCGCTCACCTACCGATAGCGTAGCTGGACGCGAACGTCGCCGCTCGGCTAGACCGACTCGATCCAGCGCAGCCTCGGCTAGCTGGCGACACTCAGCTCTGCGGTAGCCTGCCAGTCGCAGACCGATCATCACATTCTCCAGAGCGGTGAATGGGGATAATAAGTGAAAACTCTGAAACACATGCCCACAGACCTGCCCACGGTGCCGGTCGAGCGCGGCCTCGCTGAGCCCGGTCAGTTCGGTACCAGCTACCTTTACGCTGCCTGCATCTGGGCGACGCAAGCCCGAGATCAGGTTGAGCAGGGTACTTTTACCACAGCCACTAGGGCCAGTCAGCGCGATATGCTCACCCTGCGCCACCGCAAAACTAGGCAGCGAAAACCGAACCCCCTGCGTAGCGTCGCCGCCCAGCTGGACTGCGACCTCGCGGAGATCGATCATAGGCTCGGCAGCTGGTTTCAATGCGCCTCCTCCTCGGCATGCACATGAGGGCGCAGGATAAACTCGCTCAACGCACCATCGAAGTTCATCGCGACTTTGGCTGCAAAATCTGCCCCCATTAGCCAGCTGGCATCGGCACCGGTCTCGCCTGGAAAGACAAAGTAATTGGTAGCCCCCTCGCGCACAGTGATCTGCCCCGACTCGTCGCGATTTTCCTCAGCATCGCGCACCGCTAGCTGCACCTGTTTCTTTAGATCGGGGAAATGCAGCTTGATCCGCGAGTCGACTGGCAGGTCCCACACAGGGCCACCATGGCCCTGACGAGTCAGCCACACCTCTATGTCTCCCGCATCATCATGCAGCTTTATCTCTACCGTGCCTGCTTGATCTCCATTCGTCCCAAATACCGGGTGCAAGTAGCCGCCATTGGGCCCTTCATTGGCATGGATGTGGGGCATGCCAGCCGCCTCGATCAGCGCCTCTACCACTGGGTGCAGGCCCTCGACTAGGGAGAATAGCTCCTCATCGGGCACCGACTCACTCCCTAGCCCACCGACCAGGCTAGTCAGATCGCCCAGCGTCTGCTCCACCATCGGCTGATTGGCGACATTACTCGGCATGGTATCGATCGATACAGCACGCCCCGAGTCTAGCAGCGGCCCCAGCATACCACGGATGCCCTCGGCATCTTTTATCTTGGCATGCCCCTCCATCTGGTAGGCCAGCTCATCAAAGGCCACTAGCTCCGGCCACTCTACTGCAGCACCACTGCCTGCCTGCCTTTCGCAAGAGCAGATCCAGCAGGTCAGTGAGATCAGCAAGAAAGAAGAAAAACAATCTAGGATGCAGGCAGGCTTATTCATCGGTCGCGACATTACGATCCCCACCCGTTAATGCAATTAACCTGCATTAATGAGTGGGTCAAAATTCTCCAAAGTAGTCTAATACTTGCTGCTGGAGCCACTGTTTGTCGAGGCCAGAACCAATGCAGATCAATGATGCTGAAGCCTGACAACTCTTCGGCACCATCATGGGCGGATCGACTGGCTCTGTGCCTGTGCGCTGGTATAGCCATCGGTGCCCAGGGCGCTCCAGCTATGTAGCCCCCCCACCCTCGTAGCATAGCAATCAGGCAATACTGCGTGAACGAAGCTCCTGATCTAACACGAATATTTTGTCGGCCAATTATCTAATCACCATAGGCGGTACAAGGTTTGACACCCCAACCGAAACCATTCAGGCTATGGGCGATGCGATTCCTTGCCATTCTGCTGGCAGCCGTGATGCTGATCCTGAGCCCGTCGAGTAAAGCGGCTGAGCTCTACGACGACCAGATTTGGAGCTTTTTCGAAACCCACTGCCTAGACTGCCATGATGGCGACGCGGAAAAAGGTGGGCTCAATCTACTACAGACATTAGACCAGCCCATGACGGGCCAACAAGCTGTCGATACTTGGACGCATATCTACGATCGCGTCGATCACGGTGAGATGCCTCCGGCCAAAAAAGAGCGACCTGCGACAGATGAGAAACAAGCCTTTCTCGACTGGATCAGGCCCCGCCTCATCGCTGCCGACGATGCGAGTAGCGAGGTGGTCCACCGCCGTCTGAACCGTGAGGAATACCAAAATGCCATACACGACCTACTGGGCATCGATACCGAGCTGAAACATCTGCTGCCTGAAGACCAGTCTCGGGGCGGCTTTGATAACAATGGCGCGGCACTCGCTGTGTCGCCCGAGCTATTCATGCGCTACCTGGAGGCGGCTCGACTGGCTATCGATAGCGCTATCGTCCACGGAGCGCAGCCAGAGTTTGAGTCTTTCGTCACGGGGCCACATCAGACTTTGGAGCGCTACCTAGGTAAGATATTCGACAAGCAGGGCGACCACTACTTTACCTACCGCCGCTCCAAAGGTGCCTATAGCAAGATCGCCTCGCGCCACAATCGCACGGACCATGCCGGGCGCTACCGAGTCAGCTTCTCCGCGCGGACTCTGAATACCGACAAGCCGGTCACTTTCTCTGTCTCCAGCTACGATGACGATGGCTTTATCGAGACCATTGGTTACTTCGAAGCAGGTGCCGAGGAGCGCGAGATCGAGATAGAAGTCGATGTGGGTAAAAGTGGCTACGTACAGGTATTTACCTACGGCCTGCCATCGTGGGTAAACGATCCCGACATAAAGGTCCACGCCGCTATCGGCTACAGCGATTTCACATGGGAGGGACCGCTACATGATACCTGGCCACCGCAGTCTCATCAGCAGCTACTGGCCGGAGTCGATCTGAGCTCTGGCACCTCCGCAGCCGATGCACAGCCCGCTATCGAGCGCCTAATGACTAAAGCCTACCGCCGCCCGATCTCCGAGGATGATCTGGCCCGTCCACTGCGCCTGATCGACCAGAGCCTGCAGTCGGGCCGCAGCTTTGAGCAGAGTCTACGCGCAGGGCTCGAGAGTATCCTCTGCTCGCCGCATTTCCTGTTTCTGAAAGAAAGCCCGAATCAAAACGGCAATATCAGCCATCAGGAAGCGGCGAGCCGTTTGGCCTTCTTTCTATGGAACTCGATACCGGACCACGCCCTACTCGACGCGCGCAGCATCGACCGCACCACGATCGAGCGGCTACTGGCCGATCCGAAGAGTCAGCGCTTTGTCGAAAATTTCACCGGTCAGTGGCTGAAGCTACGCGACATCGCAGATACCACTCCCGATAGCAAGCTCTACAGCGAATTCGACGACCCTCTACAAGTCAGCATGGTCGCCGAGGCTCATGCCTTTTTCAGTCACCTACTCGAAGAAGACCTACCCATTACCCATTTTCTCGACTCCGACTTCACCATGCTCAATCGCCGTCTGGCGGAGCACTATGAACTACCCGAGGTAGCCGGCTTTGCCATGCGCCCGGTTTCTTTACCTACCGATAGTGTCCGCGGCGGAGTGCTCACCCAGGCTGCGGTGCTGAAAGTCACCGCTAATGGCACCAATACCTCCCCCGTCCTGCGCGGCGTGTGGGTACTAGAAAATATACTCGGCAAACACATCCCCCCGCCGCCGCCCAATATCGCCGGAGTCGAGCCCGACATCCGCGAAGCCACCACCATCCGCGAGCAGCTGGATCTCCACCGCAGTAGCGAAAGCTGCAACAGCTGTCACCAATACATCGACCCGCTAGGATTTGCCCTAGAGAGCTTTGACCCCATAGGTGGCTACCGAGATCGCTACCTACGCTTTCATGTGACCAATGAAGAAAAAGGCTGGGGCAGCGTAGTCCCCGCCAAACACGTCGATGCCTCTGGCCAGATGTCGACTGGCGAGAGTTTTTCGAGTTTCATCGAGTTTCGCGAATGGCTGGTGGAGAATGCCGATCAGTTTACCTACTGTCTGACCGAGCGACTCGCCACCTATGCCCTAGGCCGAGAGATGGGCTTCTCCGACCGAGCAGCCCTGAAAGCGATCGCGGAGAAAACCAAAGCCGAAGGCCTAGGCCTACGTACCCTCATTCACAATCTGATAAGCAGCCCGCTTTTCACCAAACCCTAGCCACCTAGAATCATGCAATCCACACCAGCTATCGATCGACGTCACTTTCTCCGCGGTATGGGAGTGGCCATGGCTCTACCCGCTCTAGAGAGTCTCGGCCAGGTAGCCACCACTCCTGCCCAGCGAATGGTAGCCATCAATATACCGCTAGGGTTTCACCCTCCTTATTTTTTCCCACGCACGACAGGGCGCGACTACCAAGCTAGCAAATACCTAGCTCTATCCGATCACCTGCGCGATCACTACACCGTCATATCCGGAGTGAGCCACCCAGGGGTGACTGGTGGTCACTCGGCGATCAAATCTTTTCTCACCGCCGCACCGCGACCAGGCGAGCGCGGCTTTAAAAACACGATCTCCTTTGATCAAGTGGTAGCCAATCAAGTCGGTAGCACCACACGGTATGCCTCGATCATCGCTGGAGAGACTAGCCAATCCTGGACGGCGAATGGGGTATCGATCCCGCAAGAGGTATCTCCGGCCAAACTCTATGCCCGGCTATTTCTAAGTGGTAGCGCCGCCGATCTCGAGAAGCAGCGCCACCAACTGGAAGATGGCCACAGCATCATCGACTCGGTCATGGAAGAAGTCACGACTATGGAGAAACAAGTCAGCTCGGCGGATCGGGATAAGCTCGACCAATTCATGACGGCCGTGCGCGAGACCGAAAAGCGGCTCACCAAATCCGAGAAATGGCTCGCCACACCAAAACCTAAAGTCGACACCCCTCAGCCTGCGGAGGTAGGCCTGCCACAGGTCGATCAATGGATGAAGTCTCACTTCGAGGTATTTCGCCTAGCACTGATGACTGACTCGACTCGAGTCATCACCCTAGGTGGTGCAGGCCACGGCAGTGTCGTGCCACTGCCAGGGGTGTCTATGGGCTACCATGGGCTGACACACCACGGTAAAAACCCTGATATGATCCGCCAGCTGGAAATCATCGAAAAAGCGACGATGCAAACATGGGTCGACTTTATCCAAAGCCTAAAAGACACCCCCGATGGTGAGGGCACACTACTCGACCACACCCAAGTATTGATGAGTAGTAATCTAGGCAACGCCAGCGGCCACATCACGACCAATCTACCTACTATCCTAGCCGGTGGTAACTACAAGCATGGTCAGCACCTGGCCTTTGACCAGAAAAACAACTACCCACTGGCCAATCTATTCGTCAGTATGATGCAAGGCATGGGATTGGAGGAAGATACTTTTTATACAGCCACAGGGACAATGACTGGGCTGATATAGGAAAATCAGTACCAACTACGTCCCGCAAAAGGTCTCACAGACGACTTCCTCGGGCTGTGGTGCCTGCTCGAGATCCGCATATTCAGCTCTCTCCTCAAAGGGCTTTGCTAATGCATCGACCAAACGATGGAAAGGTGCGTAATCACCATGCTGGTAGACGGCTTGAATCGCTTCTTCGATACGGTGATTTCGAGGAATCAAAATCGGATTCGCCGCCTGCATCATATCGACACGACTATCAGGACAGGACTCTTGTTGCCAACGGCCAAGCCAAGACTCAAATCTCTCACGATCGGAAAAATGAGCCTGTAACGCCTCCGCCTGGTGGCCTGCTGCTACCTGCGTGAGGTGGCGAAAGAACAAAGTAAAGTCCACCTCTTGATCCGTCAGTAAGTCGAGAGTATCACCGATCAACTCAGATGCACTACCTGAGTCCGAGAGACCAAGTTTTGCGCGAAACCGTGCATCAAACCGTTCGGCGAACATCTCCTCAAACGGCTTCAAAGTCTCTTGGGCTATTTCAACAGCTTTTTCAGTCTCATCATCTAATAGAGTGAGCAGTGTCTCGGCGAATCGACATAGATTCCATAGCACGATTTGGCCCTGATTACCCCAGGCATAGCGCCCGCCGGTATCGATCGAGCTAAAGACTTTCTCGGGGTGAAAGGTATCCACAAAAGCACAGGGCCCATAGTCGATCGTCTCTCCCGAGATCGCACAATTATCGGTATTCATCACCCCATGGATAAAGCCCAGCGACATCCAGTGAGTGACTAAGTCGCACTGCGCCTCGATCACCCGCTCGAGTAGGGAGCGGTAGGGCGCCTCGGCTTGCAAGCACTCCGAGTAGTGGCGCTCGATCACATAGTCGGCCAGGATGCGTATGGCCTCGGTATCCTCCCGTGCGTAGAAATACTGAAAGGTACCGACTCGTATATGACTGCTAGCTACCCGCGTGAACACCCCACCTGGACAGGGGCCCTCCTGGCGCAACACGCTCTCACCTGAAGCGACCGCTGCCAGCGCACGGGTCGTCGGTACACCTAAAGCAGCCATAGCCTCACTAACGATGTATTCTCTCAGTACTGGACCGAGAGCCGATTTGCCATCACCCCTTCTCGAGAAAGCCGTACGTCCCGAACCCTTTAGCTGCAGATCATAGCGATGACCGGAGCGATCAACTACCTCGCCCAATAGTATAGCCCGCCCATCACCTAGCTGCGGCACAAACCCACCGAACTGATGCCCAGCATAGGCCTGAGCAATCGGCGTCGCGCCCTCAGCGATGGCATTGCCCGCCAGTACAGCCAGCCCACTCTCGGTCGAGCCCAGCCAGTCAGCATCGAGTCCTAGTTGATCTACCAAGTCTGTATTCAAGCGAATGAATTCAGGCGCTGACACAGACTCAGGTACCTCTTCGCTAAAGAAGCGAGCAGGCAGCTGTGAGTAAGTATTGTCGAAAGGGATCGTGGACATACCCCGGACTATACTACGAATCTCACCAAGCACACGCCCTCCATCTTCACTTGCTCAAACCAAGCACTCACAGCCTCCGGGGCACCATTGTACCCTATTCAGTCAAAACTGTACCCTATTGAATTCGATGAAAAAGTGGCGGCGAGTGTCAACGAGTGGACTACAAAGCATCCAGCCGCCCCCTATACCAGTGTCCCCAACCCAATACCACGGCACTCGCTGATGCTCGCCTCCACATCCTCCAAGTCAGTCCACTTTGGCTAGTGGCGGCGAGCGCCTAGCGAGTGGAGTTTCATCGTGCTGGCGCATTGGCGGATAGGCTCTGTAGCCACTCACTGGCGTTC
>JAHDID010000012.1:0-23115 GCA_020630975.1 Verrucomicrobiota bacterium
TAGAGCACCTGCATGGCATGCAGGGGGTCAGCGGTTCAAATCCGCTATGCTCCACTTTTTTCCCGCCACTTGCTGTCGGTAGAGTCTGTGTTAAGACCTAGGATGGTAGTCCGTTTGGGTCTTTTCGTCATTCTTCTTATTGCTCATTGTGTAGGCCACTCTGCCGGTCCTGTGCTGACCGAGCGCGAGTCTCGCTATCTGCAGATCTTGTCTGGGGAAACATTCGAGCAACGAGCGGACGCGATGGTCTCAGCTATGGCGAGAGCTGAGCTGCCTAGTGAAAATCTCGACCTGAAATACCTCGGCCCCTTTGTTTACGCCCGTATGTGTAGTGGTCAAGAGGTCGACCGCTGCAATGAGATACTGGCGGAGATGCTCGACAGCGCGATAGCTCGGGTGCCGGAGCACGGATCGCACACGCATTTTTACACCCACTCTGGGGTACACGGTTATCTGATGAACCGAGAGCACTATTCGGCTGAAAATGAGCAGCGGCTGCGTGATTTTCTTGGCGCGCTCAGCTATGCGAAGCACTCCCGTGGGACGGTGAACATGTCGTCGATGGTCAATGCCAGCTTGTACCTAGCTACTGAATTGTGGCCTAACTATCAGGATGCCGATGGGCTAAGTGGCGAGGAGATCCGTAGACGCGCAGAGTCTTTTCTGTATGAGATGTTTGAAAAGTTCTATTTCCACAATGGCTGTGAGATGGATGCGTTCACCTATTTCTCGACCAATCTACCCTGGGTCAGAATGCTGGCTGAGTACGCTGAGGATAGCGCTATGAAGGCAAAGGCCGAGGCGGTGTATCAAAAGATGCTCGCGACGACGCTACCGGCGTGGAACCAGGGTCTGTATATCGCGAATCCGTATCGATCCAAGGGCTGGCACAATCTCTACACCAGCCAACACACCATGCAGGCGATCAGTCATCTGGGGTGGTTGCTATATGGTAATCGCACTGACGAGACTATCTTTTACGATAAAATAGGTGGTGCTCGTGCGAGCCTGCCGGGTAGTAATTTCTGGGTCATCTATCCAGGCAAGCTCCGGCCTTTGGCTGCCCTGTGGGAGGCGGATGAGGGTAAGTCGTTTCCCTACATCTACCGGAGTCGGATCGATGGGGAGCAGGCGATCTTGTTTAAATATACCTACCAGAGTCAGAACTATGGTTTGGCGACTCAGATCGAGGAGCATCTGAACCTAGCTGATGCTTATAGGCAGTACGGGTACAAGGAGATCAAGCGGACCTTCCTAGAGTGGCAGAGCGATACCAAGAGCTGTGCATTCAGTGTCTGTCAGGACAATCCTGAACGCCCGAGAGATCTCGAAAATCGCAACCCCATCGGCTATGGAGAAAATCCCTATCACCGGGTGATGCAGAGCCGCGCCACGTCGATCGGGGTATATGATGTGCCCGAGGACTACCTAGAGGGGCAGCGCTATCAGATGTATGTGCCCTTTACTCAGACCGGCATCAAGCTGCGTCAGGAGCGCGATGGCTGGGTACTGTGCCACACTGGCAGTATGGTGTTCGCCTTTCAATCGCTAGAGCCGTATGTCTGGAATCAGGCGATCTTCGAGGCTCCGGGTTATGATATGCTGTCGCCGGCAGATCAGGCGCAGAGAGCTGGTGGCTGGATACTTGAGACCAGTGAGATCACCGATGCGATCAAGGGCGAGACTATGGAGGCAGAGCTAAACTGCTACGCCGATCTGCTGACTGAAAAGACCAAGATCACAAAGAGGCAAGACTACGACGAATCGCCTGGTTTCAGCTATCTGGCGCTAGATGGCACCACGTTAGAGATTCGCTTCTTTTCTCCATCGGAGAAACATACCGACCAGCTAGTGATCAACGGCCAACCGCTAGCTCTAGATAGCTGGCCACTGATCGACTCGCCTCAGGTGACTCAAGAATCTGGGACTGTGACGCTGAAGACAGCAAACGGCAAAACGGCTGCGACTATCGAGTATCCAGAAAGCGCAGAATAGGTGATCAGTCTGATAGGACAGATCAGTCTGATCAGACCGATCATGTACTAGCTGATCGCATTTAATTCAGCAAAGGCGTCGAGCTTGCCTGCGGCCTCGTAGAAGCTGATCTCGGCAACTCCCAACTCCTGTAGTTGCTTGGCTGCGGCATCAGCTTCGGATCGACCGAGTAGGTGATCGCAGATAGCTGTCATCTTTTGGCGCTGGATCTCGATGAAGTCTGCCGCTGCCTCAGGATGCTCAGGGTATTCTTTGGCGAGTAACTCGGTAAAAGCTACCCCTTCGATATCGGCTTGTTGTTTTGCCTTAGCGATGGCTTTGATCCAGTCGCCGTGGAACACGCGATAGTAGTCGCGCATGGCCTGTTTGTTGTAGTGGTTCACAAACGTCCGGTCACCGTGCTCGATCTCGAGAGTGGCGCGGAAAGAGTCGGTATCGATGGTGTCGACATAGACGAGATCGTCGCCGTCGTGCGCGAACTCCCACTTGATGTCCCACATCTTCAGCTGAAGTGGGGCGATCATCGACCGCACGGCCCAAGCACCCAGCACGGCCATCTTGGTGCCACGGCGGAACAGGTGGCCAGAGAGGCCGCTGGTAGCGAAAGCCTCCTGCCGTGTCAGCATACGGTCGGCAGGCTCGAACTTGGTGGTGTAGTCGGCGATGGGTTTCTCGAGATACTGCCAAGCCTCTAGCGGCTTGGAGACACCCAGCTCGGCTTCGAATTTGGCTTTGGCAGCGGCATCGAGTCCGAGATACTTCTGGTAGACCGAGCTAGCACTGGTGATCCCGAATCTCACAATGTACTCCAGCGGTACCACATAGCCATTCTGCTTGGGGTAGCCAGAGTAATCGAATAGGCTGGCTCCATCAGGCAGCTCCAACTTGGTGGGTTTGAGGATCTTAAATTTCCGCACCACATTGTAGGCGCTGGGGTTTTCGGGTAATCCACCGGCGACCATCTCGCCAGTCTCCGCATCGAGCATGCCGACATGGTGTGTCAGGGCTCCCATCGAGCGAAACTCCTCCAGTGCTCCGGTGAGGATTTCGCTCTTGTAGTGAGCATCCAGCTCGGTATCGGACTCGATCGATTGGTGCACGCCCTGCCAGATCGCCACGTCGCCCATGCGTGAGTAGAGCAGGTGGCGAAAGACAGCGCGGTTCACATCGTGCCCGGGGATTTCAAAAAGTGCGCCAACATCGAACACAGAGCCACGGTCGGTGGTCTGAGTGATCATGAAGCTAGGATCATTTGGATGATCGTAGAGACGCTGAACTGACCCTTCGTAGAAAGGCTCGTTCAGTTGCGATGGTTTAGTGTCGATTTCGATGTCGTAGACAAAAGCGATCCTCAGGCCCTTGTCATTAAGAAAAAGCGCCAATTTTGGGGATATGAACATAAAAGACCTCTAAAATTTAAAATTTTATTCAAATTCACATTTGATTCTTAATAAATTTAAAATTATTATCTGAAATCCCCCGTCACCCCACGAAACATTTAAAAAATGCAAATTCGACGAAACGAGACGGGAGAGAGCCGCAAATGTTGGAACCAGCTAGGATTGGTGCTGTGCATGATTGCGAGTTATTGGGCAGGCAGTGTGATGTCGGACCAGAACACATTAACCTTTCGCATGGGCAATGCGCGCATCAGTGAAAAGCAGCCTCAAGCCATGGCGAAGCGGATTTTTGAGCCTGTGGCGAAACCTGCGGGTTACAGTTCAACCGAGCCGATCGTGCTATCCAAGCCGCTACCAGAGGTGGAGCCTTTGGATGATTTTCCTAGCTTTCAGAGTGCTCCGCTACCTGTCGCCATCGGCGCACACTCGCTGAGCGAGTCGGACTATCTCGGTATGCTCGAGCGGAGAGCCCAGCCTGTGGGGCTGGATGAGATGTTTCAGTTTTTCCGTCGCCAGCAGGATATCGAGGGCTATGACTTTGCCGAGATCGACGTGGTGCTACGCGCCTACTTTCCTAGTCGTGATCTAGCAGGTGTTCAGGCTTGGATCGCAGAGGGCAGGGCCTCTGAGCGCGGGCTTTACTCAAAGATAGCCAGCGGGCTGCGCTTCGTCGGCGAGCACCACGCTGCCACGCGTTGGTACCAGCGTGCCATGATCGAGAATGGTGCGGCAGAGGATTACTTCCAAGTCGGTGCAGCTAAGCTATTGGGCTTTGGCACCACGAGTCACCTCAACCACGCTCGCATGCAGCTACATCATGCCATGCGCAAAGGTCACCCCGAGGCAGGCTACCTGCTAGGTATCAGCTATTTGAAGGGTTTCTCGACCAAAGGTGGTGGTAAAGAAGTGCATGCCTACCGTCTCTTTCAGGATGCGATCGTAAAAGGCAGCGTGCTAGCCTACGGTGAGTCTGGTCGCATGCGCGAGCTAGGTATCGGAGTCGACAAAGATCTCGAACGCGCCAAACAGCTCTACGAGCAGGGCGCTGCCAAGGGCGACTTCTACTGCGCCGAGCGTCTCGCCGCACTCACAGGTGCCCATCCATCGCTGATGCTAGAGCCATCCAGCGTCGACGAGGAGAGCTGGGTGCGGCAAGAGGTGCGCAATCAACTGCCTGAGGAGTTTCGGTAGTGGGCGCACCCTTATTTGGTTGCCGTATTTGGCCTCTAAATCCTAATGATGTCACCCTTATCCATCAGCATGACTGAAGATTGCATATCCTGATTCGTGTTTGAACGCTAGGTCCAAAGAGCAGGTTTTGGTTCTTGACCCCCAAATTGCGTAGCTTCAATTATTAGCTTGAAACCTTGGGCAGGTTTTCGTAGGTAAGGGCGTTATTCCCGTTCTTTATGAAACCTCAAGCGCTTGCCACCTCGATTGCAGTCTTGCTTCTCATCATAGCAGCTGTGTTATTCCGGCCTGATAACCGTAAGATTAACTCTAATGCAGTGTCCCCGCAGGAGCAAGCAGGTGCTCAGGTCGCGCCAGCCCGCACTAAAACCGTATCAAGTCGCACTCTAGACGATCGGATCACCGATAGGCAGAATGAGGAGGCTGCAGCTGATTTCTTCGTACGCTCTAGGGAACGGGCCAAAATCGGGGAGGCAGGTCAAATAGTAGCTTTTGCAGAGGCCCACGAGCTTCCTTCAAAAATAAGTTTGGCAGAGGCCGTGATTGATCTCATGCAAGATCGAGAGGCGGCAAAAGGGTACGAACCGGATGATTTTAGCGATGTTGTTGTCACATCAAAGACGACTAGTAAACATAACGGTGTGACCCACCTGTATTTACGTCAGCGTATTCATGGTATCGAGGTTTATAATGGAGATACCAATGCGAATATTGCACAAGATGGTACTGTTCTGAGTCTCCACAATCGTTTCGTAAAATCCCTTCGCTCAGACATCAACACGACTGAGCCTAGTATATTGCCTGAGAAGGCGGTTCGGCTTGCAGCTGTAGATCTTGGTGTTGGGGGCGCAAATGAAGCCAGTTTGGTAGTGGCGAAGAAAGCCAAAGGTGAGGCTAGGGAGACTGAGTTTCATTCCACCAAGCTGTCGCAGGATCCGATTCCGGTGAAGCTAATGTACTACCCTCTTGAGGAGTCGACTCGATTGGTATGGAATCTAGTGATGCACATCCCTAGCTCCACTCAATGGATGGATGTGAACGTCGATGCGGAGTCGGGAGAAGTATTGAGTAAGGCCAATTGGTATGCAAGTGCCGATTACAAGGTGTTCCCTCTCCCATTTGAAACACCGTTAGATGGATCTCGGCAGACTGAAGCAGATCCTCACGATACTACAGCATCGCCATTTGGTTGGCATGATACCGATGGTGTAGCAGGGGCAGAGTTTACGGATACTAGAGGGAATAATGTAAACGCCCAGGATGACATCGATGCAAATAATAGTGGTGGTGATCGACCTGATGGTGGTGGTGCACTTAGTTTCGATAATCCTCTGGATTTGGCTCAGGATCCAGCCAGTTATCGTGATGGGGCGATCACGAATCTATTTTACTGGAACAACATTCTTCATGATATCTTTTATCAATACGGATTTGACGAGTCTTCGGGTAATTTTCAGGAGAATAACTATGGAAACGGTGGTGCTGGATCGGATCCGGTAGAGGCTGATGCGCAGGATGGCTCTGGCACTAATAATGCAAATTTTGGTACTCCTCCTGATGGGTTTAATCCGCGAATGCAAATGTTTGTCTGGACAGATCCAAACCCCGATAGAGATTCCGATCTGGATAACGTAATTATTGTTCATGAGTACGGTCATGGTGTGTCTAACCGTTTGACGGGAGGAGCGGCAAATTCCAGTGCCCTTACTGCGAACCAGAGTCGTGGTATGGGTGAGGGCTGGAGTGATTGGTGGGGATTGGTTTTGACTGCAAAGGATGGGCAACTTTCTACTCTCAGTCGGTCTGTTGGTTATTATGTGCTCGGACAGAATACTTCAGGGGCTGGCATACGCCCTAGGCCATATACTACTGATTTGAATGCTAATGAGTACACTTATGGCGATATTCAGTCGGGGTTGAGTGTGCCTCATGGTATCGGATTTGTGTGGTGTTCGATTCTTTGGGAGATGTATTGGAGTTTGGTTGATCAGCACGGTTTTGATCCCGATTTTTATGGTGGGACAGGTGGAAATAATGTTGCTCTTCAGTTGGTTATGGACGGACTCAAGTTGCAACCCGCAACCCCCACGTACTTGGAGGCTAGAGATGCTATTTTACTAGCCGATCAAGTGAATTATGGAGGAGCTAATAAAGATCTAATTTGGCAAGCATTTGCTAAGAGGGGAATGGGTTTCTCAGCGTCGGATGCTGGCGATCCCAATGATCTTAACGTTTCTGAAGCCTTCGATTTGCCAGATGAACAGTTTTCCATAGACGATGTGATAGTCACCGAAACGGACTCTGGGACAGTAGAGGCTACTTTTACCATTACTCTAAATCCCGCCGCAGTAGAGATAACGACTGTGAACTACGCGACGGTAGATGGAAGTGCCACTGCTCCAAGTGATTTCACAGCAGCGGCGGGTTCACTTAGTTTTGCTGTGGGAGAATCTTCTAAAACGATAACGATTGCGGTCGTTGGCGAAGATGAGAACGAGGGGGATGAAACTTTTTCAGTGCAACTAAGTAACCCAGTGAATG
The DNA here is from genome assembly GCA_020630975.1 of Verrucomicrobiota bacterium. GTDB lineage: Bacteria > Verrucomicrobiota > Verrucomicrobiia > Verrucomicrobiales > DEV007 > Arctic95D-9. The sequence continues at coordinate 7,128 of JAHDID010000012.1, forward strand.
GCGTTATCCTCGATGGTGAGGGAATTTGTACTATTTTGACCGATGATTATTTATCTCCGGTTATCACGAGTAGTTTGTCTGCTGATGCTTTTCTCGGAAACTCATTCAGCTATCAGATTACAGCAGATAATTCGCCACGTAGTTTTGCTTTGGTTAACCCGCCGGCAGGAATGGTGATCGACTCGGATTCGGGTGTCATTTCATGGGAGCCTACTATCACTGGAACCGTTAGTGTTCAAATTTCGGCGATCAATCCAGGGGGAGTCGATACTCAAACTCTAGTTATTGAAGTTCGAAATGACCCCGTGCAGTTGTCATTGAATACTGATCTAGCGGTTAGTAAAGGTGGGGATAAGTCGTGGTTTCGCCAAGTTTTAGAGAGTCAGGACGGGGTCGATGCTGCGCAGAGTGGCGCCGTCTCACACAACGAGGAGTCTTGGATTGAGGTGTCTGTGACAGGGCCTGACACACTGCGGTTTTGGTGGAAGGTCTCGTCGGAGTCGAACTACGATTTTTTACGTCTCTCATCGAATGGGACTAGAATTTCTGCTCTAGACGGTGAAGAAGATTGGCAACCTTATGTTTATTCCGTACCTAGTGGGACTCATACAATACGCTGGAGTTACGAAAAGGATGGAAGTGTTTCTACCGGTAGCGATGCTGGTTGGGTGGACATGATTTCGCTAGATAGTGAAGATCCTCGGCCTGTGATCGTCAGCCTCTCGAGTCTTACAGGGCTACTCAATCAACCATTTTCCCATCAGATTCAGACGACGCATACTGCTGACTCGTTCTCTGTTGTTGGCACTCTGCCGTCAGGTCTTAGTTTGGATTCCGCCACTGGGATAGTCTCAGGTACACCGACTACACCTCAGACTTCGCAAGTGACGATCTCTGCTACTAACAGCGATGGAACTGCGGAGCAGATTTTAACAATTGAAGTTCAGGACCCAATAGGCATGGGTAACGCTCTGGATACGGGACTGTCTATTAGGACGGGTGCTATTCCTTGGTTCAACCAAACCACAACGACTTACGATGGGGTAGATGCAGCACAGAGTGGTGCTGTTGCCGATGGTGAATCGACTTGGTTTGAACTGGATGTTGTAGGTCCTGATACTTTATCCTTTTACTGGAAGGTATCTTCTGAGAGTGGGATCGACTTGTTGCGTCTGCTTGATAATGGGCAAGAGGTGACTTCTGTGTCTGGGGAGCAGGATTGGCGTGAGATCGTTTACAACATTCCTGCGGGGAATCATACGATCAGGTGGGTTTACGAGAAGGATCCCGTCATCAGCAATGGAGCTGATAGTGCATGGGTGGATGAGATTGTTTTGGCGAGTGCTAGCCAGTTATCTGAAGCAATTGATGCCTCGGGCACTAGTCCGGCGACAGGTGGTTCTACGGCTTGGTTTTTGCAAAGCGACACTACGTATGATGGCGCCGATGCTGCTCAAAGTGGGGGAATAACCCACGATCAGGTGTCATGGATGGAAGTGATAGTCGAAGGGCCTGAAACCATTCAATTCCACTGGAAAGTTTCATCTGAGGATGGGTATGACCATCTGCGCTTTATTGCCAATGGTGCTACCGTTTCTTCTATTTCTGGAGAGGCCGATTGGGAGCTGCTATCTCACAATTTACCTGCGGGGGTTCACACCTTAAGGTGGGAGTACGAAAAGGATGGAAGCGTTTCTTCCGGTAGTGATGCTGGCTGGGTGGACGAGCTCATTTTGTCTAGCTCAGATTTGCGCCCGATTATTACCAGTAGCAACATCATTAACGGTGAAGTTGGTCAAAGTCTGGAGCATCAGATCACCACAACTCAGCCTGCTGTGAGCTATAGTGTCAGTAGTCTACCTGCAGGGCTAACTCTCGACTCGTCAACGGGATTGATTTCGGGCACTCCCGTAGTAGGTGCTGATAGTGTAGTAGAGGTTACGGCCACGAATGCATCTGGGTCTTATACACAGGTCATTACGGTTAGGGTCAATGACTTGCCTGGAGCGCTGGATGTCCCGTTTGCGATCACTAGTGGAGGGGATGGTGATCACTCTTGGTTCTTCCAGTCTTCGATAACTCATGATGAGTTAGACGCGGCGCAGAGTGGTGAAATCGATCATAATGAAAGTTCTTGGTTCGAATTTTCAGTTGAGGGACCTAAAACAGTATCATTCTGGTGGAAAGTCTCATCCGAGTCGAACTACGATTACCTAAGATTTTTGCAAGATAGTGTGCAAGTGACATCAATCAGTGGTGAGCAGGATTGGGTTCGGTTTACCCATGATGTGCCAAGTGGTACGCATGTTTTGCGTTGGGCTTACGATAAAGATAGTAGTGCCTCTTCTGGGAGCGATTCCGGATGGGTGGATGAGATAGTAGTCATGTCGCCACAGGAAATTGATTTTCCTGAGATTCCTAATATGTCGATTTTTTCCTCTTACTTATTGTCCGCCACGGGTGGAGGGTCAGGAAATCCAGTGACATTTGAGGTGGTGAGTGGCCCTGCTGTTTTATCTAATGACAACGTGCTTACTTTTTCCGGGACTGGTCTAGTGACTGTAAGAGCCTCGCAAGCGGGCGGCGCGAGCCATAATGCTGCACCTGATGTAAGTAGGACATTTTCTATCTATAGCCAGCGGGAGATGTATGATTTAGCAGTGGGTAGCGCAGGCTTTCAGGGCGATGCAGCTCTTCCTGAAGCTTCCCCGCTTAACGACGGAACTACTAATCTGGAGCGGTATGCTTTCAATATGGCTCTTGATTCGCCTAGTTTCTGGACCATGAGCGAAGGGGGTGATTCTGGATTTCCTAGGCTGTTCATCGACTGGAGTCTTGGTCAGCCTCTTTGGAAGTTGCAGCATGTTCGCAGAATTAACGGTGGGATTATATACACCCCGGTATCCTCCAGTGAGCCCAACGGCGTTTATTCAGAAGTTTCTGATCCCGCTATTCAGGTTACTCCAATAAATAGTGAGTGGGAAATGGTAGAGATCGCTGCCCCAGCTACTGAAGATAAGCTGTTTATAAAAGTGGAGTTATCGTTTCCAGGTTACTATCCGTTGGTGACCCTTGGTATGGAAAATAATTCTGTTAGTTATAGTAATAATTTTGAGAACGGAATGTCCTCGCTAGACGGATTCTCGATCGGTGAGGTAGGGGATGGAACGCTTACCGTGGAGAGTGGGAGGTTAAAGTTAAGTCCGGGTTCAGGTTATTTGAATCGCTCATATGCTTCGTTCAAGCCTGCTGACTTTTTGCCTGGTTTTGATCCGGTTCTTGACAGTAATACTGGTTTGCTTACTTGGGCTTTCAATGTGTCTAATGAAGATGGTGTTTCTTTAAATAATATGTTCGCTTTTGAGATTGGAAGTGAGTCCGATCCTAGTGATGGCAGTATATTTAGCTATGATTTTTCGGGTGGAGGATTTGTTGGGGACCGTATGTTGGTCCGCAACAGTGCCCATGCAAATTCCCCGATGGGCCCGGAGTCAATGGTTTTGGTCGATGAGGCTAATGGCTTAGAGCCTGGAAATGAGGGCGCTTTTAGAATTACCTTTGATCCGGGTAATGGAAGGTGGGATGTTTATTTTGAGCAATCTGCGACTCCAGTAGATCCTTTGATGGTTGATTCCTTATTGGGTTCGTTCACAAATACGGCTTATACAGGCCTTGAGTTGGCATGGATCATTTTTAATTCTCAAACAAATGGGCATGTTTATTTTGATAACTTCACTTTCTCCATAGAAGGTGATGCATCGACGAGGGCTCCTTACTCAGAGCACGGGTTCACTATCCGTGACCCGGATGCAGGTGAAGGTATATTCAACATCATTGAAAGTGGTTCTTCCTCAGGTCGCGCCGATAATGGTGGCCGCTATTTCTCACTGTCCATCCAAGTGAATAGTTCATTCGAACTTGCCCCCAGCGATGGCGGGTCATTTGATGTGGTTTCTGTTGATTTGGCAGAGTATTCCACAGTATTTCAAGAGGCTAGGACTGTTGAATGGGTCGGGTACAAAGCGAATGGAACCACTGTTACCACATCGTTTACCATCGACGGGACTATCGACGGGCCGGGAGGTTTGGCTGATTTTGAAACTTTCACATTCCCAGCTAGTTTTCAGGAAATAGTCAGGTTGGAAAGCTCGTCTACGCTCTACAGTATAGACAATATAGTTGTGAGGAAGAGGTGATGTTGGCTGAAGGGTTTGCTTTTTGTAGCTCGCTGGATAGTGAAGATTTGAGTCTAGTCTTATCCTCGGCGGCCCCTTTGGGTTAAAGCCTACGTTTACATTTGTAGGCCTAAACTGGTCTATCAGTAGTTGTGGGCAGCGGGTGATGTTGAGTTGTGTTAGCCGTTCTGTTTCTTACCTGCTCTGCCACCCACTGGGCCGCTCCTGCTATAGGCGCTTCCCAGCGGTGGGGAATCTGTTGGCGGAGTAGGCCTAGTGATGGGTACCACGGATTGGTTTCATGACCATCTAGCCAGATCCAGTGGGGGCCTTTGTTGAGTAGAATTTTGCCGGGGCTGCCTAGAGCACCGGCTAGGTGGGCGACTGAGGTGCAAGTGGTGAGCACGCAGTCGAGATCGACCATGGCGCGGGCGGTATCGTAGAAGTCTGTCAGATGGGGACCGAGGTCGGTGATCACATCTCGGTAGGGACTAGCCTGGAGCTGAGCGGCCGCCTGGCCTTTTTGTAGCGAATAGAGCTGTAGGCGCTCGGGGCCCATCTGCTGGGCTAGCTGTAGGATAGGCTGCCATTGCTGGAGGTGGGTGGATCGCCAGGTGTCGTTTGGGAAATTGGGGTTGCCCGCCCAGTTGATGCCTACCTTCAGGGCTTTAGGCGAATCGAGCTCGAGGCTTTGCTCTAGGAGAAATCCGGGCTCGGCTGACAGGTAGGGCACGGTCTGTGGCAGGGTCTCTGGAGTGGAGCGGAAGATGGCAGGTAGCTCGTGTAGGTAGAGTCGGTAGTCGGGGCGGTCAGCGCTCTGGCCGGCGGTGAGGACCTGATCAAAAAGGCCTGAGTGCGCAAACAGGCGCTCCAGTGAGGGCTCGCCGCCGATCACGAGCGAAGCGCCACGCTCGCGCAAAACTGGGGCGTAGCGCGCTAGCATGATACTATCGCCGATGCCCTGCTCGGGGATGAGCCCTACCAGCTTTCCCTCGAGAGGCTGGTCGCCCGTCCAGATCGGCACGGAGTCATCTAGCCGAAAGCGGTCCATGTTGTAGATATCGAAGCGGCGGCGGTAGGCAGGCCATGCCTCGGTCCACTGGCCACTGCGCAGCTGGTAGAGCGCTTGTTTTAGCTCGGCGCGAGCGAGTTCCTGGGGATCCGCATGGGTCTCTTTGAGCAGCTCGATCACGCGGCGGCAGGTCTCGATCGCCTGCCGAGTCTGCCCAGTGATGCCGAAGAAATGGACGCAGCGCAGCAGGATAGCCGTGTTGTCCTGCGAGTGGCTGGCCAGCCAGCTGTACCATGGAGCAGCATCGGATAGCCTGCCTAGGCAGTTCAGACAGTGCGCTAGGTTACTTATGCATTGGGCATTGTCTGGCTCGGCCCATGTGCTGGGATCGACCATGCCGATGGCTTGAGAGAGCACTGCCACCGCTTCCTCGTTACGCTGCTCTTTGGCCAGCAGGCCTCCCCAGACTCGCATCAGCACCGCACTGCTGTCTCCACTATCGGCGCACTGGCGTAGTGCTAGGGCGGTATCGCCTCGGTTGTAGGCATCGAGGGCTGCTAGGGCGGTGGCTTGGCTCATGTCGAGGGGACTGGGTAGAAACGCTGTGGCTAACTTTTGTTAACTTAGCTTAACCTTTTCACCTTCTCAATAGACAGCTACCCTCTGGCAGGCTACCGATAGCGCATGGCTGAGCCACTGACATTTTTGGAGTTTGGAGCCTCGCGCGAAGAGGCAGAGATGACTGTCGTACTCATGCACGGACTGGGGGATAGCGGCCATGGCTTTGCCGATGTGGCGCAGATGATCTGCCAGACCGCTGCCCCGGCCAAGTGGCGCTTTGTGCTACCGCACGCGCCAAACTTACCAGTGACCTGCAATGGCGGCTTCGTCATGCCGGCCTGGTATGATATCCTCGACATGAGTCACCCACGCAATGTCGATTGGGCGACTGTGGATGCGAGTGAGCAGGCGCTGGTGAAGCTGATCGAGGAGCAGGCGTCTGAGAAGCTGGTGCTGGCGGGCTTTTCCCAGGGCGGAGCGATGGCGCTGCATCTCGGACTGCGGATGCAGGAGCGCGTGAGTGGTATCATCTCGATGTCGGGCTATCTACTGGAGTCGGCAGAGCATCCTTGTCCGGAGAAAAAGGCCGATGTGCCTATCGGGATCTTTCACGGCGATGTTGATGATGTGGTGCCACTACTGGCTGCAGAGCAGACTGAGAAAACGCTCAAGGAGCAGGGCTTTGCCCCTGATAAACGCGTCTATCCCGGTGTCGCACATTCGCTATCCATGGATGAAATCCGCGATGTCTATGCCTGGCTACAGGCTAGGTGAGCGCGAGTCGGTCGATAGGGCGATTGTACCCTATTGAATGAAAATTGTACCCTATTGAATCCAGACTGTACCCTATTGAATTCGACCGAAAATACCCCCGAAGTGATCCTGGCGCGCAGCGATCTGTGGTGGCGGATGTTTCACTTCATTTTCAAAAAACAGCTGCAGCGTAGCTTTTACGCGGTGCGGGTGCTGGAACCGCCGCCGAGTGATATCGAGGGGCCTTTGCTGTGTTTTGCCAATCACCCCTCGTGGAATGACCCGATGGTTCTCATCTTTCTCCACGAGTATTATTTCTCTGAGAGGCACTGTTATGGCCCGATCGATGCCGAGGCGCTGGAGGGCTATGGGTTCATGAAAAAGATCGGTCTCTATGGTGTGACTCATGGAAACGCAGGAGGCGCACGGCGATTTCTGCGCACGACGCGAGACATTCTGGATCGCGATGGCACCTGTATCTGGATCACACCGCAGGGTCGGTTCGCCGATGCTCGCGAGCGGCCGCCACGATTTGAGCCGGGTATGGGGGCGCTACTGAGAGGCTACAAAAAACCGATCACGCTACTGCCGGTGGCGATCGAATACACCTATGGTGAGGAAAAGCTGCCCGAGGTGTATGTGTCATTCGGGCAGCCGGTGGTAGCTGCCGAAAATGCCTCTGCCGATGACTGGACCCATGCCTGCGAGGCAGGGCTAGCCGAGGCTCAGGATGGCCTAGCCCAGCGCGTGATGGCTCGCGATCCGGAGGGCTTTTCGACTATCCTTGGTGGTGCGGTCGGGGTCGGTGGGGTGTATGGCTTTTGGCAAAGACTAAAGGCGGTGGTGAAAGGAGAAAAGTATGATCCATCGCACGGATCGCTGACAGATTCGTAACTAAGATCATGATTACCTTTGCTTGGATACTCTTTGGTCTAGCTGCGCTGCCAGTTGTGATGACGCTGGTCAATCATATCGCTTTTTCTCGACCACCGAGGGCAGCAGAGGAAGAGCCAGAGATCTCGATCCTGATTCCTGCGCGGGATGAGGCGGCGAATATTCGCTCGGCTGTGGAGGCCGCGTTGGCGGCAGAGGCTGCTACGGTGGAGGTGGTGGTGCTGGACGATCACTCCACCGATGGCACCGACGAGATCGTCAGGGAGATGGCTGCTGCGGATCCTAGAGTGCGGCTGGAGTCGGCACCGGAGCTGCCTGCTGGCTGGTGTGGCAAGCAGCATGCCTGTGCGAGGCTGGCGGAGCATGCCCGCTATCCACTGATGCAGTTTGTCGATGCCGATGTGACCATGTCGCCCGAGGCACCGGCGCGATTGGCGGCTTTTCTGCAGAAACGCAAAGCGGGGCTGGTGAGTGCTTTTCCCCAGCAGGTCACCGGCACTTTTCTAGAGAAACTACTCATCCCGTTGATCGAGTATGTCCTGCTCGCCTACCTGCCGATACCGATGAGTCGGCTGAGTCTGAACCCAGGGTTCGGTGCGGGCTGTGGCCAGGTCTTCTTGGCGGATAAGGCGGCCTACGAAAAAGTGGGAGGGCACACAGCGATCAAAGCCTCGCTCCACGACGGGGTGAAGCTACCGCGAGCCTTTCGCCAGGCAGGCTACCAGACGGATATCTGCAGTGGCGTGGGCCTGATCCGCTGTCGCATGTATCATAGTGCTCGCGAGGTGTGGAGTGGACTGCTAAAAAATGCCCACGAAGGCATCGCCAGCCCAGGGAATATCGTGCCATTTACCGTGCTGTTGTTGGGTGGGGCTGTGTTGCCTGTGCTGTTGTGCTGGCTGGGCCCGTGGCAGCTAGTGGTCGCCGCTGTGCTGGCCATGCTGCCGAGACTGCTTAATACGTTGCGCTTTCGGCAGAGCTTGCTCGGCTGGCTGCTGCATCCGGTGGCCGTGCTGCTGTTTTTGGTGATCCAGTGGCAGGCGTTTGGGCGACAGCGGCGTGGTGTGAAGCCTGCTTGGAAAGGGCGGGCTGTGGGGTAGGCATGCTGGTGCATTGCTATAGGTCGTATAGGGCCTATATGACCTATAGCCCTAGCTCTGCTGGTGCCTGTGCTCGACTCGGGCGCGGTACATCTGCTCTTTGAGACCTCCGGTTTCTAGGAAGTCTTCTTCTAGGCGGCGGATCTGTTGGTCTAGTAGGTAGTTGGCTTGGTTGACCAGCGTGTAGGCGATATTGGCTATGGTCTCGGCTGGGCGAGTCTCCACGAAAGGCCGATAGGTCTCGTAGCTCTCGTCTGGTCTTCTGGCGAGCTTCTTCACGTACGCGACTTGCTTGCTGTGTTTTCCCCAAATGGTCAGATCCCGTACTCGCAGAAAGTCGTGGTAGTCGATCATCAGCTCTTCGAGCGATGCTCGGGCGACATTGGTGAGCTTTAGTTCCATCTCGGTCGAGGTTTTGGCGGCCTTTGCGCCCTCAGCGATGTTTTGCTTTCCAGAGCGGGCTGCCTGCACCATTTGATCGACCGTGCGGTCGCCTCGGCTGAGAAATTTCTGGGTGAACCGAAATGTGATATCGTAGACGATCTCGGCTTTGCGGTAGGAGAGCAGCTCCAGATAATTTCCCTTCTTCGGTAAAAAGCCACTCATGGCCAAGGATACTGGGGTTTCGAAGCCATTGCAATAGGTCGTATAGGCCCTATAGGACCTATCGCAAAGCCCATGAGCGAATCCGACGTCATCCAAAAAGTCTTAGCAGAGCTGCATCATGCAGAGTTCCTCCACCCGAATTGGCCGGACGATACGATCCATGCGGCGGCGATCGTGGCGGAGGAGTCGGGGGAGCTGGTGCGAGCTGCTCTGCAGCACACCTACGAGGAGGGCAGTGCGGCGGCGCTGGAGAGCGAGGCGATCCAGACGGCTGCTATGGCGATCCGATTTTTGAAAGAATTGAAAAAGTAATCTGTCACAACTTTTCCGCTTCACTTCGAACGGACTTTCGTCAGACAATACTATCACCCTATGAGAACCGTTTTTATCTGGGCGATCGCGCTATGCCTAGGCTACAGCGCAGAACCCGAGACCGCATCTATGAGCAGCTGGAAATCCGTCGAAGAAGCCCTGAGTAAAGGTCGCCCACAGACGGCTATCGAGCTGTTGGAGCCGATTTTGACCAAAGCCAAGGCTGAAGAGAACTGGGCCGAGGCTGCCAAGGCACTGACCAAAAAGATCAGCTATCAAGGGATGATCGAGGGTGGCAAAGCCGAGGAAAAGATCGGCCAACTTGAGGCTGAGATCGCCGAATGGCCAGAGGCAGCTCAGCCGATCTTGGAGACCATCCTAGGCTATTGGTATTGGCAATTTTACCAACAGAACCAGTGGCGCTTCCTACAGCGCACGCAGTCGGATGAGCCGCCGGGCGAGGATATCCTCTCTTGGGATTTGGCGACGATCCTAGCCGAGATCGATAGCCACTTTGTGAAGGCGCTGGCGGATCCGGAGAAGCTCCGAGCCGAGCCAATCGAGCGCTACGATGATCTGCTGGAAAAAGGCAATGTCCCCGATAGCTACCGCCCGACCCTCTATGACTTCATCGCCTACGAGGCGCTGCGATTCTACACTTCTGGCGAGCAGGCGGGTGCCAAGTCGCAGGATGCTTTCGGTTTTTCGGCGGATAGCCCTGCCTTTGGCACGGTGGCAGAGTTTCTCGCTTGGCAGCCGGATACCACCGATGAGGATAGCCAGTCGCTAAAAGCGATTCGGCTACTGCAGGAGCTAATCAAATCGCACGAGGATGGCACCAATGCGCGAGCTGATGCGGATCTCGCTAGGCTCAGCTTCGCTTACAACACCGCCTATGGTGCCAATAAAGACGAGCGCTATATCGCTGCTCTAAAAGCATTCGCAGACCACTGGTCTACCCTGCCGATATCCGCGAGAGCTCGTGCTGACTGGGCTGGGGTAGTCCGTAGCCAGGGCGATCTGGTGAGTGCCCATGCTATCGCCAAGGTAGGTAGAGATGCGCACCCCGATACCGCAGGTGGCGACGAGTGTCACAACATCATCGAGGAGATCGAGCGACCTCAGGTGGAGGTCACAACCGAGCGTGCGTGGAGTGCCCCGTGGCCACAGGTGCAGGTGAAGTACAAGAATGTGACCCAAGCGCATTTTCGCATCTATAGCTACCGCTGGGAGGATTTGCTAAACGACGATCACTGGCAGGTGGAGCATCTCAGTCAGAAGCAAGCTTTGGCCATGCTAAGGGGTAAACCTGTAGTCGAATGGAGTGTCGATCTGCCGAGCACGGACGACTATCAACTACGCGAAGAGCTAGTCGATGTGCCGGGGCAGAAGGATCTAGAAAAAGGGTTTTACTTTGTGGTATCGAGTCATCATCCGAGCTTCGAATTCGATGTCAGCCGAGGCAATGTCACCAGTATCGCCCCGGTATGGGTGAGTGATCTGGCGGTGATCATTCGCTCCGAGTATGGCGACGGCAAGATCGGTGGGCTAGTGCTCGATGCTGTTTCGGGGAATCCGATCGAGGGGGCTGAGATCACTGCCTATCGCATGGGCAATAAACGCAACCGTCGCGATCTATTCAAAGGTGGTAAAACGAATGCGGATGGTTTGTTCTCACTGAAGTCACAGAATAATCAGGGCCACATCATCATGGCCTCTCACGAGGGCGACCGGATCACCACACTCAATGATCAGTCGAATTACAAAGACCGCAGAGATGGTTTCCGATCTGATGATGTGAAGACCTGGTTCTTCACCGATCGATCGATCTACCGTCCGGGCCAGACAATTCAGTTCAAAGGCCTGGTCACCAAAACCAGTGCCGAGAGAAATACTTACAAAGTCGCTAAGAGCAAAAAAATCACCGTTGTCTTTGCCGATGTGAATAATCAGGAGATCGAGCGACAGACTTTTCAGACCAATGATTACGGTTCGTTCAGCGGCAGCTTCACCGCGCCTCGCGATCGACTGATGGGGCGGATGCGTCTGTACACTCAGGATGGCGATGGTGGTACAGGCTGGGTGACAGTAGAGGAATACAAGCGCCCGAAATTCAAAGTAACAGTCGATCCTCCCGAGGCTGAGGTGCGGCTGGATGACGAGGTGACGGTATCGGGTAATGCGATGACCTATAGCGGTGCTGCCGTAGGTGGGGCCGAGGTGAAATACCGTGTGGTGCGCGAGGTCCGCTACCCGGCCTGGTGGGCCTGGTGCTACTGGTGGCTGCCTGCGCGTGGTGGCGAGAGCCAGGAGATAGCCCATGGCGAGACTGAGACAGGCGTAGACGGCAAGTTCGACATCACGTTTACCGCGCTGCCCGATCGAATGGTCGACGAGGCCGATGAACCTACCTTTCACTACACCATCCACGCCGATGTGACCGATCCGACAGGCGAGACGCGGTCGGACTCGCAGTCGGTGGCCGTGGGCTACACCGCACTGAAGGCGCAGCTTTCGGCTAGTGACTGGCAGCGGGTGAATGCACCAGTGGAGATACAGGTAAATACCCAGACCATCGCCGGCCAGCCGATCGCTGCCAAAGGCGAGGTCGTCGTCTATCGTCTCAAAGAGCCAGGCACCGTGCAGCGCCCAGCCCTGCAGGGAGGTCGCCGCTACTACCCCGAGTGGGTATGGGTAGATGGGCAGCGCCAGCGCTACCAGCCAGAGCCGGATATGTCGGACCCGAATTCCTGGGAGCTGGGCGATGCGGTCGAGACTCTGTCTTTCGCGACCGATGAGTCCGGCAATACCAAGCTGAGTGTCGAGCTGCCAGTCGGCATCTACCGTGCCATGCTCTCCACCCACGATCAGTTTGGCAAAGATATCAGCGCTCGCCTGCCGATCGAGGTGCTCGATCCTGCTTCGCCGACTTTCTCTCTGAAGCTGCCGCACCGAGTCGCCTCTGCGAAATGGACAGCTGAGCCAGGCGAATCCTTCGAGGCAATCTGGGGCACGGGATATGACACGGGGCGCGCCTACATCGAGATCGAGCATCGGGGCAAAAACATCTTTGCCCGCTGGACCAATCCGCGGAGCACCCAGTCGCTGATCCAGCAGATCGTCGATGAAGAGCATCGCGGTGGCTTCACTCTGCGAGTGACTCAGATGCGCGAGAATCGAGCCTACATCAGCGAGCGGCGAATCGATGTGCCGTGGAGTAACAAAAAGCTATCGGTGAAGTGGGCGCATCACACTGACAAACTGGAGCCCGGTCAGAAAGAAACTTGGACCGCGACCGTCAGCGGGCCCGATGCCGAGAGTGCTGTGGCAGAGATCGCAGCTGCGCTATACGATGAGTCGCTCGACGCCTATCTGCCCCACCAGTGGATGAATCAATTTTCGATGTTCTATCAGGATCACTCTCGATTGAGATCGGAGTTTCAGAATCAGGTCGAGAGATTTGATCACTTTGATGGGCGCTGGAAACGAGATCAGCGGCGGGTGGACTGGCGGTATCGTAGTTTTCCTCGTGATTTGTATTATGAGGGCAGGGGACGCAGCTTGTTTTACGCGAAAGCACCTGTGGCCTCAGCGCGCATGAAGCGCTCGGCTGCGCCAGTAGATGGTTTCGCGCCACCTATGCCCATGGCTGCCGCTCCCGCCATGGCCATGGAGGCAGAGGCGATGGCGGATGAGGGCGTAGGCTTTGGTGGTGGCGGTGGAGGCGAACTTCGAGAAGAAGCAGTAGAGCAAGCTGCACTTGAACCAGATCTCGACAAGGTCTCCGTCCGCGAAAACCTAAACGAGACGGCTTTCTTCTTCCCCAATCTCGTCACCAATGCTGACGGCACAGTCGACCTCGAGTTCACCATGCCCGAGGCGCTGACTTCTTGGAAGTTCATGGCATTTGCCCACGATACAGAGCTGCGCTCTGGCTTTCTCACCGACTCGGTGGTCACGCAGAAAGACATCATGGTGCAGCCGAATCCACCGCGTTTCATCCGCGAGGGGGATGAGCTGGAGTTCACGGTGAAGGTGATCAATCTCTCCGAGGTCGAACAATCTGGCACCGTGCGGCTGAGCTTTGCCAACCTGCGCACGGAGGCAGCTGTCAGCGAGCAGCTGGGGCTAGCCGATACGGATCAGGCGTTTGCCATACCGGCTCAGGAGTCGCGCACCTACTCGTGGCGCATGGCGGTGCCCGATGGCATGGGCTATCTCTCCTACCAGGCAGTCGCATCCACCGGCAAGCTCTCGGATGGCGAGCGCGGGGCGGTGCCGGTGCTGCCGCGTCGCATCCTAGTGACCGAGTCGATCCCTCTACCGGTCCGCGATGCCCAGACCAAGGAATTCGCTTTTCAGAAACTGATCGACTCGGCTCAGTCTGACACCCTCCAGCACCAGAGTCTGACCGTACAGATGGTGTCGAATCCTAGCTGGTATGCGGTGATGGCGTTGCCCTACCTGATGGAGTACCCGCACCAGTGCTCGGAGCAGATCTTCAATCGGCTCTACGCCAATGCGCTCGGCAGTCACATCGTCGGCTCGGATCCAAAGATCGAGCGGATCTTCGACCAATGGCGCGGCACCGATGCGCTCGATAGTCCGCTGGAGAAAAATGAAGACCTCAAAGCGGTGATGCTAGAGGAGACCCCTTGGGTGCAGGATGCACAGAGCGAAAGCCAGGCGCGTCGCAATGTAGCTGTGCTCTTCGATGATAACCGTCTCGGTAGTGAACTGCGCCGGGCACAAAAGCAGCTCGCCGAGCGCCAGAATGGCGATGGACGCTGGAGCTGGTTCCCTGGAGGGCGGGGGAATGACTACATCACCCTATACGTCACCACTGGCTACGCGCGTCTACGCCATCTCGGTGTCGAGGGTATCGATATGGGGCCTGCGCAGAAGGCGGTGGCGAGTCTCGATCGTTGGCTACAGAAGCGATATGACTATCTGGTCGAGAAAAACCTGCTCGATGATAATAACCTCAATCCTACTATCGCCCTGTATCTCTACTGCCGTAGCTTTTACCTAGAGGAGCAGCCGATTCCTAAAGAGCACCGCGCCGCAGTGGATTATTTTGTCGGCGAGGCGCGCGAGCATTGGCTCGAGCAGAGTCGGCAGACGCAGGGGCACATCGCTCTGGCGCTGCATCGGGTAGGTATCCCTGAGGTGCCGCAGGATATCGTGATCTCGCTGCGCGAGCATGCCAAAAACGAAGAGGAGATGGGCATGTACTGGCGCGACACCGAGTATAGTTATTGGTGGTATCGTGCGCCGATCGAGACTCAGGCTCTGATGATCGAGGTATTCGACGAAGTCGCCAAAGATCAAAAAGCAGTCGAGGACCTGCAGGTCTGGCTGCTCAAGCAAAAGCAGACTCAGGACTGGAAGACGACCAAGGCCACAGCCGATGCCGTCTATGCCATGCTACTTCGCGGCTCCGACCTGCTGGCATCGGATCAGCTAGTCGAGGTGAGTCTCGGAGATCTCAAGATAGAGCCCAAAAACGTCGAAGCGGGGACGGGCTTCTACGAGCAAAAGCTGGTGCGTGGCGAGGTGCAGCCCAGCTATGGGGAGGTCACCGTGACCAAGCACGACAAGGGTGTGGCTTGGGGCAGTGTGCACTGGCAGTACTTCGAGAGCATGGAGAAAATCACGCCGCACGATGGCACGCCTCTACAGCTGGTGAAAAAGCTCTATACCAAGGTCAACACGAAGCAGGGGCCGAAGCTGACTGCCGTGAAGCCTGGGGATGCTCTGGAGGTAGGCGACGAGCTGGTCGTGCGACTGGAGCTGCGTAGCGATCGCGATATGGAGTACCTGCACCTGAAAGATCAGCGCGGAGCCGGCACCGAGCCGGTGAATGTCCTGTCTGGCTACCGCTATCAGGATGGGCTGGGCTACTACGAGTCGACTCGCGATACCGCCAGCCACTTCTTCATCGATTACCTGCCGAAGGGCACTTATGTCTTTGAGTATTCCGTGCGCGTGCAGCATCGCGGTAGCTACCAGAGTGGCATGGCCAATATCCAGTGCATGTATGCTCCGGAGTTCAATTCGCACTCAGAGAGCTTTGCGCTAGAGGTGAAGTAGACCTGAGTTTCGGTCTTATTAAATTATGGAAATTACAAAATATTGGGGTAAGGTTAGCTTCTGCCTGCCCCCAATATGGCTCCTAACCCCTCAGTTCGTTGGCACTCGCTGCTCTGCCTAGCCTGCATGTTTATGCTGGCTTCGTGCCATGTGCTGTCCGGGAAGAAGGCGGCTAGTAAAAGGCTGGAGAAAAATCCAACCCTGCTGAAGAGCAAATCGATGGGAGAACGCCAGCTGATCATCAATGGCGATATCGCTCCCGGCATGACTCGGGACGCTGTTTACCTCGCTTGGGGCAATCCCAAACATGTCTACGAAGGCGCGGAAGATGGTGTCGCCTACGAGGAGTGGCACTACCAGACGATTCGGCCTAAGCCAGAAATCAGTCTCACTGGACCACCTGGAGTGGAGATCGATAAGGCGATCTCAAAGGTCGTGCGGTTTCAGCACGGTCGAGTGGTGCAGTACCGAAAGAAGAAATA
>JAHDID010000012.1:23215-130540 GCA_020630975.1 Verrucomicrobiota bacterium
CAAAGGTCGTGCGGTTTCAGCACGGTCGAGTGGTGCAGTACCGAAAGAAGAAATAAGGCCCTACTTGAGCAAACGTAGCCACCATGGCTCGCGGACTGGCTTTTCACCACGCTCTACCCGCTCCTTGTTACGATGTAGCATGAAAAGGGTGTGATCATCAGTCATCGTGTGATGGAACCGGCGATTATTGGCATGACGGGGATCAAATACCTTCTCGCGCACCTCGTGCTCTTTTAAAGTCGACATTGGGTTGAAACGTTTTTCTTATAAACGGGAGTCTCGAGCATCTTCTTGTATTTATTATAAGAAGTCAATTAACTATTGTTGATATTTAAGTTTTCTTAACAAATTAACGGCAGTATTCGCAAACTTTTCTCTCTGCGCTAAATTGGCGGCATGTCTCAACAGTCAGCTTATTTAGACGCGTTTTTCGATTATCTCCGGTTTCCGAGTATCTCCACCGACTCCAGACATGCGGCCGACGTGGAGGCCTGTGCCGACTGGCTGGTGGCGCGCTTTACCAAGATGGGGCTCAGCGCTGAGAAATACCCGACCGCTAAGCACCCCGTAGTGGTGGCCAAGAGCGAGAAGAAGCCAGATCGTCCGACGGTGCTGATCTATGGTCACTACGATGTCCAGCCAGTCGATCCGGTGGAGGAGTGGGATACGCCGCCATTCGAACCGACGATCCGCGATGGTCGCATTTTTTGCCGAGGTGCCACAGATAACAAAGGGCAGAACTTCGCTCACCTACTGGGGATCGAAGAGGCTCTGAAGGAGGATGGTGAGCTGCCGGTAAACATCATCTACCTGCTCGAGGGTGAGGAAGAGATCGGTAGCCCGAATCTACCGGCCTTTCTCGAGGCACATCGCGACCTGCTAGCTGCAGATATCTGCGCGGTGTCGGACACCGGCATGATCGGTCCTGGCATTCCTACGATGACTTATGGGCTGCGTGGCATCGCTTGCTTGGAGTTTTTGATCAAAGGCCCAGGCTTCGACCTGCACTCTGGTGTTTATGGTGGTGCTGTGGCCAATCCAGCCCAGATCGTGGCCAACCTCGTGGCTTCGCTCCACGATCAGAATGGTCGAGTGCAGATTCCGGGTTTTTATGATTCGGTGGTCGAGCTGGAGAGCTGGGAGCGCGATATGTGGGCCGCTCTGCCAGACGGCGATGCTGCCACACTCGCAGAGACTGGCTGTCCGGGGCACTGGGGCGAGCTAGGCTACACAGCTCTAGAAAAACGCTGGGGTCGCCCGACTGCCGAGGTGAACGGTATCGGCGGCGGCTATCAGGGCGAGGGCTCGAAGACGGTGATCCCACGCGAAGCCATGGCCAAGCTGAGCTTCCGTCTGGTGCCGGATCAGGACCCGGTAGCGATCATTAATGCCGCGACGGAGTACCTGAAAAACCAGGTCGGTGATTACTGCGAGATCGAGGTGGAGCCAGGGCACGACGGCCCTGCCTACGTCATGGATCCGCACTCACCCTACGGCAAAGCAGCCCAGCGTGCATTGGAGTCGACCTTTGCCGACAAGCCACGCCTGATCCGCGAAGGCGGCTCGATCCCAATCATCCAATCGATCAAAGATGTCTTAGGTGTCGATACCCTCATGCTCGGTCTAGCCCTGCCAGACTGCCAGATCCATGCGCCGAACGAGAATTTCACACTGGAGAACTTCGAGGCGGGGATAAAGCTGAACCGCGCTCTGCTACGAGAGTTGGCTCAGGGGTAAATCGTATAGGTCGTATATGACCTATCGCACTGCCTAGTCGCCACTTTCGAGAAAATCGACAAAACCCCGCAGTGCCGCCGATTGGTGGCGCTTAGGGTTGGTGATGACAGCGATGGTGCGGGTCGGCTTTGGCTCGGCAAAGGAGCGGTAGGTGCGCCGATCGCTCTGGTCCATTACCTTGGCCATGTGCGGGACGATAGATACGCCGTGCTCGAGCGAGACCAGCTCCTGCACGGTGGTGATCTGGCTGGTGCGCTCGATGGAGATGGGCTGGACCTCTTGCCTTTGGCAGAAAGACTCGACCTGGTCGGACAGGCAGTGCCCCTCGCCGAGCATCACAAAGGGGATATCCTGCACGTCAGAGATAGCTATCTCATTCTGCCTAGCGAGGGCGTGATTGCTGGGCATCACGAGATACAGCTCCTCAGTGAATAGCTCGGTGACGGCAAAATTCTCGACGTCGAAAGGTAGGGCTAGGATGGCGGCATCGATCTCGCCAAGGGCGCATTTTTTGATCAGCATCTCGCTGGGGCCTTCAAAGACGGCGACTTTGATATCGGGTGACTGAGTCGAGAAATCGCGCAGCGCCTGCGGCAGAAAGTAGGGGGCGATGGTGGGAATCGTGCCGAGTCGGATCTGCCCGCCCTCGCCGATCTCAGATATCTCGCGAAACGAGTCCTCGACCAGTCGGAGGATCTCCACAGCCCTAGGGTAAAAGATCTCGCCGACTGCCGATAGCGATACCGAGCGCGGATGACGCTCAAACAGTGGCTTGCCCACCTGCAGCTCCAGTTTCTGCACGGATCGGCTCAGGGCGGACTGGCTGAGCCCTAGCTCGCCTGCTGCCTTGGTGAAATTGCCCGTCCGTGCCACGGCCAGAAAGGCTCGGATGTGATGAAATTCAAGATCTGGAAACATAACTATTCCTCAGGTGCATAGCTGTCATTCTCTCTATGAATGGCCAACCGGCAACAAGGTCTCGTAAAACTTTTTTGGATCGGATAAAAAGAAGACTATGACCCAATTCAAAGATTCAGATATCAGTAAGTGCCCATTCATGGGCGGAGACGTGGATCCCCTACGCCACACCGCAGCCAGCGCGCTGTCGAATGGTGATTGGTGGCCCAATCAGCTAAACCTAGACATCCTCCACCAAAACTCGGAGAAGAGTAATCCGCTGGATGAGGATTTCGATTACGCGGCAGAGTTCGCCAAAATCGATCTCGAAGTCCTGC
Source organism: Verrucomicrobiota bacterium (assembly GCA_020630975.1). GTDB lineage: Bacteria > Verrucomicrobiota > Verrucomicrobiia > Verrucomicrobiales > DEV007 > Arctic95D-9. Next base: position 26,188 of record JAHDID010000012.1, read on the forward strand.
AAAAGGAGATCGAGGAAGTCATGACCACTTCTCAGGACTGGTGGCCGGCGGACTACGGCCACTATGGACCATTCTTCATCCGCATGGCCTGGCACAGTGCCGGCACCTACCGCACCACCGATGGGCGTGGCGGTGCATCGGATGGCACGCTCCGATTTGCTCCGCTGAATAGCTGGCCAGATAATGGCAATCTCGACAAAGCCCGTCGTCTGCTCTGGCCGATCAAGCAGAAGTATGGCCAGAGTCTATCCTGGGCCGATCTGATGGTCTTCACCGGCAACTGCGCTCTAGAATCGATGGGCTTTCAGACCTTTGGCTTTGGCGGCGGTCGCGAGGATGTCTGGGAGCCACAGAAAGATGTCTACTGGGGGCCTGAGACCGAGTGGCTGGGTGACAAGCGCTACAAAGGCGAGCGCGAGCTGGACCAGCCATTGGCGGCTGTACAGATGGGGCTGATCTATGTGAATCCCGAAGGGCCCAATGGCAATCCTGATCCCAAGGCGGCGGCACACGACATCCGCGAGACCTTTGGCCGCATGGCGATGAACGATGAGGAGACCGTGGCTCTGATCGCCGGCGGGCACTCCTTTGGCAAGGCACACGGTGCTGCTCCTGATACCCATCTCGAGCCAGAGCCAGAGGGCGCACCTCTCGAGGAGATGGGACTGGGCTGGAAGAATAACTATGGCAAAGGCAACGCTGAGGACACGATAACCAGTGGTCTCGAGGGAGCGTGGACCAGCACACCGGCGAAGTTTTCGCACGATTACTTCCGCAATATGTTCAAATACGAGTGGGAGCTGACCAAGAGTCCAGCCGGGGCGCAGCAGTGGACGCCAAAGGATCTGGCCGACGAGGATCGCACGCCCGATCCTCATGTGGAGGGCAAATGGCACGCACCGATGATGTTTACCACCGACCTCGCACTGCGTGAGGACCCTGCATATCGCGTGATCTCGCAGCGCTTTGCCGACGATCCGAAAGCATTTGAGGATGCCTTTGCTCGCGCTTGGTACAAGCTGACCCACCGCGATATGGGGCCGATGGTCCGCTACCTTGGCTCGATGGTGCCCGATGAGGAGCTGATCTGGCAGGACCCGATCCCCGCTGTGGATCACTCGCTGGTGGACGATACTGATATCGAGTCGCTGAAGCAGAAAATCTCCGACTCGGGCCTGACCACATCGGAGTTGATCTCGGCGGCGTGGGCCTCGGCCTCGACATTCCGTGGCTCGGATCTGCGAGGTGGGGCCAATGGGGCTCGTGTGCGCCTAGCCCCACAGAAAGACTGGGAGGTGAATTTGCCTGAGCAGTTGGGCAAAGTAATCGCCGAGCTTGAGTCCATACAGGCCGACTTCAATGGGGCTCAGTCCGGCGGCAAAAAGATCTCTCTAGCCGATCTGATCGTCTTGGGTGGTAGCGTCGGTATCGAGACGGCAGCTAGCCGCGCCGGTCACACCGTGGAGGCGCCCTTCACTCCTGGCCGGATGGATGCCTCTCAGGAGGCGACAGATGTTGATAGCTTTGCCGAGCTTGAGCCGAAGCAGGATGGGTTTCGCAATTACCTAGGAGATGCGCTCGATCGACCTGCGCCTGAGACACTCGTCGACAAAGCGCAGCTACTCGGGCTGACCGCGCCAGAGATGACGGCTCTCGTCGGTGGGATGCGTGTGCTCGAGACCAATGTCGGTCACCCGAGTCTGGGAGCATTCACCGATCGACCAGGTCACCTCTCCAATGACTTCTTCGTCCATCTCCTCGATATGGAGACCGAGTGGAAAGTATCGCCTAGATGCGAGCATTTCTACGAGGGCACCGATCGTGCCAGTGGAGAGCTGAAGTGGATGGCCACCTCAGTTGACCTCGTCTTTGGATCGAACTCGCACCTACGGGCCATCGCCGAAGTCTACGGCAGTAGCGACGGAGAACAGCGTTTCGTAGCAGACTTTGTCGCCGCGTGGACCAAGGTAATGAACGCCGATCGCTTCGATCTGAACTAGCTTCAGAAAAACCAAGGAGGGGCTGCCTTCAGTTGCCCGGCAGGCTGAGCCACAGCCTGTCGGGGCATAGCCTCGAACCCTTCAGATAACTTCAAGGATTACTGGCCAACTCGAGTCTTATTTCATAACCTTCGACCCTAGAAACTCTAAAGATGGTTGTGAAATTATATTTGCTGGTAGGCTGGTTTTGTTGCTTCTCGCTTTCACTCGGTGTGAGCCGAGCTGGGGATGAGGCTGTAAATGCGCTAGTAGAGACTCATCCAGCCAAGCGTGTACAGGCAGTCTTTCACTTCGCCCGAGACGCTAGTTTAGAGCAAGTGACTGTGGCCGTTCCTCTCCTGCTAGAGGCGTGGCCTGAGAGGTGGGAGTATGACGAACGCGTCTATCTGCTGCCGCTTTTGGTGAGATGGGCAGAGCTAGATTCGCCTAGTCTTACGACATTTGCCCGCGAGAATAAGTATTACTATCGCTTTGAGCAAATGGCCGAAGAGGCGATCGCTTTTACCAAGCCTCCGGTCGGATTTTTGGAGCAGCTGAGTCGGTTTGAGCCTGGCGATGAAATAGGCGATATCTTATCTCAGTGGGCCGAGCAGGATATCGGGGCTGCACAGCAATGGTATCAGAACCATGAACTGCGCTATCCCCGAGAGGCCTCGATCATCTCCCAGGCGATGGGTACTCAAATAGGTTTTGAGGAAGCCAAGCAGTGGGCCGATCAGAGAGCCGGGCTTGTATCTCGCCAGATGGCGATTGTGGGCTGGCTACGTGCAAGAGCTGAGACAGAGCCCGAAAAAGTCTGGCAGGAATGCTCTTCGATGCCCGATGGCCGAGCCCGACAGCTCGGAAGCCAAGCAGCACTAGTAGAAATGTCCGCACTCGATACACGGACTGCATTAGCACGCGCAAAAGGGCTAGGTGATGAAAGTACTAAGACCATTAGTCAGATCTTTCATAAGTCTGCTCTAGACCGTGTGCAAAATCCAGAGCCTGACTACGATCGACCTCCACGGTTTGAAGAAAGCGCTCTCGATGCGTGTTTCAGTTTTGTCTCCTCCCATTCAAATCACGTTTATATCGACGAATTTCTAAAGGTTCTCGCAGAGTTTCCGTTGGCAGATATCACTATTGCTTATCTGAAAGAGTGGCATTCCGGTAGCTCCTATGAGCCGATAGAGGAGCTGTTTCCCATCGTTCAACAGTTGATTACCAGTGATCTGGACACCGCAGTAGACATCGCTCTGAAGTCGTTAGACAAAGAAGCAACAATTCAAATTCTTCAGGCGTTTGCCTTTGAGCGCCCTGCAGAGGCTATCGCGCTAGCTCATAAGACCTACAATAAAACGGCTTTATTGGGTATTTCGAATGGCCTGTTCCGCAATGACTCTCCCGAGCTTGAGGAGTTTTTATTTGTGGATTATGAGCATGTAGAAGATCTGGATTCTCAGAGGGCGCGCTATCTCTGGGCTGAAATGGCTAGAGATAGCAATAAGGCTGGGGATTTGTTTGATCGCTACATGCCACCGTGGCCAGAAGGTAAGCAGCTGGATGATGAGTTTAGAGGGCTGTGGTTTCATTTCTCTTACAATTTCAATCGCAAATCAATCGCATTCGAGGAGAGGAAGCGAGTGGCACTATCGATCCCTGATTCTCGTTACAGGTTGAAGGCATTAAACGGTTTGGATTTCAATTGCACAGATTTGCGAACCCAGCCTTATGATCCTCATATTGCATCGGTGTTTCAACAGCAGGTATTGAATGAAGGTTTAGGGCGTTTGGCCTGGCAGTTTACTACTTTGTACGATTCTCCTTATCTGGAATCTATCCTGCGAGGTATTGAGCAAGGTATCGAATCTGAGAGGTTTCATTGCGGTGAGTTACTCCACTTCTTGGGGGACATCGAAAGTGACGAATTGAGAGAATTGGCTTTCGAGAAGATCTTGATTGAAAATGCTGATAAATTTGAGCGATCGGAATTCATGGTTAAAGTGATCAACGAATCCGAGCTTAGTGCAGAGCAGAAGCAGCGTATGATCGATCTGTTGGCTGAGCCAAGTGACGACTCCGTATCAAGTGATACCCCTATTCTGGACCCATTTGCTCCGATGGATAATTTGACGGGTAGCGAGCCTGTGGACCCGTTTCAATCTGATTCAGAAGATCCATTTGAGTAGATAGAGCTTCGAGTATGGAAATGAAATTTTTTACCGTTATCGCTAGTGTTTCGATTTTGGCTCCGGTCCTCGGACTGTCTGCGGAAGCTGAGCGGTCCTCTTTTTGGGAGATGATGTCCCCGTATTTCGAAGAAGAGCGTGAGTCTGATCCTGCCGCTGGCTCGGTCACATGGTACAATCAGCTATTCGAAGCTGAAAACCACCTATCGGGATCGGCTAGTGATTTGGCGAAGGAGCAAATCACGGCAAAGTGGACGGTGCACGATATACGGACGCCACTACAGATCAGTAACTGGCGCAGTCTATTATCTCAGAAAGTAGCCTCCTACTACGCCTGCTATGCGGATAGGGATCTTGCTTGTAAACTAGCAGCGAGGCTGTGTCTGGGAGGGCTGGTTCAGTTTAAACAGAATGATTTTTATCAAGACGAAGGCTACTTCGCCGTGGTAAAGGCGGTGACCACGGAGATGGGGCGAGAGGCTGTGCCGTATCTCAGGCAATATGGTTGGCTGTGTGATGAGGATGACTTTGCCCATGTAGAAACGGCGTGGGCTGGCTACACGATCGATGTGAGTAATGTCGCTGAGGAATTGTGTTCGCAAGATCCCGCTAACCTTGCCTGGTTGCTGGAGACCTATCCAGAGCTCGGTCGCGAGTTGGTGTCAAAAGGCGCAGCGCGGGCCAGAGTCCGGCAAATGGGGGATGACTATGTGAAAGTCGTAATGGGTGTGAACACCAACTTCCATTTCAACCCTAGTGAAGAGCAGATGGCTGATATGCAGGAGCTGCTAAAGATCGAAGATCCTAAACAGGGGCTTGATCGATTGCGCGCAGATATGCCGTGGGGCATGTTATGTACCTTGACATCGCTTTTTGCCAAGGAGTGGATAGAACTACAGCCACGGGAGTTTCTGCAGTGGTATGATCGGGATAATCATTTTGAGTGGTTGTGCAATGTGTTTAAGGGACATTATATCGAATTGGCTATCGATCGCATGGCACTGCAGTCCGAGGTGCTAGCCGTGGAAGCGGTAGCTGAACTATCTGATCCTAGAGTTCAGTCGACAGCGTCACGAAAGCTATTTCGATGGCTCGAAACGTACAGCGACCGAGATCCAACTGAAGTGCTGCTAGCCGCAGGAGTCGATTGGTTGATCGCCGATGCCATGGATCTAGGCCGCGAGGATGCCGTCAGCTCTGATCCTGATGGATTTTTGGATTTTCTTCTCCAGCATCCCGAAGAGAGCTGCTACAAACTCGCATCACAGTTTACGATTCGGTCTCTTCTCGAGAGTGATCCAGAGGCTTACAGGAAACAGGTTTCGAGTCTGGAAAGTAAGCCTGATCAAGATAGTCGTATAGAAGACCTGTTGGTTAGATCGCTCATCGAAAAGAATCTCAGTGCCGTACATGATCGGATAGCAAAGTTGCCTGAGCGTCTTCGAGGCGATGCGGTGTTACTGGCGATACGGAGAGGCCACCGCTCTTCGGCAGATGCCATGAGTGAGACGATATCGCTAGTGCCAGAAGGCGAGCAACGTGACGACTGTTATACCTCCTTCATAGGGCGCTGGGCTTACTACGATCCGGCTGGTGCGATGAGATGGGTGCTCGATTTTCCAGATGCCGAGCTAAAAGCTTCTTTGATCGAGACTGTTCGAGAAAGATGGCAAAGAGTGTCTCCTGTAGAAGTTAATTTCTAGCCCCAGAAAACAAGGAGGGCGACGTCTCGTCGCCCGGCGACCCTAGCCATTACTTTGGCTCAGCCTGCCGGGCAGCTGAAGGCAGCCCCTCCTTGGCCTAGCAATTTCGACGTCTTCTCACTTAGCGATCAGGCGCACTCGATTCATCGTGCGGCCTTGGTCTAGCCAGTGCCTTTCGAAATCGGTGATGGGGTAAAAAAAGTCGTCTTCGCCCCATTCGGCGATCTCGAAGAAGTCGCATTTCTCATGAAAGTGCTCCATCGACTCTTCGAAGTAGTCTAGGGAATCGGTCTTGAAGAGAAATTCGCCACCGGGCACGAGAAGATTGTGGATCGACTGGAGAAAGGTCAGCTGGCACATCTGGCGACGGTTGGCGTGCTTCTTTTTCGGCCAGGGATCTGGGCAGAGAAAGTGCAGGCGACTGGTCACACCTTTGGGGAGCAGCCATTTCACCGCGTAGTTGGTGTCGATGCGCATGATCTTCACATTATCCAGTCCATCGCGCTCCGACTTCTTCCACACCTTGCGGCAGCGGCCGAGTAGGCGCTCCACGCCCAGGAAGTTGCGCTCTGGGTAGTGTTTGGCCATCAGGTTGAGAAAGGTGCCATCGCCACAGCCGAGATCGATCTCGAAAGGCCGATCTGCGGTCTCTGGAAAGATATCCTGAACGGCCAGCTCGCGGAACCAATCTTCGGGATAGACTTCGTTGGGATAAGGAAATGGGTCTAGCGCCATGGTTAGTTTTGATTCTGGGTATGATAGAGTCGACGGATTCGGCGATATGCCATGAGGATAGGGGCTAGGAGGCAGAGTAGAATGCCGATACTGAGATCGAGGTGATTAGTTGTGTCGGTGAAAAGATTGCGATCGAAACTGCCTGCGGCTAGGACTGCAGTAAGAAATCCCATACCCCATTCTTGAGGCATTAGACTTCCGCTCAAGCGCATTGGTTTTCTACAGCTATTCTTATTCAATCCTCCAAGCCAAGTCAGAACTCCTGAGGATAAAACAGTCCACAAGAACACCGAGGTTAGGAAGATAAAATATTTGTCTAGGCCGACCATAGCTAACGATCGGCCATAGTCGGTCTTGAAATCTATCTGATCAAGCCAACCTTTTGCCGTTCGCCGATAACGCGTGATTTCTTCCATTTCTGTTAAAATGGCTCTTCCGACTCTTCTTTTCGATCTCGACGGCACGATCACTGATCCGGCGCCGGGTTTTCTCGCCAGTATCCACTACGCGCTGGAGGAGATGCAGATACCGGCGCCACCCGATAACCAGCTGGTCCGCTACATCGGTCCGCCGCTGCGTGAGTCGCTGGGCGAGCTGCTAGGCACTGAGGATAGTGAGGCGATCGAGCGTGCGCTGGAGCTGTATCGCTGGCGTCTGGACAATGGCGGGAAGTTCGAAGCACGAGTGCATGATGGTATGCGCGAGCTACTGGAGCACTATGCTGGGGCAGGGCATGCGCTCTACGTCTGTACGGGAAAGCCAGAGGGCGTGGCCACCGAGATCATTGAGTATTTTGGGCTGTCGAAGCACTTTCAGCACGTCTATGGAGCCAAACTAGATGGCCGCTTTTGCGAAAAAGCTGAGCTGATCGCCCATATCTGGGAAGTCGAGGCGATCGATGATCCTGCCGGTGCGATGGTGGGCGACACGGTCTTCGATATGCAGGGTGCCAAGGCTAACGGGCTAGGCACAGTGGCTGTCGATTGGGGCTTTGGCCAAAAGGCCGATCTGCTGGCAGCGGGGGCTGATCACTATGTGAGTAGTGCTGCAGAGTTGCAGGCTGCTATAGACGAGTTGATAGCAATGCTATAGGTCCTATAGGCCTTATATGACCTATAGCATCTGGCTCCGTGATCTTTCGCTACTCGCCAGCGACCAGCTCGATCCGCTTGAGCAGACTGGCATGCTCAGGCGCACTCAAATCTAGCCCCTGTCGTGTATTCGCATCCGTTAGGGTGATGGTAAAGGTCGAAATCTTTGACCACTCGATCGTTTTCTCGTCCTTGCTCTTAAAGTCGCTGGGACTTAGCAGGACTGTCGTCTCGCCATCGCCATCTAGGCGGCGACCATGGTGAAAATTGCCTTGGTCTCTGCCACCACCGAGGAATTTACTGTCGGTGCCTATACCAAAAAGGATGGGCTGATCGGCCTTTAAATTCAAGGTGACTGCGAGCTTTGCGCCACTGGTGTCCAGCTCGGGGTCCTGAAACTTGTAAGTCTTGTAGCTGGAGCCATTGCGGCTGCTCCAGTTTTGCATGCCGTTGGCGAAGTCGTCGACCAGCCCAGTTTTGGGTAAGCTCTGATACTGGGCGAGATCGATATCGCTAGGGATATGGGTGTGATCATCGCTGCATAGCACAAAGGTTTTTGTGCTGCCGCGCTCTAAAGGCTGCTCGGCATCGAGCTGGTAGCGGCAGAGGGCGTAGGTGTAGAGAGGTAGCTGAGCGTGCACAGGGATCTGCGCGGTCCAGGTGTTGTTGGCTTTCTCGACCTGCTCGGCTCGCCTCCAAAAGCGGGCCACCGAGTTGGGATCGTAGCTGTAGTAGATCTCGACCACCTGGAGTCGCTCTGGCTGCTCAGGTGTCACGGCGAAGGAGGCCGTATTTCCCTCGATCGAAAAGGTCGAGGGCGGGGTGGCCGGTATGTTCTGCTCTTTGCCGCCTAGGTATTGGTGAAACCAATGGTTTAGCACCACCCATTGCTCGGGCCCGGGGCCGTGGTTGGCGTGGACATTGCCGGTCACACGCCACTCGTCGTGTGGTAGCATATCCATCGAGCGGTAGATCCGCTCCTGGGCAGAGTGGAAGTCATTGCTCGAAGTGATGAATAGGACCGGTATCTCGACATGTGGCCAATAGGCAGCGGGATCGATGGTGTTTTGGTAGAGCTCGATGTCTTTGATATTGCGGATCACCCCTCCAGTCTGCATACCCGCGTAGTTTTCCCACAGATAGGCAGTGCCGCCTACGAATGGGGCCACGGCTTTCAGCCTAGGGTCGATCGAGGTCATCGAGGTGATGGTACCGCCCATGGAAAATCCGGTGAAACCGAGACGCTCGGCATCGACCTCGGGCTGCTGCTCCAGAAAGGTCAGCGCCCGGCGCCCTGCTAGAGCTAGCATGAACCAATTCGAATTCCGCGGGCTCATGATCGGGTCGACGCTATGCTTGTCGGGCTGAAAGTCGCTCTTGAAGTGCTTGCGCAGGGCTTTCTTGTAAAAGCCAGGGCCCTGAGTGGGATCGATCTTGCCCCAGTCGGTCAGGTCTTGAGTGTCATTCTCCAGCGGGCGACCGAGCCAGTTGATATCGACCGTGGCAAAGCCCTGCGTGCCGAAATAGTGACCACGATTGCGATCTGCTCGCTGACCGCCACCATGGCTCCAGACAAATGCGGGATTTTTCTGCCCGTTTTTGGGAAAGCAGTAGTAAGCCGAGATGCGCGAGTCGACGCCTTTGAACGTACCGACCTTAAAGGTGATCAGGCGCGAGACCACGCCATCGGCCTCCCACTCGCCGTGGACTTTCACATCTAGATCCTCCGCTCTGGGATCGTAGCTGCCCCACATCTCTCGTGCGTCCTTTGGCAGCTGGCTGGCGTCGGTGTAGGGGGCTAGCGAGTCAGGGCTATCGGATAGCGGCAGCACTAGGCGAGTTTTCTCCAGTTGGCTGATGACTTGGTCGCCATTGCGGTCGAAGGCGCTGAACAGGTCGGGAAACGAGCCAGTCCACTCTGCCTGCTCCACCGTACCGTTTTTGTCAGTATCGAGCTTGGCTAGAAGGGCGGGGGAGGCGATTTCTGCTGCGTTGAGCGATCCGTTGCCATCGAGGTCGGATTTGGTGAACCCTGTTAGCCAATAAGCGTCAAAATCAGCCTTGTTGGTGTCGGGGCTTTTTTTGTCCGTGCGCATCACGTGCAGCAGGTATTTCCAGCAGGGGGTATCCACGCTCTTTTCTGGGCGAGTCGGCTTGGTCAATCCGATCTCGGCGAAGAGATGAGGGGTGATCACATTCAGCGCGCCGTCGCGCATCGGGTGGATGGTATCCGGCACGTAGGCGAGAAAGGTGAGGGGCGTCTCGTCGAGCACTCGCTGCCAGTTGGGGTAGTGGTCGATCAGCTGCAGGTCTCGCTCTTTCGCCACGTCGCGATACATTTGATTGAACTCTGCTAGCTGCGGGCGGCGAGTCGAGGTGTGGCCCACGGCGGGATTCATCACCTGTAGGATGATCTCGCACTGCTCATTCTGTGCCAGTAGTTGATCGATCATCGAGTTCAGGTTCGCTTTGGCGTGCTCGACGGTTGTCTTTCGCTGCCCCACTGCATCATTCACCGAGAACTCGATCAGCACGGTATCGGGCTGGTGTTTGAGCACCTTCTCTTCGATATTTTTGATGCCCCAGTCGGAGTTGGCTCCCCCCTGTGCGCCATTGATCACCTTGGCCTGTCCTGGGTAGGCCTGCTCCAGAGAGACGGCTAGCTGGTCCACCCATGCTCCGACAGCTGTCAGACTGGTGCCAAACGTCACCACGGTCTGCTGCTTCCCAGCCTCGAGATTCTGAATGAGAGTCGAGGTGTCTGCGCCCTTTAGAGACAGTGATGGTGCGAGGATCAAGAGGAGCGTCAGTCCGTAGGTAATGGGTGATTTCATAAGGCGTATGGCTGGGGAGTCTAGCATAGTTCGGAATCGAATCTGTCCATAATCGTGCAGGCGTTTTTTAGTCGGCACAATAGGGTGGATAGTTAGCTTCTCTATTAGCTCTCAGATCGCCAAATAGATCATCGTAAAGATCATCACGATTCGCGTAGTTTTGAAGTGTTTGCTTTTGTTAATCCTCTTATTTTCAATGGTTTGAAAGAAATATAAATCGTCGTATCAATCATCGCGAAATGTGTTAAAGAGAGTATCGATAGTCTAGCTCCTATTTTGCTTCGGCTATTCTATTCGACGACTGATCGAGCTGAATTTTCGGAACTGACCGCTGAAATCTTCGCATTAACTGGGGCGCTGGATCAGATCGTGTCTGCTCAGGAAACGAGGCAGTCCATTGCACAGCTGATGGCGTGGATCCACCCTTTCTTCGATGGCAATGGTCGGATCTCGCGTCTGTACTCGCATGCCTGTCTGATTCGTGCCGGAGCAGATGGAGGTGGTCTATGGTCGCTGTCTCGTGGTTTGGCCAGAAGTCGAGAGGACTACTACCGGTATCTGTCGCGTGCCGATCAGAGCGAGCCATACGAGCAGCACAGGCGTCTCAGCGAGGCTGGTTTGGGCGATTTCACTCGATTCTTTTTGGAGTCACTGTTGGATCAGATCCGCTTTATGCTAGAGCTGCTAGAGTTGCAGCAGATCACGGAGCGCATGGAGCGCTATGTGCGATTTCAGCTACGCCCAGCCAAGCATGAGGAGGCACTGGCCAAATTGCTCCGCTGGACCTTCATCGAACGCTCCATCCCGCGCGGCAAGGTTAAGGAGATAACCGGCCTCAAGGATACAGCGGCTAGAGAGGTGATCAATTTGGCCTTCGAAGATCGGCTCATCCAATCACCAACTCCGAAGGGGGCGATTTCGCTCGCGTTTCCGGCCCGGGTTTTAGATTTCTATTTTCCTCGGTTGTATGTTTAGTACACAGCGGATTCATTTCCGATACAATGAAGTTATCACGAGTACGAGGGTACATGACTGCGAGCTAGTCCTTAAAGAGCGACTAAGAAAATTGGGCTTTGAGGTAGCAGGGAGGCCATTGTTCAATGGATCAAGCGAAAAGCGAAACTGCAGCTTATTGCAGCCTAAAATTTGGTTATCCAAACAATATCAGTGTTAACCTGAAATCTGTAAATTTGAATTGTTTTAATTCACAAAAACGAAGCTGAGCCTGCAAATACACTCCTAATCTCTCCTAACCTAAGGATATCAGCATCGCGCCATCAAGAACTTTGGGCTCCTTTTCAATACCTGGATATCATCACCGAAACAGTGGAAAAACCTTGTTACAAAGGGACTTTCAGGGTATTAACTGACCTAAGTAGCTTCGTGGATATCACTTTGCGAGGTGTTACGAATCAATACTGTTAGCTCAAAAAAATGAACCTCACCGTCGATCTTCTCATCAAGGAAGCCCTGGATATGCAACTACCATGCTATCGCCTTCTTGAGAATGTAGACGCACCTATTATGGGGTATTGGAAAGGAGATCGAAGCGATTTTGATCTATCCGATTCGGAAGACGGTTTTCACCTATTAAGCCTCCACGAAGAATACCTTAATGATCTGGACCTTTTCCAGTGGAAAAGAGAAACTCCGTATTCTGTCCGCGGTATTCGCAGAAGTCCTGAATGGTATGGTATCGTTCCCGATACGACCGAAACACCGGGGTTTGACGATCTGGAGTTTACTGGTACACCGCTAAACGGGCTGAAAGCTATTTCTTACCCGCCATTTTCAGCAATCTGCCTCTATGGTTCGGGTAAGGTTGCTCAAGCTTTGAATGATCAGGGACTTACTAGGGGGCAGTACCAGCGAATTATCAGCACACAATACAATTTGTTTCAGGAGTACGTGCAGTGGTCTGACGAGAACTTTTGTGATCTGTCCGACTCTGCTGTTCGGATAGGTGGTTGGACGCCTTATTACCCAACACAAGATTTTTACACTCCCCCTGAATACCGATTCATCGCTTGTTCGAGCATCGACGCTGAACCTTGGTATGAGATAACTCATAATTGGGCTACTAATCTCACTCGTGTAGAGTCTCACATTACATGAGCACAAGGAGCTAACAAATCGTGGCTGGTAAGGGCTAACCTTTTGGTTGTTTGAGCGTGACAAGACTTCGATTTAACCTATCCTTTTAGGAGTGGTGCGAGGCGGACGGGCCGCCCTACCAGCACTCAGACGTTGTGCGCCGTGCAAAGCGGGGCGCTTCTTATTCGGTGAAAGTCCGATTATGATCAAACCTTAGCCAGAAATCATTACCGAGTGTTGCGTTGATGTTAGTTAAGCCCTTAAAACAGAGCGGTAGGTGCCCGCTCCTAAGCTCCTAATCAACACTGTGGACCCCGTCCTTGTGGCGGATGGCGAAACAGCATCGGTGAAGAGTACACAGGGAATCATGCAGACCGCACGGAGGCTCGCACCCTCCTCAAGATTGTTAGAGCTCCGTAAACTGCTTAGGAGTGAGGGCCGACTCAGTAACGCTATGAGGAATGCTGGGTAAATGGTGACAGGCGAATTGTGGAAGTGCCGAAGCTACAACTGGGCCCAGCTCGCCAAGCTATGGGACGCCGAGGGGTAAATATTAGGCCCAGGCCCAGGTCCTGGCATAGTGGAGAAGCTTTGGTCTCGAGAGGGTCAACGAGAGTTGAACTTGGCAGGAAGACCAAAGTAAGGTATGAGAGTAGAGAATAAACTGAAAGTAGGGAGGACCCGACGGTTATGTGCGCGGATCATCGAGCAACCCTGTGCGGGGAAACCGCACGCAGGGATCTGCGAGGGGGGGGCGTCAGGTAACTGGCGTTCCTGCCTTAATGTGAAGAAATATATGAACTATGAAAAATATATAATTGTTGACTGCGCCACTTATGGATCGAAAAACTTGTATTACCCTGATTCAATGGCAGAGCAAGTAAATGGACGGCTACTGCTTACAACGTTAGAAGAAAAGTGGGATGAGTATTGGTCGTTGGTCATTAAAACTACAAGTGAAATGGCAGAGCAAGTAATAGGGGTTTATGATTTTCAAGCAAGTTTTGAAACCCATGATTTTCAAATGAAAGTTTACGATTCGAAGGGCTGGGATAGTGCAGATTACTTAAAGTTGTGGATTCAGTTTATAGATTCTGATTCTGAAACTATAGTTCCGATTTTTGACACTACTTTTGAAAAACTAGAAGTAGTTCACTGTCAGCCTGTATTTTAGTGCTAACTAGTGACCGAAATTAGAAAATGCATAACACGGTGCGGTACGATAATGACTCTGTATCAGGGGTTCGAACTTTTTTTGCCTTGATTTAATTTACCTTTCTTCGAGCCTATTGGCGTTGGGCGCCGTATGTTCGCTCAAGCGTTAGACTTTATATATCCCTATGAATTCCAATTGCAAGATACTGTGGGTCGATGCAGTCACTGCTAACCCCGAAGAAACATCGTCATTTTACAATAAGGTTTTGGGGCTTTACCCATGCGAGGTCCTAGAGGGAGATAATCAGATATCATATTCGATGCAATCAGGCGGAGATGACATCATGGGTGTCTTAACCGATCAGAAATTCAAAGACTGGATAAAGGGATGGGTTCTATATTTCAACGTTCAAGACTATGATCACGCGATAGATCAAGCAACAGCTAACGGCGGTGAGATCTTTAAGGAATTCACACCTAGCAACCTAAAGCACCCGAGGTCATGCCTATTGAAGGATCCCGCTGGGAATCCTATAATGATATCGGAAGACAACCAAACCTGAGGCTAACAACAAAGCGGCTGGATAACCTGCTAGTCTTTACCTACCTAGTATTATCGCAAAGGCTTCGGTTTCACTTTGTACTGCCATGGGTTGGAGTTCACATGGAAGGTCATGCGAGAAAGGGATATGGCCGCAAATTCACTTTGGCACGAATAAACGCCCTCGGTTGTATCTCTAAAATCTCAGCACCACCCGAATTGGTCGACCGACTTTTGGCAGTGCAGCTTCATTTGGCACATGGACCTCGTCGTTGTCTTTGGTTTCGCCTTGGTAGTTCACGAGGGCGATTGGATCGTGGAAGATGGCGATGAGTGAACCTGTGGTGTCAGCTGCAAACTGGCCGTTAGTCACCTCTGACCCATTGTAGGCCCAAGTGCCTTGGATGGCTTGCTCGGCAGTTTTTTGAGTGCTCGGGTCGATGAGGCTGATGGCTTGATCAAAATTGAGCTTGGCGACTCGGCCGTTGAGGTCCCACTCGATCCAGCCTCGGATTGGGGTGTCTTTTGGGGGGGGCTCAGCATCGGGTTGGCTCTGGGCTTTTGCGCCGAGTAGTAGGGCTACCACATGTAGGTCCGAGGGGCGGATTTTGGTGGTCAGGACACTCTCATGAGTTTTACCGGTCTCAGAGACGAGTAAGTACTCGACCACGCCGGTCCGCATGTTGACCTCGGCAGGAAAGGATAGGGAGCGGCGTTTCGGGTCGAAGGTGATGCCCTTGTAGGCGAGGCGTCCGTCGGGGAGCTTAGTGACGCCTTGAGGCAGCTCTTCGGCCAGAGTGGCCAAGCTGATCGTCAGAAATACGAAAAGTATGGTGGCTAGCCTGAAAAATAATGCCAACTGCCGTGGCTGGCAGGGCGAGTTTGGCCTTGTCATTCAGGACATTAGATCGGTTATTTAGAGATGCAAACTAGTCCCTTCAGCCTCTTGATGAGGCTAGCCCTTTCTTTCGCTTTTGGGGGAATGAGCACACTCGTGATCAGCTATGCCCAGGATATCCCGATGGGCACGATCGGCGGCACCTGTCAGCCTGTGGCGGGTACGGGGCTGATCGAGGTGATGTCGGTCGCAGATGGCCAGGCTGGGGCTGTAGCGGGACTGCAGGCGGGCGACTTCATCCTCGGTGTGGATGGCCAGAATTTTAGTGCGACGAGCACGGATACCAATATGGGCTATCTTGGGGCGATACAGGAGCTGGGCCACGCTATCGATCGAGCTGAGGGTGGCGGTGGCGGTGGCGTGCTGCGGCTGGAGATTCTGCGCAGTGGCGTGGGTGGTGTGACCCTGGATGTGGACCTGGGCGCGACAGGGAGCTTTGGCCCCGCCTGGCCGATGGGCAGTGCCAAGGCCGATGCGATGTATGAGTGGAGCTGCCAGGAGATCCACACGCTGGTGATGAATAGCTCTTCGGATAATTTTGGCTACCTGTCGGGGTTCATGGGCATCATCCTGCTCTCTCATCCCGACTGGGCGGAGACGACTGGTGCTCGGCCCTACCGACTATCGATCGACCAGCTCCGGGTGCGCTGCGAGGCGATGGTGAATGGCGAGATCTACGAGCCGCTGGAGGCGGTGCACCACGATGGCACGGGTATGGTGGACACGCCGGGCTATGCCAGCAGCGGGCTGAATAACTGGGATTTCACCACTAGCGCGATGTTTCTGGCGCTGTATCGGTCCAAGACGGCGGATGCCACGGTCGACGCCACTCTGCAGCGCACAGCCGAGGCTCTGGGCTATCGAGTGCAGCACTGGCAGCAGTATGACGATGCCGATGCTCCCGATGTGCTCGGTGGTCGAGTCGGGCGCATGGGGCACGGCGGGGTGTCGGGCGATTACTCGCGGCGGGGTAGCATCGGCGCGCTGAATATCATCAATGCCCACGCTCTGCCAGCCTTCGCCCTGCTGCGCAATGCGGGTGCCGATATGTCGGTAAACCTGGGGCTGAGTGCCAATGCCTTTGGCTACAATGCGGGGCTGGCCGAGCCGACGATCGAGCAAAAGGTGCGCTACTGCTGGGAGATCATGAAAGCAGGCACCCGAGACGGTGGCGATGACGATGGCAATGTCGGCTACGTAGGCCAGCAGAGTGGCTGGGATAGCTCGGGCCGTACTGCAGGCTCTGCCGCTGGGTGGAAGCTCTATGGACTGACTCCCGATGGCACCGACGAGTCTGTAGTCGATCGGCAGGTGGATTATTTCATCCGCCACTGGCACCGCCAGCAGCATACCCACGCCTACACTGTGGGCGGTGTGGTGCTCTCGCAGATGGCACTGCCCTTTGTCAGCGATCTGGATAGGCGATTCTTTCAGCAAAATACCCGCTTCTACGCCGCGCTGGCTCGGCAGGCCGATGACTCGGTGGTCTACATACCAGGTAGGCAGAATAATGGTGGCGATAGTTACCTGAATTTCTACCGAGTCGGTCTGGTGAATATGGCCATGCCTCGGGCGATTCGCTCGGGCAATCTACCCGGATTTCCTGCACCAGCAGCCGATGTACTGCTATCGGAGCTGGTCAATCTACCGCATACCTACCCGAGTCGCGATGCGCGGCGGATCGTGCTAGAGACGACGGGGGCTCACGCGCTCGATGTACTGGTGACCGATCGTGATGGCATCGAGCAGACGAGTGGTGTGACGGCCAGCTGGCAATCGATCAGTGGACCCTCGCCGATCCAGTTTTCTGCCGCTGATCAGATCGATACCACCGCGACTTTCTCTACCGATGGCGACTACCGGGCGCAGCTGACACTACAGAAAGATAGCTATACTCTGGTCGAGACCTACGACTTCGCTGTGGATAGTAGTCCGACTACCGAGGGCGTGGCGCCATTCATCATGTCTCAGCCTGAGCCCACTACCATACCCATGGGCGAGGCGGCCGCGCTATCGGTAGTCGCACAGGGCGATGCACCGCTGCTGTACCAGTGGCGACTGGATGGGGAGAATATCGGTAGTGCCTCTAGCGAGCCGACCCTACAGATCAGCAGTGTGTCGGGTGGGCATCAGGGCGATTACGATTGTGTCATCACCAATGCGCATGGCTCCGCCATCAGTCAGGTGGCCGCGCTGGTGGTATCGGGTGCGGGAGAGTTTCTGCCAGGGGGACTGTGGCGCGATGTGTTTTCCAGTATCGATGGATCGTCGGTGTCGACTCTGACCAGTGCCGATAGTTACCCGCGCTTTCCAGACTCGGGTGGGGTGGTGACTCTGGCGGAGGCACCTGCGGAGTATGGTAGCGACTACGGTCAGCGCATCTCAGGGTGGATCACGCCACCAGAGTCGGGCGATTACCGCTTTTACCTAGCGGCGGATGATCAGGCCGAGCTGTGGCTATCGACTACCGATCAGCGGGCGGATCGGGTGCGGATCGCATCGCGCACTGGCTACAATAGCTACCGCGCGTGGAGCACAGCGACGACGTCGCCTAGCATCTCGCTAGTCGCGGGGCAGCGCTACTACATCGAGATACTGCATAAAGAAAACGGTGGTGGAGATCATGTATCGGTGACCTGGGACTGGCTATCTGCCGGAGTCTTTGGCACCCCTAGCAATGGGAGTGCTCCGCTACCCGGTGCGCTGCTGCAGTACCAGGTAGGCGGCACCTTTGACGATACCGCTAGCCCGCCGCAGAACTACGCTCCGACTAGTGGCGACCAGACGATACTCATACATGGCGGGCAGGCGACTGCGGTAGAGATAGCAGCTAGCGATTTCGAGGGCGATGCGCTGAGCTATCAGGTAGTGGCTGCTCCCCAGCAGGGCACTGTGTCTGGCGTAGGACCTAGCTATACCTACACACCCGGAGCTAGCGCCGAGGGTGTCGATACCTTTACCATACGCATCGGCGATGGGGTGAATACCACGGACGCGGTGGTCACCGTGGTGCTAGTCGCGCAGGATGTGTCGATCTGGTCTGGCGATACTGATACCAGCTGGTCGGCCAGTGACAACTGGGTGGGCGGAGCGCTGCCTGCTGCCGATCGGGCGGTACTGTTTACACCTAGTTCGGATGAGAATCTATCTACCCAGATACCGACAGCGACTAGTATACATAGCCTGGTGGTATCAGCTCCCGGTGGGCCTGTGGACATAGGTGGGCAGACTTTGACCCTGAGTGGCGGAATCAATATGCTGGCCGCGACAGAATCGGTATCTATCTCGGCTCCGGTAGTATTGGGCGCGGCTCAGAGCTGGCAGGTAGGCGAAGGAGTCGAGCTGAGTGTGTCCAGCGCGGTCACGGGGAATGATGCTTTGACCAAATCTGGGGTAGGTAGTCTCACGCTGGGGGCTGTCAGCTCGCGCTCTGGCGAGATCGTCGTCGATCAGGGTTCGTTGATTTTGAATGGTGGAGGCTGGTACCAGGGCTACGTCGGTGGTAGTGGGCCGATCACGGTGAATGCCGGAGCGACACTGGTGAACCAGACGAGCCATGCCTTTGGCTCCAGCAATAATGCTAGTCGGGATTTGTATCTGTATGGGGGCACTTTTCAGGTGGTGAGTAGCACCTACATCGACGATCTGACTCTGCGTGCCGGACGCGTGGAGCAGGGCTTCGGAGGGAGTGGCAATCTACGCAGTCGCAGTGGTGGCTCGGAGGTGATCGTGGAGGCGGCCGATGCATCGTCGGTATTGGCAGCGGATTACAATGCGGTGGGTAGTGTGGTATTCGATGTGGCCGATGGGAGCGCAGCGATCGATCTGCTAGTCGAGGCGCTGACCGGAAGTGGCGCAGCGACCAAGCGCGGGCCGGGTAGTATGAGGGTCTCGGGCCAGGCCACTCATACGGGGAGTTTCGACCTAGAGGCAGGTACTTTGCTGGTGGATGGCACCCTGTCCTCTGCGACGGTGGCACTACAGGCAGGTACAATTCTACAAGGGGCAGGCGATCTAGCTGGCGCGGTCGACTCTAGCGCTAGTATCGAGCCCGGTGGGTCCACCACGGCGATTCTCAGTATGGGCCAGCTTCAGCTACAGGGTGGGGGGCGAGTGGTCGCTCAGCTCGGTGGAACTGGTGTGGGTGCAGGCTACGATCGCTTGACCGTGGATGGCACTGCGACTTTGGCAGGGACTCTACAGGTCGAGCTGGCAGATGGCTTTGTCCCCAGCGCTGGAGATGCCTTTCGAGTCGTGGCCGCAGGTTCGCGCAGTGGCGAGTTTGACAGTGTGTCGCTACCTACGATACCATCAGATCTGCGCTGGCAGGTGAGCTACGATGTCGGCGGGATCGCTGGTGTCAGTCTAGAGGTGGAGCCTTTGTACAACTACGAGCGCTGGAGCGAGGCACTGCTATCGAGTGTGGCCACTGGACTGCGCGGCAGGACTGCCGATGCCGATGGCGACGGCATCAGCAACTACGAGGAATACGTGCATGGCCTCGATCCTGTGAATGGCTACCCAGATCTGAATAGCGATCCCTACTCTGGACTGCCTACCATCGAGATCGAGGGGGGCGACGCTGCCGTCTACTACCGCAAGCGGAACGATGTCGATCACCTCAGCTACACTGTGGAGCAGAGCGCGACTCTAGAGGGGCCTGCCTGGACCTCTGCGGGAGCTAGCGAGACGAGTGTGTCGACCGCTGGCGATATCGAGCTGATCAAGGCCACCGTGCCAGCCACTCCACCGAAGCTGTTTTTCCGTGTCTCGGTGAGCGAGGGCCCGTAGCAGCTAGGACCATGGCTATAGGTCGTATAGGGCCTATATGACCTATACCGCCGAAGGGTGGCTACTCTTTGTTGGGTAGCGTCTTCGACAGTCGGTTTACGGCGTTCTCGAGATCTTTGATCTGTTTGCTCAGCAGGGTTATCTGGTTGCTGGGCTCTAGCTCGCCTTTGGCTCCGAGGGCTTTTTCGGCGGCTTTGATCTTTTCGATCTCGGCATCGACACGGGCGTCGTCCATACCATTGATGATCACGCCGATCACGAGGTTTAGCATGACCATGGTGCCGATCAGGACAAAGCTGACGAAATAGATGACGCCGATCACCGGCATGGCTTTGGGCTCGAAGGCATAGTCAGTCATCGCGGCAGCTTCTAGGTTGTAGCCGGAGTAGTTGTCGGAGCCATAGATCTGTAGGTACATCACATCGGTCCAGTCTTCGAGCGTGACCACGCGGAAAAGAGATAGCAACGAGATACCGATATCGCCGAAGTGCACTGGATCGTTTTTGCCAAATAGGATGACTCCGGCTACGGCGTAGATGTAGAAAAGCAAGGTCAGCAGGATGGTCACGTAGACCATAGAGGGCAGACTCTTCAGCAGAGCTGAGACGAGTAGCTGTAGCTTGGGCACGGCGGTGAGTAGACGTAGGACACGTAGCAATCGCACCAGGCGTAGGACCGGGCCAAAGCCGGGTAGACCAGGGACTAGACAGACTGCTACGATGAGAAAGTCGAACACATTCCACGGATCTTTGAAGAACTCCTGGGGGCGCGGGGCCAGGGCGATCATCTTCAGCGCGATCTCGATGATGAAGATAGCCAGCACCAGCTTGTCGGCGATGGCTAGGGCGGTGTGGTAGCGACTGGCGATACCAGGGTAGGTCTCTAGGCCCACAAGCACACCGGCGAAGATGATGACGCCGATGATAAAATTGTGAAAGAAGTCAGAATGAACGATACGGTGGCTCCAAGCTTGCATCGGTCGAGATTTTAAGAGCGAAACGGCGCTTGTCGTGTGGATTTTTTTCGGATTTGTCGTTCGGATTACGAGATCATTACTTTCATTACGAGTCGGTGGCGGAGTATTACAAATGTGTAATTGGTAACTTTTTGGCAACCAGGAGGTTGGATCTGTGCGAACCGTAAGTGATGAATGCAAAAACCATCTCTCTAGCCTTAGGTGTCGTCGTGTGTGGCGGCTTTGCCCTGCTAGCTCTGGCGGATGTTCAGCCAGATCAGGCAGCTCAAGATCAACTAACTCCGGCTTCCGTTTTGGCCGATTTGAAAGCGGGGAATGAACGCTACCAAGCGACGAACCTCACTCAGCACGACACGGCCAAGCGTCGCGAGGTCGCGACTGGCGGCCAGTTTCCCAAGGCTTACGTGCTGTCCTGTGTCGACTCGCGGGTGCCTGTGGAGCAGGTGTTCGACCAAGGGATTGGCGATATCTTCGTGGGCCGTGTCGCGGGGAATGTGGAGAATGAAGACCAGCTCGGCTCTATGGAGTACGCCGCTGCTGTCGCCGGTATCAAGCTGATCGTGGTGATGGGTCACGAGTCCTGTGGCGCGGTAAAGGGTGCCTGCGACGATGTGAAACTGGGGAATCTCTCGGCTCTTCTGCAGAAAATCCGCCCAGCGGTGCGCTCTGTCGATGGCTATCAGGAGAAGTCGTCCAAGGATAAGGATTTCGTGAAGAAAGTCATACAAGCCAATGTGAAGCGCACCGTCGAGGATATGCGCACTCGCAGCGAGGTGCTCGCTGGTCTCGAGGCCGATGGCAAGATCCAGATCGTCGGCGCCTACTACTCGCTGCAGGACGGTAGTGTGACCTTTTTTGACTAATTTGGGGGGGGACTAAACCAAAAACGATGGGATGGGCGGCGGCCCTTCTGCCGCCCGTTCCATCACTCGCCTCCTTTGGCCAGCTGCGGTAGGATGACCTTTCGCTTCAGCAGCCAACAGACACCGACTAGATCGTAGATGCCACGTATGGCTCGGTCGAAATTGGTATATTTGCTATTACCCGCATGGCGTTCGCGGTGATTCACATCGATCTCGGCTATTTTCAGGCCGGCGTGGGTGAAGATAGCAGGTAGAAAGCGGTGCAGTCCATTGAACGGCACCAGCAGATCGACATGATCTTTCTTGATCGCCTTTAGCGAGCAACCGGTATCGGAGATACCATCGTGGATGAAAGTGCGGCGCACCTTATTGGCGATACGGCTGGCGGCACGGCGGCTCCAGGTATCCTTGCGAGTAGCACGGCGACCGCAGGCCACATCGCACTCGCCTGCGCGCAGGAGCTCGACGAGTTTCTGGATATCGGCAGGGTCATTCTGCCCGTCGCCATCCAGCATCACTAGGATATCGCCAGAGGCATACTGTAGCCCGGCGTAGAGAGCACCACTCTGGCCCCGGTTTTCGGTGAGTCGTAGAGGGGTATAGCCCTCGACACCACACATGATTTCCCACGTCTTATCCGAGCTACCGTCGTCGATGCCGATGATCTCGGCGTCTGGCTGGCACTCGATGATCTCGCGTAGCACCCACTCCACGCACTCTTCCTCGTTGTAGAAAGGCACGATCACGCTGACTTTCTGCATATCGCGGTCGGGCGAGCCGAGGCCGCTATTCAGTGGAAAAGGCGAAAGGTATCCTGTGCTGGTCTGGCTCATACGAAGATAAGAAGAAAAAATGGCAAAGTCGGCTCCCAGAGCCCTCAGAATGGTCAGATTCAATAGGGTATAGTCAAAATTCAATAGGGTACAATTTTGACTGAATAGGGTCTAATCGGACTTAGCAGTCGATGGCCCTGCCAGCAACTGGTAAGTTGCAGGGGTTTTGGGTTCACACAGTTTTAGGGATGCGTTTTGTGTCTGCATTTTGCTTGCACTTCTACGGTGGCATTATCCATTCTAAAATCATGACTGCAGAAGACATCCGCTGCTCGAACGACCTCTCCATGTACCAGCGGCTGCGCGAGCACCGCGATGTGAAACGGGTGAATGAGCTGATCGCCGAAGCTGAAGAAGAAGGCCCGACAGGCATCCGTAGAAATCTACTAGCTACCTCGGTACGGTTGACGGAGCGGATGGCTCCGAGCATCGCCAAGATGGCAGACGAGTGTGTCGATCTGCTCGGTGTGGAGATGCCGGTGGAGATCTATGTCTACTCCAGCCCACAGTTCAATGCCGCGTGTTTCAAGCCGGAGGAGGATCGGGTGTACGTCATGTTTTCCTCCGCATTGTTGGAGGGATTCACCGAGCCGGAATTGCGCTTTGTCATGGGCCACGAGCTCGGGCACCACGTCTACGATCACCACGGTATACCGATCGGCTACCTGCTAAAAGGGCAGTCGCGGCCAGATCCGGCGCTGGCGTTGGATCTTTTCTCTTGGTCGCGCTACGCCGAGATATCGGCCGATCGAGCGGGCGCGCACTGTGCTCAGGATATGGGTGCGGTGGCCAAGTCGTTGTTTAAATTATCCTCCGGACTCACATCAAAGATCGTCGAGTTCAGTCTGGATGATTTCGTCGCTCAGGTCGATGATATGGAGGTCGGTGATCAAGAGCCTGGTCAGGGATCGTCGCAGAGCGATTGGTTTTCCACCCATCCCTTTAGCCCGCTGCGAGTGAAGGCGCTGAAGCTGTTTGAGGATTCGGAGATTTACCAGAAAGGCAAAGTCAGCAAAGCCGATCTCGAGCTGGGTGTGCAGTCGGTCCTGAGCCTGATGGAGCCTAGCTATCTCGATGCCAATACCGGCACGGGCGAGACCATGCGACGTATGCTATTTGCCGGGCTGCTGGCGGTGGCGGATGCCCATGGCGGTATCAGCGAGGAGGAGCTGGAGATTTTTGAGAAGTTCTTTGGAAAATATGCCTTCAGCGACAAGCTCGATGTGGCAAAAATCAAAGCGCGTCTCGACGATCGGGTGCTGGAGGTGAAGAAAAAAGCCTCGCAGACACAGGCCATGCAAGTGCTGCGCGATATCTGTACCATCGCCAAAGCAGACGGCGGTGTGCAGGCGAGCGAGCGCAAGGTGCTGAATCACATCGCTAAGCTGCTGGATCTGCCCACATCGTTTGTGGTGCAGGCGCTGGATGTGGCGGTGGAGCTGGATTAGTCAGAGCGGCGACTTTTTTTCTTAGCCTACGCGATCACAGCCTACGTGATCACAGCCGTTGCTATTCTGTTGTAGGCCGACGTTCCTACAGCATGCGTTTTGGAGTACTGCTTGTTCTGGCTTGTTCGTTTGTCGCGATAGGGGGCTTTTCTCAGGAGGAGAAGCCAAAATCTGAAGACAAACCCCAACCCAAGCCGAAACCGAAGGCCAAAGTCGTGGGCTTTTCGACTCCTGCTTTAGAGCTGCCTTCAGCTCCGCTTCAATTATCCAAGCCGGGCAAGCAATTGGATCTGCCGGCTGCTGTCGCTGCCCCAAATGATCGGATATGGGTCGGCTATCTGGAGTGGAATGGGCAGAGTGACGCGCTAAGGCTGGCTGAGCAGACGGAGGATGGCCTGGCGGATGTGGCGACTCTCGTCGAGGACGGCCTCCTGCACCAGCCGACACTGGCGGTGGATGGCTCAGGCACAGTCTGGTGCATCTATGGTGAGACGAATGTCGAGGATGATACGGTGAATCTGCTAGCTCTACCTTGGACGGCTGAGGGTGGGGTTGGTGAAGCAGTGGTATTGGCCGATAGTGATGCGAGCGAGGCCTTTGCCCAAGCCAGAACCGATGCCGAGGGTCGAGTCTGGGTGACGTGGCAGTCGTTGCGAGCCGGTGAGGGCGATATCTACGCTCGCTACTACGAGGATGGCCGATGGTCTGAGGAACTGGCAGTGTGCATCCAGCCAGGCGGAGAGTGGGAGCCAAGTATCGCCTGTGTCGGAGGCGATGCCTGGATACTCTACGATAGCTCGCGAGGTGGGGAGTTTAATCTCTATCTCGCAAAGGTATCGTCGGATGGGACTGTCGAGGAAGTGCCAATCGCCCATAGCGAGCACCTGGAGGCACGTGGATCGCTGGCTGCTGCTGCAGATGGATCGGGCCTGTGGATCGCTGCAGAGCGTGGCAAACGCCGATGGGGGCTGGATGCTAGAGGACATGGTAATGCGACAGGTATCAATGCCGGGAAGAGCATTCTTTTTGGCAAATATGACTTTGCCACACAGCGCTTCACCGAGATACCGATGGGCACCGCAGGTGAGGCCGGTAACCCCGTGAATGTACCCGTGGTGGGTGTGGGTAGGGATGGCAATCCGTGGGTAGCGTATCGGTACTTCAAATCTGCTTTATGGCGTATCGCCCTGTCTGCCTATCGGCAGGACTCGGAGACATGGAGTGCCCGGCGGCGACTGGAGAACAGTAGCTATGGGCAGGATCGATTAGCGATGTTTTTGCCACCCGTAGGCGATGGCGATGCACGGTTTTGTTGGGCATCGGATCAGCGACTGCACAAAGCGCACCAGACGGCTTCTGTGTTTTTGGCAGAGTTGCCTGCATCCACATCGCTGCCCGAGGCGACGCCGCCAAAGGCAAAAAAGCCGCAGGATGCAGTCGATTACCCGCTATCGCAAAACACCCCGGAGCGACCAGCCGACGATCGCCATACCTGGCAGGTGGATGGCAAGAGCTATGGCCTCTACTGGGGGGATGTACATCGCCATACCGATGTGTCGAACTGCCGCACTGGCTACGATGGCTGCATCATGGATCATTTCCGCTACGCCTACGATCTGGCGAAGATCGACTGGTTGGGCACCTCGGACCATACTGATATCGGCAAGATCTATCACCCCTACGAGTGGTGGCACAATCAACGCATGCACGATGCTCTGCATAGCCCTGGCCGGTTCAATACGGTCTACGTCTACGAGCGCGAGCAGCGCTGGCCATGGGGGCACCGGAATGTGGTCTTTTCCCAGCGCGGCGGGCCAATTGTCTACATCAAGCGTACCACTTACCGAAACTCTCCGTGGCAGTCCCAGTATCCGGTAAAGGCGGGGTTGAATGAAATCCAGCCAACAGAGCTGTGGGATCTGCTAGCAGGGCTGGATCAGCCAGTGGCAGTGATCAGCCACACAGGGGCGACTGGCATGGGCACCGACTGGGGCAAATATGAGACCGGTATCGATCATCGTGTCGAGAATGTGGTCGAGATCTTTCAGGCAGCTCGTGTCTCCTACGAGGGTGCCGGTGCTCCGCAGCCAACGGCTGGGATGAAGGACGGCCAGGCCTACACCATCAATGGCGATGCCAAAGCCACGGCACCAGAGCCGATCATGGATTTTGGTAAATTCAGCGGTGGAACGTATCAAAACGCCCTCGATCTCGGGCGTCAGCTGGGAGTCTTTACCAGCTCAGATCACATCGCCCAGCACACTAGCTATGGCGGCGTGTATTGCGAGGAGTTCACTCGAGAGGGTATCATCGAGGCGCTGAAGCAGCGTCGGACCATCGCCGCGACGGATCGGATTTATCTGAATTTCACCGCGAATGACCAGCCTCTGGGCTCGATTTTTGAATCAGGAGAAGATGCCAAGCTGTGGTTCCGCGTCGATGGCACAGCTCCGATCAAGCGCATCACCATCGTTCGGAATGAGAAAGACTGGAAGGAGTATCACGATCTGGAGGCTAAGCAGTTTGAGACCGAGATCGTAGATACTGAGATGCTAGACGGGGAGAACCGGTATTATGTGAGAGTGGTGCAGGCCGATGGTAATATGGCTTGGTCTTCGCCCATCTGGATCACTAGGAAGTAGGAATAGATTTTTATGAGTTTAGATTTTGAAATTTGATTTCTGGAGTCAAATTTGGAAATCCATGCTAATCCCTTTAAATCCATGTTCAATCCATGCCTGATAGCAAAGCCTGAGAATTTTTACATGGATTTGGACGGATTGAACATGGATGATACGGATTATTTCTGGAGCCTTCGGCTCGCTATATGATTTCGGTTTTGAAGGAGAAAATTAATAAAGAGTTGCAGCTAGCGCGTAGCGAGTGGATATCGCTACCCTTGTATCGTTGGGCAGGGCTGATGAAACTCCACTCGCTGGCGCTCGCCGCCACTTTTCTCTGCTTGTTGTCTACCGGTGTAGCGAATGCCCACAAGGTGTCGGCTGCGTCGGTTGTGATCTTTCTGGATACTGAGCAGGAGGTGCCTGGGTATCGGCTGTCGCTGGCGATGGAGGTGGAGTCGTCTGGCGATGAAGTACTGGATGATCAGATCAGCCCGGAGGATGCGGCACGGATCTTTGTGGAGCAGCATCTGCAGCTGATCATCGATGACGAGGAGCAGCCTCAGGATCTGAAAGTGACTCTTGAGAGCCAGTCGGATGAGGGCACCCCAGAGGAGCTACAAAAGATGGCAGCTGTGGTGGAGTGGAAGGCCCCGCTCCCAGAGGGGGCTGAGAAGCTCTGGCTGTTCCTAAAAGAGACAGCTGATCTATCGATCGTGATCGCGACTGTGCGAAATGGCAAAACCGAGCGCCGCATGCAGGTGCTTTTCCCGGGAGAGATCAGCCGAGTGGCTGCGCTACAGCCTGAGCCAGAATCGGCTCAGTGATTGTTTAGGCAAAACGGTGTCCTAACTGTTTAAAGGCTTAGCGACCGCCCTGCATGGCTTCGCGCATCATGGCCTGGATTTTTGCCTCTTCGGCCGCTTTTTTCTGTGCAGCGCGCATCTGAGCTTCGTAGTCACGCTTGGCCTGAGCCATTTTGCGCTTGTGGGAAGCCTCTTGGGCGCGCATCTCACGGACGATCTGGTCGGCGGCACTGGTCGAGCGAGATTGCACATCGTTCCAAGAGTTGTAGACGATGGTGTCGCCCTCTTTGCGAGGTGCCTGAGCTGGACCTGTATTGGTCTGGTTTGGAGTGGTGAATTTGAAGTTATTGGTCTCGCCACCTCCAGAAGGGCGCAGGGTGCCATTATCGTTCACGAGTACTGCTGCATTTGATGTGTCGACGGGTGCGGTAGTGGGGACTGCTTTTTCTTTCTTCCAAGGAAGCTTAGGTTTGGGAAGAGTCAGCCGGCGTTCTTTCTTAGGCTCAGGCAGGCCTGCTCCACTGGCGGTAGCTTCGTTCATGGCGGCATCTGCTGGAGCGGGCTCGGCGGAAGCGATTACTGGTGCAGGAGCTGGTGGTGGGGTGGATGCGACTGGCTTTGCTGGTTTAGCAGGCTTTGGTGCATCTGGCACATCAAAGACCGGTGTGTCAGCCTCGGGGTAGGCTGCAGGTGGTGCAGTAGGAGTGGGGGCTGCTGCACTGCGCTTGCTCTTATCGACTCGGAATTTGCTGAACAGACCTCCGCCGGATTTTGGCTTTTCAGAAGGTTCCTCTGCGGTCTCTACCTTCACTCCATCGCGGATCACATAGGAAGTCTCTTTGACCTCAGCAGGCTTACCACCTTTAAAAATGGCATTGCCTTGGGCAGAGGCGGTGGATGTCAGGCCTATGGCCGCGAAGATCAGGGGTAGAAAACGAGTCAGCATCATTGTCGAGAAGTGGTAAAAGCTTTGGCAGATTAGCACAGGGCAATGGCAAAAATCAACCCTACACCATGACTCTCACGCGCTGAAAGGTAGTTTATTAGGGGATTTTTCCGAGAATCGCGGCAGAGAACTTCCTGGTTGATATGAGTCCAGCCTGCACCCATCATCCCAGCATGGCAAAAGTCACCATCTACCACAATCCTCACTGAGGCTCTTCGAAGAATGCTCTCGCGGTCGCGGATGAGCTGGGTGTCGACTATGAAGTCGTGCTTTACATGAAAACTCCACCCGATCGCGAGGCGCTGCAGGCGATCGTGGACGGTCTGGAGGACCCCGTAGAGGATCTGGTGAGAAAAGATTCGGTATTTAAAAAACTCGAACTCAATCCTGATGACTTTGTCGGCAATGCCGAGGCAGTGATCGACATTCTGCTGCAGAAAAAAGCTCTGCTGCAGCGTCCGGTCGTGGTGAAGGGGAAGAAAGCCATCATTGGCCGTCCCAAAACTCGGATCGCTGAGCTGCTAGGATAGTTATCTGGCCGCCTACCTAGAGTGATCAGGTGTCAGCTCGACTTTAGAAGACCCTTCGACTGTTCGGTTGCGATTGTCGATCGAGCGGTACTCGAAGGAGTCCGAGGATGGCACTGCGATCTGCTCAAGGTCGAAGGTCATATTGTGAGAGCCTGGACCTGCATCATTGAGGCTGCCGACTCGGATCGTTTTGGTGGTGAATTTATCACTGGGGATGGTGCCATCGGCTTGGAAACCGAGATCTTTCAAGCCCATGCCGCTGATGCGATCGTAGCCACCGCCAGTGTTCATCTTATTGGTGGGACCGCCTTTT
This sequence comes from Verrucomicrobiota bacterium, assembly GCA_020630975.1. GTDB lineage: Bacteria > Verrucomicrobiota > Verrucomicrobiia > Verrucomicrobiales > DEV007 > Arctic95D-9. The sequence goes on from JAHDID010000012.1 coordinate 55,537, forward strand.
CCAGGGATCACTTGTTGGCCTGCCCAGGTGGCTACCACCTCTGTCGAATTTGGTTTGATCACGACTGAGAAAGACATAGGCGATGCGTCCACCCATGGGCGGTAGCGTAGACCTCTGTTTTGGTAGGCATCACCCTGAGTGACGACGTAGTCGATTTTGTCATCGCCATTGAGATCGATAGCGATCGAGTCGTCGTAAGTACCGCCGATATTCAGCTCGAAGGCGAGTTGGTTGCCCGGGAGTTTTTTGCCTTTCATACCATTGAAGTAGAGGGCTCGAGCATCGTAGCGCTGGTCGAGATTGGCAGTGGTGCTCACCTCTGGGTCTAGCCATTGCACGTTGTCTGCCACTTTGATCTGGGAGCTGTACTCCACGAGTGTCGCGTCGAAGTCCACAGTGCCATCATCATTGAGCGTGACCACCGCACCGCTATCTAGAGTAAGCGCCTGTCCGGGTGAGATTTTTTGCCATTCGCCGCCTGCTTTTAAGTGAGTGATACGTAGATCGTCTCCGCCATCGTTTGCCAGCACATCTAGGCCGTCGGTATCTCCGACTGATACTTCATACTCATCGTCACTAGCGAATGGGTTGGAACCTACGAGACCGAGAGAAACTCGTCGAGTGATCTCCTCCCCCTTGCTATTGGTAAAGGTGACATCAAATTCTTCGTCAGCCTTTTTGCCATGGTCTAGAGCGGCTAGGTCTTTGCTCGCCTCGTAGAGAAATTTTCCGTTGCCGAGCGAGGCTAGTTCGGAACCACTCTCCAGCTTGTTTATGGATTTGACATCCTGACCATTGATCTTTGTCACTCTCGCGAAGTCGTCGCCTTCGTAGTCTTTAGCTAAGTTGAGTTTGGTAAAAGTGGAGCTGTCGGCCCGTTCATTACCCTCTTCTGAGAAAGAACTGGCTGAGCGGTAGTCTGGGCGCCAGTTAAGAGCAGCTAAGTCTTGAGTTTCTTCATTGCTGTCTCCATCCAGTGCTACAGGTATGGGGTCGGAGGCGAATAGCCCTGTTCCATCTAGTCCATCTACGCCGGTGAAAGCAAGATTGCCATTGGGGTCAAAGACTAAGAACTCACTGGCAGCGACCTGGTCTTTGATCGATAGGCCAGGTACTTGAAACACCTCTCCTGCGAATATACTATCGGCGGCGCCTTCTTTTCCCTCCACCATGGCGCGTATGGTCGCCAGTTTATCATTTGTTGTATTAAACTGAATACCCGCAGCACTAGCTGCAGAAGCAATGTTAGCGATCTGCTTGGCGTTGGCCATTGCCGCGTTTTTTCGAGAGGTCTTATTGACCTTGGTAATCGATGGGACTGCTATCGCTGCAATCACGCCAATCACCGCAATTACGATGAGCATCTCGACTAACGAGAATCCAAGGCGTTTTGTTGGGTTAGTTGCCTGCATATGATGTTAAGTTAGATTGTTCCTATACCAGTTGATTGATCGTGTAAGGGCAGGGATGCTCCTAGAAGAGTTTGACGTTATCTATATCAAAGTCGAGTAGCTTGCCTTCGGTGTGTGTGAATCGGATCGTCATCTGGCTCTCAGATGCGGTGAAGCCTATTTTTGTCTCGACCAATCCTTCTTTCTTATCTTGAGAGACTTCTTCGCTGAATACAGAGGAACCGCTGGAGTCTAGTACATCCAGCATCAAGCTTGCCTTTCCAAGGCCCCAGCGTATGCGAGTATCGAAAGTGAGGACATAAGTGGCACCGGGTTCTAGTATTACATCCTGACTGAGTGTCATACCAGTGGCGCTAGACCAGCCGCCGAGAGCGACGTATTGATTGCCATCGGAGGCGCGCGAGGTACTGCGGTGTAGACCGCCTCGGTTTGGTGGGCCGCCGATCGTCCAGTCAGCTGGGGCCACATGGGGGCTACCCGACCAGATGCTATCTTGGAATGAGCCGTTTTTGATTCGGTCGATTTTTTCGGAGCTAGGTGCGAGGGTGACATTGTCGAGGTCGAGGTCGAGAGCCTTGCCCTCGGTATGTGTGAAATGCACTGTCATTTCTTCGGAAGATGCGACAAAATCGATATAGCGGTTTTGCTTACCTTCTGGCTTTTCGATAAAGAATTCCTCCGATGCGGCTGCTTTACCATCGTCGCCCAGCATTTGGGCAAGGAGCCCGCCACGTCCTGATCCGTAGTGAATTGCCATGTCAAAGGCCAAGCGGTAAGTACTACCGACTTCGAGTTCTACTCCTTGACTTAGAGTCAGCCCTGTCCGGCTAGACCAGCCTCCCAGTGGCATATACTGTTCCCCATCAGAGGCTCTACCTGCACTGCGATGCAGGCCGCCACTGCCAGCAGGGCCTCCTAAGGTCCAGCCGACAGGAGTTTCCGTTCTGCCGCCTCTGTATGGCGAGTCCTCGAATGAACCATTCTGGAGCAGGCCATCCCCAGGTGCTGCCTGGGAACCCACTAACCCTAGGCTGATCACTTGTTCGGTTTCATTGCCCTCATCATCCACGTAGGTAGCGGTGAAAGTATCGTTACTCTTCACACCAGCTTCCAGTCCTGCTAGCCCCTCGTTAGCTTCGTATAGGAATTTACCACCGCCTAGGCTCTGGAGTTTTGATCCACTGTTTAGTGTGTTAGTTGATTGCACGTCTTGGCCGTTGATCTTGGTTAGTCTCACATTCCCTTCACCTGCATAGTCGTTTAGCAGATTGAGTTTAGTGAACTTGGAGGCATCAGCACGCTCATTGCCTTCTTCGGAGAATGAACTAGCAGATTGGTACTCAGGTCTCCAATTGAGGACCGAGGGGTCTTGTGATCTGTCGCTGCTAGTATTGCCGCCACCATTCAGAGCTACAGGGATCGGATTTTGAGAAATCACGGGGTTGCTATCGAAGCCATCGACTCCAGTGAAAGCCAGATTACCATTGGGGTCGAATTCTAGGAACTCGGCAGCTGCTAGCTGCTCTTTCACGGTCAGACCGGGAACTTGGAAGAGCTCGTCGGCAAAGATACTTTCAGCATCGCCCTTGCGGCCCTCTACCATAGCCCGGATTGTTCGCAGTTTATCGTTGGTAGTGTTGAACTGGACTCCGGCAGCGCTAGCTGCGGCGGCGACATTAGCGATCTGTTTGGCGTTAGCCATCGCGGTGCTTTTCCTGGAATTCTTGTTCACCTTCGAAATTGAGGGCACTGCTATCGCCGCGATGACACCGATCACAGCAATGACGACTAGCATTTCAACAAGAGAAAATCCGGGGGATTTGCGGTAGTATCTCATAATTAGAAAGATTTAATATAATTTCCATAATTATTATGTCAATTTTTGCGTGTTTATATGAGAGTGCCTAATAGTTAGGAATTGTTTATGATAATCTGTTCATGATTATCTGTAGATCTCACGCATTCAGAAGCAGACCTTGGTTCACAATCCAATAAGGAGCGTTGACTAGTAGCACTAGGTAATCGATATCCTGACTGGTTTGGTAGGCAATCGGGTTAACCACACCGCCTCGCTGCCTCCAGTAAGTGGCCGGGAAAGGCGGTTATCTTTCTCGGATCAGTCCTATCCGTCCGATAGGACTGATCTGTCTCACGACTAGCCGTGGTAGTCTTGAAGCGGAGTCACGGCTAGAGCGGCCTGCTTCTGCGAGGCGATCGCGTTCACACTGGCGCGGGCGGCGCGTAGTGTTGTCAGGATCGGCACTCGGTTGGCTAGGGCTCCAGAGCGGATGCGAACCTCGTCGCGGCGAGGGGTCTGACCACTTGGCGTATTGATCACTAGGGCGATCTCGCCGTTCTTGATCATATCGAGCACGTTGGGGCGGCCTTGAGCGAGTTTGTTGAGTCGCTCGACTGGTACTCCCTGTTCTTCGATCATGTCGGCAGTTCCGTAGGTCGAGCATAGCTCAAAGCCTAGCTCGTGGAATTGCTTGGCCAGCTGCACGGCTTCATCTTTATCGCGGTCTTTCACGCTGATGAAGATCTTGCCCTCTAATGGCAGTGGTGAGCTGGCAGCCATCTGGGCCTTGGCATAGGCCATACCGATGTCGGAGTCGATACCCATCACCTCGCCGGTGGACTTCATCTCGGGTCCGAGAGAGATGTCGATACCGGGGAATTTGCTGAATGGGAAGACCGCTTCCTTCACTGAGAAATGATCTGGTAGAATGGACTCGGTGAAGCCGAGGTCGGCGAGCTTTTCACCAGCCATGATCTTGGCAGCGAGCTTGGCCAGTGGCACACCGATCGCCTTGGAGACAAATGGCACGGTACGTGAGGCACGTGGGTTCACCTCGATCACATACAGCTCCTCGTCTTTCACGGCGAACTGGATATTCATGAGACCGCGCACCTCTAGCTCGATGGCCAGGGCTTTGGCGGCGACCACGATCTGGTCTTTCATCTTCTGGCTGAGGGTGAAAGATGGGATCACACAAGCCGAGTCGCCGGAGTGGATACCGGCCTCCTCGATGTGCTCCATGATGGCACCGACCACCGCGATCTCGCCGTCGCAGATACAGTCCACATCCACCTCGGTAGCGTCCTCTAGGAATTGGTCGACTAGGATCGGGCGCTCGGGGCTGGCCTCTACGGCATTCTGCATGTACTCCTGCAGTTGCTCATCATCATAGACGATCATCATCGCCCGTCCACCTAGGACGAAAGATGGGCGCACGAGCACCGGATAGCTGATGCGGTTGGCGATCTCGATCGCCTCATCCACGGATACAGCGGTACCAGCAGGGGCCTGCTTTAGCTCCAGCTTGTCGAGTAGGGCTGAGAAAAATTTGCGGTCCTCGGCCAGCTCGATACTCTTCGGCGAGGTACCGATGATGTTGCAGCCGTGGCGCTCCATGTCGGCAGCGAGGTTTAGCGGTGTCTGACCGCCAAACTGCACGATCGCTCCCCAGCACTCTTCCTGCTCGTAGATATTCAGTACATCCTCTAGGGTGAGTGGCTCGAAAAACAGCTTATCCGAGATGTCGTAGTCGGTGGAGACGGTCTCGGGGTTCGAGTTGACCATGATGGTCTCGAAGCCCAGCTCCTTCAGCGCGAAAGAGGCGTGTACACAGCAGTAGTCAAACTCGATGCCCTGGCCGATACGATTCGGGCCACCACCGAGGATCATCACCTTCTTCTTGTCGGTCTGGCGAGCTTCATTCTCGATGCCGTAGGTGGAGTAAAAATAAGGCGTGTACGCCTCGAACTCCGCCGCACAGGTATCCACCAGGCGGTAGGTTGGCGTTACGCCAGCTTCCTTACGCGCAGCGCGCACCTCGTCGGCAGTGGTGCCGGTGAGATGGGCGATCTGGGGATCGGACATACCGATCTTCTTCGCTTTGAGAAAGTCGTACTCGGCGAGGTCGGTGCCGAGAGCGGCTTCCTTCTTCAGGATGTCCTCGATATTCTGCAGGAACCAGGGGTCCATGCCGGTCAGGCGCTGGATTTTCTCCAAACTCAGACCTGCCTCGAAGCCGAGACGGATGAAGAAGATGCGCATCGCATTGGGCGTAGCTAGGCGCTCTTTGATGTAGTCGACATTCGGCGTACCGTCTTTGCCATCACTACCCAGGCCAAAGCGCCCGATCTCGAGCGAGCGCAGGGCTTTTTGCAGCGATTCTTTGAAGGTGCGTCCGATCGACATGGCCTCGCCGACACTCTTCATCTGAGTGGTCAGCGTGGCATCGGCATCGCGGAATTTCTCGAAAGTGAAGCGAGGGCACTTGGTGACCACGTAGTCGATCGATGGCTCGAAGCTAGCCGGTGTCTCGCGAGTGATGTCATTCGAGATCTCATCGAGCGTGTAGCCGACAGCCAGCTTGGCAGCGATCTTGGCGATCGGGAAGCCAGTGGCCTTTGAGGCTAGAGCCGACGATCGCGATACCCGTGGGTTCATCTCGATCACGATCATCCGACCATTCTCGGGATTGATGGAAAACTGGATATTCGATCCACCAGTCTCCACACCGATCTCGCGGATGATGGCGAAAGACGCATCGCGCATCCACTGATACTCGCGGTCGGTCAGGGTCTGGGCAGGAGCCACGGTGATCGAGTCGCCGGTGTGCACACCCATGGGGTCGAAGTTTTCGATGGAGCAGATGATCACGCAGTTGTCCGCACGGTCGCGCATCACCTCCATCTCGTACTCTTTCCAGCCGAGCAGGGATTCCTCGATGAGCACCTCCGTGACGGGCGACATATCCAGTCCGCGCTTCACGATGGTGTCGAGTTCTTCCTTATTGTAAGCGATACCACCGCCGGTGCCACCTAGGGTGAAGGCGGGTCGAATGATCAGGGGGAATGAGCCGATCTCCTCAGCGATCTGATGGGACTCATCCATCGTGTGCGCCACGCCGGACTGGGGTAGATCGAGGCCGATTTTCAGCATCGCCTCTTTAAACTTCAGTCGATCCTCGCCCTTCTCGATGGCATCAGCATTGGCACCGATCATTTTCACTCCAGCTTTGTCCAGAAAGCCCGAGTGGAATAGCTCCATCGCTGTATTCAGCGCGGTCTGGCCACCTAGAGTCGGTAGCAGGGCATCGGGCTTTTCCTTCTCGATGATCTTCTCCACCACAGCCGCCGTGATCGGCTCCACATAAGTCCGCGAGGCGAACTCTGGGTCGGTCATGATGGTAGCGGGGTTACTGTTGACCAGTACCACCTCATAGCCCTCCTCTTGCAGGGCTTTACAGGCTTGGACTCCAGAATAGTCGAACTCGCAGCCCTGGCCTATGACAATAGGTCCAGAGCCGATTAGCAGGATCTTTTTGATCGAATTATCGCGCGGCATTTTCTCTTATGAAATTCGCTCACCTTGAAGCGGAATTTAAGAAGTTCAAACGGATTCGAGAGGGAAAGGCGTTTCGTTTGTCGCTCTGGAGTGTTTGTGCGAAAAACAGTCGTTAGGCAGGGTTGCGGGCTTTGGGCGAACTTCCAAAATGGGCGGTAAAAATGAGAAAAAATGGGATTCACGATTTTAGTTAAGATGTCTTAGAAAAAACTTGAAATTTACGCTCGTGCATCCCATAGGTGACCCGTTCTCAGTTCTTAGTCAGATTTGGGGGGGCTCCCTTGCTTCAAGATTGCTGGTTTAGAGAGAGGATACTCAACAAGATTAACTATGACTACTAAACTATTAACTCTGAGCCTCCTGATTGGAGGTATGATGTTCAGCGGCAACGCTGGTGATTATACTATTTCTTGCAAGCAGCCTGCCGATGCTTGCCCTAGCTACGATGGCTCTATCTCTTTTGGCTACGATTCTGATTACATTTGGCGTGGTATGCAGTTCGCTGACGAGTCTATTTGGGGTGACATCAACTACACTTTCGGTGACTTGACGGTTGGAATCTGGGTGCTGAAGGCACTGCCTGGCGATGCACGTTTTGGTGATGAAGTTGATCTTTATGCCAGCTATGCTCTACCAAGCTTTCTTGGATTTGATGCAGAGGTTGGTTACACAAACTATCGTATTGATCAAATCAACGGTGTTTCGCAAAACGATAGCCATGAGTTTTATTTGGCCCTAAGTCGCGAGGTAGCTCCTCTCAATGCGACAGTAGCTTATTCCTTTGCTCATGACATCACTTTGGAGACTACCTATCAGGAGTTGACTCTTAATCGCACGATCCCATTGGCTGGTCTAGATTTGGACCTAACTTCTGGTATTGGTTATTGGTCTGGGCAGGCGTTTTCCGGGCAGTCTGGTGCGAGTCACACATTCTCAGTGCTTTCCACGACTTTCGATGTGAACTGTCAGCTTTCGCTCACACCTTATGTTGGTTACACTAATAGCCTTCCTGGTGGTCCATCTCACCCAAATGCAATGGGTGGTCGCTTTTCTCAGGGTGGTGGTTCTGCTGGAGACCAGTTCTACGGTGGTGTTTCTGCTAGCTGGGCATTCTAAGCTAGTTGCTAAATACATTTTTATTGGGAGCGCTGACCTTAGGGTCAGCGTTTTTTTTGTCGGGAGCGCATGGGGTGTAGTTTTTTGGGGCAGGTACTCGCTGGTATTGTTTTAGAATACGGCGTGTGATATTTGGGTAGAATTCAATAGGGTGTAATTTCCGCTCAATAGGGTTTAATCGTTTGAATATGCTCTGAAAGATCAACATAGCGCCATTGTGGTCGTGGTTTTGTGCTTTGTTGAGCATCTAGAGGTCGGCGCGATTGTAAAACTAGAGGCGGTTTGTAATGGTCAAAAGATGGGTGGTCCCGTAATCTCAGCGCCATGCAAGAAAACGAACCGCACGCAAATCATGGTGCAGAAGAGTCTGAGAATCCGATCGTCCTTTCAACACAGTCATCCCTAGAGCTGGATGCTGCTTCAGACAAGATCATCCGTACGCACACGGTATGGGCGATTTGTGCGGGTGCGATGCCTTTGCCGCTATTTGATATTGCGGCCGTTACGGCGGTGCAGATGGATGCGCTGAAGCAGTTAGCGAAACTGCATGGTGTCGATTATTCCGGTGCTACTGGCAAGAACTTTGTGACGGCGCTGACTGGGAGTACCTTTGCTCGGTTGGGTGCTAGTCTGATCAAGGTGATCCCCGGTGTGGGCTCTGCTATTGGTGGTGTGAGCATGATGGCGATGTCTGGTGCTTCGACCTATGCGGTCTGTCAGGTGGCTGTGAATCACTTCAAAACCAAGGGGGATTTTCTCGATGTCGATTTGGAGCCTGCTAAAAGCGCCTACAAGGAAGCGCTGGAAAAGGGGAAGAAGTTCGCCAAGTCCTTTGAGGGGAAAGAGAAGCAGGCTAACTCAACCTACGATCTGCTAAAAGAACTCGAACACCTGAAAAGTGAGGGCCTGCTCACGGAAGAGGAGTTTGAGAAAAAGCGCGAAGAAGTCCTGGGTCGGCTATAGGCGACAAGGGGTAGCGAAAGTTCCGATGGTGTTTATTTATGGCACCTGAGGTGTGGCTAGGATATTTTAGTCCCGCAACTCGACTGGTAGGGCCTGTTGCGGAAAGTCCTGATAACTCACAGCTCGCGCGAAGCGGTAGATCGCCATGGTGCCGACTGAAGTCGAGCGGCCATCGGATGTGGCTGGGAAAGGACCGCCATGGACCATACTGGAGCACACCTCCACGCCTGTGCCGAAGCCATTGAAGATCACTCGGCCGGATTTTTGCTCGGCCACGGCGACTAGAGGTAGGGCGCTATCGCTATCCTCCTCAGGACAGTGGATGCTGATCGTGAGCTGGCCCTCGAGCGGCTGTAGAGCCCTGGCTAGCTGATCGGTATCGCGATAGGTCACGAGTAGTGTAGCGGGGCCAAAGACTTCTTCTGCTAGGTCGGCATTGGCCTGAAAGGTTTCCAAGCTAGTCTGAAACACAGCTGGTGCTGCCTGTCCCGTTCCCTCGGCGTCGGTTTTTGCGATAGTTTGGACGCCTACTTGTTCACTCAGGTGGTTCACTCCTTCGCGATAGCTCTGGCAGATGCCGGTATTGAGCATCGTCGCTCCGGAACCCTCCTGGGCCAGCCGGCCCAACTCCTTGACAAAGTCCTGGCTGCCAGACTCCGGGATGAACATGAGGCCGGGATTGGTGCAGAACTGCCCGACACCCATGGTGAGAGAGGTGTAGGCAGAGGCAGCGAGAGCCGTACTGCTCTCGCCCAAGGCGCTAGGCAGGATGATCACAGGATTGATCGAGCTCATCTCGGCGTAGACGGGGATGGGCTGCTTTCTCTGGGCAGCAGTATCCATGAGTGCTCTGCCTGCCTGGAAAGAGCCAGTGAAGCCGACTGCTTGGATCGCATCGGCCTGGACTAGACTTTGGCCCAGAGATCTGCCAGGGCCATGTAGCATGGAAAACACACCCTCTGGCATGGAGGTGGACTGAGCCGCATCGACGATGCACTGGGCGACCAGCTCCGATAGCCCAGGGTGAGAGCTGTGTGCCTTGACGATCACAGGGCAGCCTGCAGCTAGAGCGGAGGCGGTATCGCCACCGGCGACTGAAAAAGCTAATGGGAAATTCGAAGCGGCGAACACCGCGACAGGGCCGATCGGGCGATACATCGAACGGATATCGGGTTTCGGCACTGGGGCGCGATCTGGCTGTGCCGTCTCGATGCGGGCGTCGACCCAGCTACCATCTCGCACGAGAGCCGCAAACATCCGGAGTTGTCCGATGACTCGGCCGCTCTCGCCTCGCATGCGTGGCTCTGGCAGGCCTGTCTCCAGAGGGCCGCGCTCGGCGATGGCGTCTACCGAGGCCTCGACATTGGCGGCGATAGCTTCGAGGAAGGCGGCGCGCTGCTCACCAGACGTGTTTTTGTACTGATGAAAAGCCTGTTCCGCGAGAGCGAGGGCTTTTTCTACCTCGGCGTCGCTAGCCTGGTAAATTGGCGGGTCTAGAGGGCTGTCAGTCGCAGGATCGATCGCATGGCCGCATACGGTGTCGGTCACACCTCGCTGATAGCCTATGAAAGAAGTTCCGGTGAGAGCTGATGATGACATGTTCTCATAGTGCGAGAGTTTGATGCTATTGCGAGTTCAATCGTCCCCAACTTGTGTCCTTGAATTCTAGAATTTAAAGCTTTTATAGAGATCGAAAATGTAGTAAGGAAAAAGACGTGTTGATGATATAGGGTAAAATGAGCAGCAAGCTACACTTGGTTACTTACCTGAGTAAGATCTGTAAGGTGCAGAACCCCAATGGCTTAGAATTGTCAGATCGGATCCTTGAGAAGTCTCGTCCATATAATCAGTCTGTCGGGATTTCTGGTGTATTGGTGATGTGTGACGGTTCTTTCCTGCAAGTTCTAGAGGGACCTGAGGAGCACGTGCGCTCATTGTTCGCAAAGATCGAAAAGGATCCGCGTCACACGGATGTGAGGGTCTTAGTGGATCGGCCGATCGAGCATCGCCAATTCGGTGATTGGGCGATGGCGTGCGCTGACTTGGCTAGTGATGGGATGGCTCTCAAAAGTGCTTTTATTCGGTTGGAGACCACATCTTCAATGGATCTAGCTCGGGATTTTGAGTTTATTTCGGAGTATATCACACTGCTCCAGCGTCACATCCAGTCACAAGAGGGGCGTGTCGAAAGCGACCGACAGATTCAGGATCGGATTCACATCCTTTATGATAAGGCCTGTCGCTATGCCCACATTATCAAACAGTTGAGCCTACTCACTCAACGTGAGCGCGAGGTTATGCGCTGGGTGGTTGCTGGTAATACCAATCGCGAGATAGCGGATGAGTTGAACATCGCTGAGACTACGATAAAAATCCATAGAGGTCGGGTGATGCGCAAGTTGGGGCTAAAGTCTTTACCAGAATTGGTGCGAGCCCACGATCGACTCGCATTGATATCGATGCTCTAATTAGTTGACAATAAAGGAAATACTACCTTAGTATAATTATGGTGACACATTGGTGTCGCCGCTGCCTCTTGGCATATGCCATCCCTTCCTTTTATGTTTATACAGACTAACCCAAGTCCTCGATCACCAATCATACTCAGCGACAATCAGTGGGCCATTATGGAAATCCTTTGGGAATGCCAGATGGTTTCTGACGTTGCATTATTAGAGCAGTTACAGAAAGTCGGGAAATTTTCTGATTCTCCTACTGATTTTGGTATCTGCATCACTGAATTGGAGGTAAAGGATGTGATACAACGCGTCGGCCGAGGTCGTGAGGCAAAAATCCTGCCTTCGATCACGATGGAGGAAGCTTGCCAGTCAACAGCTCATCATCTAATCAAAACGCTGCCTGCAGCGGCGGTTTTGCCGGTAGTATTGATTTTGGTGCAGCGGTTCGACTTGAGTCAGGGTTTGAAAGATCAGATCCAAAACCTTCTTGAAATGGTCATGACTCGCGATAGCTAGTTTGGTTTTTGCGGTTTTTCTATTCCTTTATTCCGTAATTGCGGCTACTAGCTTCGATAGTAGTATCGGCATATGAAGCTGAGTTTCCTTCTTCTCGGAATTTTATTTTTCACCGTTTCACCTGGACATACCAGTGAGCAGGTCAAGGTGTATGAGCCAACGGGCTCCGTCCCCTATCTGTCGGTGGAGGAGAGTTTAAAAACCTTTCACCTGCCTCCTGGCTACCGCCTCGAGGCCGTGGTGACAGAGCCCGAGATCGCCGAGCCGGTGGTGGCTGCTTTTGATGGTAATGGCCGTCTCTATGTGGCGGAGATGCGCACCTACATGCAGGATGCGGATGCCACTGGTGAGCAAGAGCCTAAGAGCCGAGTCTCTGTGCACGAGGATACTGATGGTGATGGCCGGATGGATAAGCACACCGTCTTCGCAGATGATCTCCTGCTACCTCGGATGATTTTGCCGCTGGATGACCGCGTGTTGATCGGCGAGACCAATACACTCGACATCTACTCCTATCGCGACACCGACGGCGATGGTGTCGCTGAAGAGAAACAAATCTTCTACCAAGGCGGTCCCCGTGGTGGCAATATGGAGCACCAGCCCAGTGGCCTGATCTGGTCGATGGATAACTGGCTGTACACCACATACAACGCCTACCGCTTACGCTACAATCCGGACGGTTTAGCTCACAAGGAACCAACGGCGCCGAATGGTGGGCAGTGGGGGCTCTGCCAGGATGATCATGGCAAGCCGTGGTTCGTCAATGCAGGTGGAGAGATCGGTCCGCTTAATTTTCAGCAGCCGATTGTTTACGGCAACTTTAGCGTGTCGGATGAGTTTCCGGTCGACTATCGCGAGGTGTATCCGCTGGTCGGCCTACCAGATGTTCAGGGAGGCCATGGACGTCGCCGAGAGGAGGATTCTACGCTCAACCATTTCACAGCGACCTGTGGCGAAGAGATTTTCCGTGGTGACCGCTTACCATCAGATCTGAAGGGAGACTTAGTATTTTCTGAGCCTGTCGGACGCCTGATTCGCCGCAGCAAGGTGACAGTTCGCGATGGGATCACCTATCTGAAGAATGCTCATCCGGGGAGTGAATTTATCCGCTCTACCGATCCCAACTTCCGCGCTATGAATGTGATGAACGGTCCTGACGGCTGTCTCTACATCGTAGACATGTATCGCGGTATCGTGCAGCAGGGAAACTGGACGAAACCGGGGAGCTACCTGCGAGGCGTGATCGATGAGTATGGACTGGCGAAAAATACCGGTCGAGGAAGAATCTATCGTTTGGTACACGAGGATCACCCCCGAGATACCACCCGCCCCAATATGCTCGATCAGTCTACGGAGCAGTTGGTCGCTCATCTCGAGCATCCCAATGGCTGGTGGCGGGATACCGCTCAGAAACTATTGGTACTGCGAGGCGATAGCGCGGCTGTCCCTGCTCTAGAGAAGATGGCTCGTGAGAGCGAATTTGATCTAGCCCGTATGCATGCGATTTGGGCACTAGAGGGTATCGGTGCCTTATCCGCTGAGTTTGTGAGGGAGAAGATGGAAGATCCGCATGGCTCTGTGCGGCGTGCGGCGATCCGAGCTAGTGAGACTCTGTATAAGGCGGGCGATAAGTCATTGGCTGGCGATATCATCGCTATGGCAGAGGACTCGGACGAGAATGTCGTGGTCCAGGCCATGCTAACGGCTAAGCGGCTCAACTTTCCTGATTTCCGCAGTTTTGTCGAAAAGACCAGGGCTGACAGCGACAGTGCGGGTGTGCAGTCCGTTGGTAAGCAGATCATCACTGGGACTGCGCAGAAGCCATTGAGACTGCACGGTGATCAGCTGTCTCTGTACAAAGAAGGGCAGACTATTTATGGGTCACTATGTTTCTCCTGCCATGGAGCTGATGGCAAGGGCACGCCCATACCTGGTGGCGATGATTTGCGGCTGGCTCCGCCGTTTATCAATTCGCCTATCATGGAAGGGCACCCCGAACTGGCGACCAAAGTGGTGCTCCATGGCCTGACTGGTCCGATCCATGGAAAGACTTATCCCGGTGAGATGATCGCGATGGCCTCGAATGGTGATCGCTGGGTAGCGGCAGTGTTATCTTACATCAATAATAGCTTCGGCAATCAGTTGGGCTTCGTCACCGAGCAGATGGTCACCCGCGTGCGTGAGGACCATGTGGATCGCAAGACGCCCTGGACCTTGGAAGAGCTATACGCCAGTGTGCCGCAGGTCATCGAGAATCGTAGCGATTGGAAGCTGACCGCGAGTGATAATGATGGCGACTGTAGCAAGGCGATCGATGGAAACTTTGGCACACGCTATAGTACCAATCGCAGCATGGCGCCGGGCATGTGGCTGCAGGTCGAGCTACCCGAGGTCACAGAGATCGCAGGGCTCATCCTCGATGCGGCAGGATCTCGAAATGACTATCCTCGGGGCTGTACGCTGGAGTTTTCCGAGGATGGCAAGACGTGGTCCGAGCCATTGACCCACAAAGAAGTGCAGAAAAGCAAAGTCGAAATCGAGTTTCCCAAGCGGAAGACGAAATACATCAAAGTCACACAGACCGGTAGTCATCATTTGTTTTGGTCGATACATGATCTTCAGCTGTTAAAACCCGGGGAACAGTAGAGGTCGAAGGGTATCGTTTACTGGATGGTTGAGTTTTAGTTCCGGATGATTCGTAGATTGGTATTTCTTTATGCGGTACTTTGCCTAGGATTCGTCTCAGGAGTAGCGCAGGAAGCGGCGCAGCCCGAGTCGAAGGCGAAACTGGGCGAAGCACGAGCTTTGTATATGCAGCTCTGGACCTTGCGTGAGAATCCCAAATTTCACGAGTATGGTCTGTCCGGTGCTAGTCCAGCCTACAAATGGCATCAGCGGTATCAGCAGTTTGTCGAGATGGAGGGCGGGGGATTCATCAAGCGTAATATCGCTCCTACAGAACTCTATATCTTGGCGATGGATTGGGTGCGCCACAAAGGGGAGGAGACGGAGTTGAGCCAGTTTACCACCAAAAACTGGGATCGAGCTTTTGGGCTGCGCAATGGTGCAGAGCGTGAGCAATATCACCAGACCGGTGAGCCAGGAGTGCTAAGGGCAAAGTCTCTGGTATTTGACTCTTATGAAAAAATAAAAGCTTACGATGCGACTTTTGATCTGCCGCATGAGCAGGGAGTCGCTGCGCGTAGCGAGATAGGCGATGCGGGGCATATCACGATGTTTCCAGGTGTGCGGCCCGCCACGATCCTAGAGGTCGAGCCGGTACCGACGAATCCCGGTCTGGGCGCACTATGTATCGAGCTCTCTGGTGAGGGGGCAGATGCTCAGTACTGGGTGATGGCTAATAAGTTCTTCACTCGAAAGTATTTACTCGATTACACCAAAGATCTGGCTGCTCAGAGTGAGCATGCGCGAATCGTGAAGTTTTTAGATCTGTACCAGCTCTCTGATGATCCAGTGTTTTCACCGTATCTGCCCGAGCGCGAGAGCGAGTAGAGCGGGATCAACTAAGAAGGCCAAAGACCGCGTTGCGCGAGATTGCGCATCAGTGCCGTGGTGCCAAAAGACCAAGGGGATAGACTGTCTGCGGGCTGCATAGTGCTCACTAAGGTGCCTAAGCGAGGCGAGCTGATGGTTACTAGATCATCGGGTTTGTGGGTGAAGCCTGCGCCTGCTGTATCGCGGTCGTCGGTAGGGATTACCATGGTTCCCAGAAACAATACAGCACCGTCTGGATAGCCGTGGTTATGGAATAACTGTTCGGCGAGAGACTGCGGGGAGCGGGAGATTTTACCCATATCATTGACGTAGGTCTTCTCAAACCCATCGGCAGAGTTGGAGACTGCCAGATGGATTTCGGCGGTCTCGATATCTGCCAGGGTGAAGTGCTCGTCGAAGAGCCG
Organism: Verrucomicrobiota bacterium; assembly: GCA_020630975.1. Classification (GTDB taxonomy): domain Bacteria; phylum Verrucomicrobiota; class Verrucomicrobiia; order Verrucomicrobiales; family DEV007; genus Arctic95D-9. The sequence continues at coordinate 71,279 of JAHDID010000012.1, forward strand.
AATCACTGGACCTAATACGGTAGACCCGGTGGTGTCTTTGGCCTCGCCTAGGAGTAGAGGCGATTGCCCTTCAGTGCCGCGGTCGTTGATGTCATTCCCTAGAGTGGCCCCGACTATCTCGCCACGGGAGTTGAGCACCAGGACTATCTCTGGCTCTGGGTTCACCCAGTCTGATAGAGTCGAATAGCCAGCAGTCTGGTGGCTGCCCACACTGGAGCCAGGAGGGGCTTTGGTAAAGATCTCCGCTAGAGGGCCTAGGCCGACTTGTAGATAAGCGGTGTCCACGCCTTGGTCTTTGAAAAGCGATATGATACGTAGAGCCTCGGCACTACCTGGCGCGACGCTCGACATATCGTCTCCGACTAGGTCGACGATTTGTGCGCGCAGGGCGGTAGCGATTTGTTTGGCGTTCTCCTTCTTGCCTGCCGCAGCATTTTCGATCGTGCGTTCGATCATCGAGTCGGAGAATGTCACTCCAGCGGCTTTAAGAGACTGCAGGTCGACTGGGCTGAGTAGTTGCCCCGCCTCTGCATAGTCATTCAGTAGGCCTAGAGGTACACCTGATGCAGATCGAACGGCAGTAGCAGGGGCTGTCTGCTCGAATAGCAGATTCGAGGTGGGGTAGAGAGCGGTCAGATCGGTCAGTGTGCCATCTGGCTCGACCCGCGCTAGACAGGGCCCCGCTTGATCTTCTGACCAGACACGGGCTACTAGAGTGGCACGCTCGTGGTCTATGGGTAGGAGGTTCGGTCGCTCACTCATAGCCGATGGTGATACTGAAAAATCACCATCGGGTCCAGTCGACTGTTATACGGATAAGCGCTCAGGGAAGAGGCTGACCTACTGATCAGACGACGATCTGGCCTGGGCCGATGCCATCTGGGCGTTTCTCGTATAGAGCGATCTCTATGACGGTGTCGTCGGCGATGCTTTTGCCCGCCCAGCCGCAGTTTTGTTTGGTATTGGCACTATCGCCATCGGCGAGGTGGCCAAATCCCCAGCCTCCGTAGGTGAAGCGAGTCTCTACTTCTCCTGCACATTCTTCCGAGAAAAATCCCAGGTGTCGTGCGCCGTAGAAAAATTCGTTCGTTCCGTTGAAGCCAAAAGTCTGGTCATCGTGGCATTTGAGGATGGTATTGTGCTCGATAGGCGCGTACATGATCTCACCTGTATCGGTTCGCTTGATGCTGATCCAAGTGGCTTCGCCATCGATGTCTTGCAGAGCGATGGATCGATCATTGGCCCCCCGGTAGGTATCGGTATTCCAGATCTCTGGGTCGTTGGAGCGGAAGATCACTAGGCTAGCTACATTCTTCAGCGAGTGGGCCTTGGGCTCGGCTGGAGCGGTATCTGGGCTCATCCATGGGCTGTCCGGCACGATGCTATCGACTTCGCTCCTGGGAGTGAAATGGTAACTATCTCCTAGGGCCGCATCTTTGGCAGACTCAGGTTTTTCGCTAGGGACCGAGGGGGGCTCGGCTGAGAGGCGGCTGGATTGGAATTGATAGCCGCTGGTTTCGCCCCTGGGGCTTTCGGATTTGAGTGTCGCTCCGCTGGCTTGGCTAGTAGGGGTTTTCCAGGTGTAGCCCTTGCTCGAGCTAGTCGGTGTCGATTGCTTCTTTTCGCTGGGAGCGGGTTTCTCGGGTTTGGATGTGGGCTCTGCTACCGTCGGCTTTTCTGGTGTGATCTCTAGCAGGCTCTTGGGCTCGGTTCTTTTGGGGATAGGAGCGAGAGGCTTAGGTGGGGCTGGAGGGGATGCAACAGCAGCCGAGGCTGGGGCTGGAGTCGGAGCGGCTGGTTGGCTCGCCGCTGGAGAGGTGCCAGTGGGCACGGGGCCAGTTTTGAGGGCATCGATTGCTGCCTCTGCTGCGGCGATGGTGTCGGTCGGCTCGCCGCGGTAGCGTCTGCTGCTAAAAATATCGAGAGTGGTCTGCTCTTTGCCTATCGACTGTAGGGTGTCGCTCGGCAGGTACTCTCCTGCCTCTGCCATCAGTTCGGTGGCCTCTAGCTCAGCGTGTTTGGCGATGTCTAGGACATCGTCTGGGATCTGAGTCAGGTCCGTGCTCAGTCGCTCGATGGTGTCGATACTCTTCTCGATCTGAGCTGCGTCCAGGCGGTTGAAGCGTGCTTGTTGCTCGATCTTTAGTACATCGCCTAGCCCTGTCCGCAATACTCCCTGAGCTTTGCGGAGGGTTTGCAGTTCTGTGGTGATGCCTTGGCGACTGCTCTTCATCTTCTCGAGCCACTCCTTGGCGTCGGCAGAGCTACCCCCATGCTCCGCGCCAGTTCGCCCGAGGCGAGCTAGACGGCGGTCCAGCACGGACAGTTTGGAGATGCCATTTCCCAGTTGTTGGCGCTGCTCGCGGATGCTTTCTGCGAGAAAGAACAGGCGGTACGCGGCATTGGATAGGGGATGGTTTTTGTCTGGCGCCAGAGATTCCACCAGTTTCGACAGGCGGGAGTGCTTCTCCAGAGTCTGATGCTCCTGTAGCAGGCTCTTCTCGCGTTGCCACTCGAGCTCTTCGTTTTCAGCGGGACGCTCAGGCTGGGCTGAGTCGGTTTCGATGCTCTTGGAGAGCTTACGGATCTTGCTGCGTTGGGCGAGCAGCATGATGAAGAGTAGCAGCAAGATCAGTAGTCCTACTGCTAGCGCAGTTAAAATATTGGCTGGGTATGGCGGTGTGATGTCTGTCAAGGTGTGTGCGGTGTGGGAATTCGTTATTAAAATGACAAGATCTTATGGTAGTTCAAGGAAAATTGTTGAAATTTAGAATCAAGTCTGACGATTATCCGTCAAAAGATACGTGACTCACAAGGCTTGAGCACTTTATGAAATCACTTTATGATAAAAATCATGAGATTGCTTTTTTCGTTGTTCCCATCAGTTTGTCTTTTTCTAGCGCTCAACCTTACAGTCAGCACTGCTGGCGACCTGACGCCTCAACAGCGAGAGTCTCTCAAGGCTCAGATGAAGCAGATCAAAGAGTCGCTCGACCAACATATCAGTACTCGCAACACAGATGCACGCTCAATCTTCAGTCGAGCATCGTCAGACCCTCGCGCGGCAGTGGACCTCTACCTCGAGTGCTATAAGAAGGTGAACTACACCATGGAAAATCGGAGCGACGCGGATTTCCGAGCTTGGAAGGAGACTCAGGAAGAGCGTCTGAGGGATAAGGCCTTTGTCCAGTCGCTGATGCTACAGCTGCGCTACCTGGCGCTCTCCTGCCACGCCGCCGAAGTGGAGGAGATCGACGAAGTCTTTGGGCCGCTGACTCAGTATGTCGAGAGTCTCAGCCAGCTCGATGAGATGCCCGACCAGGTCCTGCTGCAGGGAGTGAGTGGCTCGATTTTTGCCAAAGCTTTTTTCATCGAGGATATGCTGAGCAGCAACGAGGGCTGGGAGCAGTCACCTTTTAACATCCCAGGCATGTATCAGCGCACTATCCTGCCACATCTGCGTGCTAATCAACCCGATGCACTGATGAATGCATGGGATCGCCGTATCGCTCAGCAGAAGCGCATCGTGATGTTCTTTGAGGAGAAAAAAGAGGAAGCGCTACGCGGGCTCGATCGCGATGAAAAAGTCAAAGCGCGCGATCGGCAGGAGCGCCGGGGCGGTATCGTTGGTTCTCATGATATCGATGAGTTCACCAGAGAGACACTGCCGCGCTTGATTTGGGATAAGCATAAGGACATGTATCAATACATCGATCAGCTAGAGGCGGCCAAAGCCATGCTCCTGATCGTGAAGGAGAATCTCAAAGGCGAGAATGGTGAATTTTACTACGACGACTTCATGTCCACCATTTCAGGTGAGGGGGAGGCTACCGAGACCCCTGAAGCCGCTGAATAGAGGAGAAAACCGCCCGATTCAATAGGGTACAATTTTCATTCAATAGGGTACAATCGGTATTGTACCCTCAATCTGCTTTGGTTTTAGTCTTCTGGTTCTTTCTCCTCTCTTCGCGGCGGGCTTTGGCCATGGCTTCGATTTCGGTGATCAGAGCGTCGAGTTTCTTGGGGGCATTGCGTAGTGTGAGTGCTTCTAACATGGGGTCTTCGGTATCTTCCATCCATGCCTTTAGCTTGCGGCGTAGGGAGCCAGCCACAGTTTTGTGATCTGGCGAGTCGATGAGGTTGTGTAGGCAGTTGGGATCTTTTCGCACGTCGTAGAGCTCTTCGAGAGTGCGATGGTCGAATATCTCCAGTCTGGCGGCTACCTCGGGATTGGTCTCGGCTACCTTCTTCATCTGCTTGTAGGTGGCTGTGCCCTGGGTCGCAGTCTTGCACTGGCGTGTGCCGTTGGACCAGGGGTTGAATAGGTAGAGGTAATCGGGAGTTTGGACACCTCGTATCGGGTGGCGCACGCCTCCGGAGTTTTCGGCGTATTCTTTGATGACGTGGGTTAGGCCTTTCACTTTCTGGCCTTTTAGCGCGCCGAGGTGGGAGGTGCCCTCGACACAGTCTGGGATAGGTGCGCCGACGATCTCGCAGAGAGTCGGCAGCATGTCGACGGCGGAGATCATGTGCTCTGAGTCGACTGAGCCGGGCTCGACTACCCCGGGCCAACGCACCATCCATGGAGTGCGGGTACTGTGGTGGTAGAGTTGGGTTTTGGCAAAGGGCAGTGGCATGCCATGGTCTGAGAGAAACAGTACGACGGTGCTATCGGCCTGGCCGGAGGCATCTAGCGCATCGAGGATCGATCCCACAGCATCGTCGGCGCGGCGCACTGATGTGTAATAGAGCGCGAGTTCCTCGCGGACCACCGGATCATCCCAGAGGAAGCCGGGAATAGGCACCTCTTCAGCGGTGTAGATCTTCGAGGCCGGGTGGCGATCGTTGGGCTTCCAAAATGGCTTGTGGGGATCGGAGATGTTGATGTTTATCACGAAAGGTTTGCCTGCCTTTTTGGCATTCTCTATGCCGCGGCTGGTGCTGCGGCCGAAGCTGGCGACATCTTTTGGGTGCTCTTTTTTGCCCGTTTCGGGGATGATGGTCAGATCGTCGTCCCAATGGTAGGGCTGGTAGGGTGTGGAGTGGGAGACTTTGCCCCGGATGCCGACGTAGTAGCCTGCCTCCTGCATGACGTCGCACATTGGCTTGAAGGTGAAATCTCGTACTTGGAAAAAGCCATCCACACCGGTGGAGTGTGGGAACATACCGGAAAACATGACATTGCGTGATGGGTAGCAGTTGCCGACTTGCACGTGCGCCATCTCAAATCTCATGCCTTCTGAAGCGAGGCGGTCCATATTAGGGGTGATGTCGGAGAGGGGGCAGCCATAGATACCGACGGAGTCGCAGCTCATATCATCGACAGTGATGATCAGGAGGTTTGGCCTGTCTGCCCCGATGGTGCTGAGCAGTGGGGCAAAAACACAATAGAGCAACGCAAAATAACGAGTCAACATGACGATACTAGATCGAAAAATGCCGACGCTGGCAATCTCGCAGTCATGGCTTATGTCAGTGAAGCAGAAAAAGCTATCAGCTGATGTTTAAGACTTGTTGATTATAAGTGATTGACAGGAGCACACTAGGGGGCGATTCAAATTTTGGTGTCTTTCTGTCTCTATTCGGAGTCTAGGGAGGCGACGACGGGGTTTTGCCTCATCTCATACCAATCTAACTACTACAATAACTATGATCAAAGAATTCAAAGAGTTCGCCTTCAAAGGCAATCTGATCGATATGGCTGTCGGTATCATCATTGGCGGCGCCTTCGCTACTGTGATGAAATCGCTGGTGAGCGATATCTTCATGCCTGTTCTTAGTCTGATCACCGATGGGGTCGACTTTAAGAATATGTATATCCCGCTTAGTAAAGACGTGGATCCGAAAACTCCACTCGCAGAAGCTCAGGAATCCGGTGCTGCACTGCTCACATATGGAAACTTCATCAATGAGTTGGTCGCTTTCCTTCTCGTTGCCTTGGCCGTCTTCATCGTGATCGTGAAGGTCATGGGATCTCTAAAGAAGAAAGAGGAAGAGCCAGAAGAGGAGCCAGATCCAGAGCCAACCAACGAGGAGAAAATGCTGGAGCTTCTCGGCGAGATCCGCGACAAGATTTCCTAACCCCGATTTGGTTAAGAAATCAAGAAAGCGCATTTTAGTGAATCAGTTTTGAAAAACTTATCGACAAGGCTGAAAATGCGCCTAATAATCCTGTAATGAAGTTCATACGGCGCAAGCCACTGAGCTTCATTGCTTGGTTGTTGTTGTGAACAGGTCGTGGTGACCTGATTACACTGAAAAACCTCTCAGGGATTTCCATCGCTGAGAGGTTTTTTTGTGTCTGTCTGGTTAGTTGTAGCTAGTGAGCAGCTTAAAACTGGCTCGGAATTGGTCCGCTAGCCGAGGGCCGCGATAGATTTTTCGATCAGTGTTTTAGAGGCTTTGACCCCAGGGATGGGCTCGAGTTTGTGGCCTTCCCACTCGATCGCGAGGATACCTTTGTAGCCGCCATCGGCGATGATTTTGATCAGTCGTGGGTAGTCAAAATCCGGCTGGTTGCCAGCTTCATCGAAGCTGTGCATCTTGCAGGAGACAGACACGGTGTGTGGCATCATGACCTCGGTGCCATCGTAGACATTGTCGACTTGTTTACCGAAGTCGGGCATCAGCTTACAGGCGGGGTGCTTTAGTTCCTCCATCACATCGACGAGGAATGCCCCTTTCGTGCTAAGAGGAGACGAGCCTGGCTCGATCGCGATAGTCAGGCCGTGGTCGCCAGCGGCGTCGGCTAGTGGCTTGAGAGCCTCGACGCTAGCTTTCACACCTGCCTTTGGATCTTCTCCCGGAGCTTTCAGAAACACTCGGACCAGATCGGAGCCAGCGGCCTTAGCTCTTGGTAGGCTGGTTTTGATTTTGTCGAGATTGGACTTTTGGGGATCGGCATTGAGCGAGCCGGCCATCCACAGAAAGATATGACTCTTCTGCTCTTCGGCCTTGGCTTTGAGCTGGGCGATGTAGTCTAGGTCATCGAGCTTGTCTTTTGGGAGGCCTCCCTCCCAGACATCGATAGCATGGATGCCGAACTGCTCGGCAGCAAAGGCGGGATAGTCGAGCGCCTGGAGTGAGCCTGCTTTGATGAGGGCTCTTAGCGAATACATCGATAGGCCGATGGTGAAGCGATCGTCGGCTGCAGTAGTCATATGAGGAATCGTGCTGGCGATCGCTGCAGTAGAGCTGGTAGCTAGGAAGTGACGTCTAGATAAGTTCATGGATTACTTTGTCTGTATTTGATATTGGATGATTTTTTAGTTGGAGAGATTGTCCCGCTGCCAAGGGTGGCGGCCGGCTTCATTGATGTGGATCATGAGTGCGTTGAATAGCTCGGTATACACTTGGTTAGCTTTTTGGCGCGGTATTGGGTTTTGCTCGCCAGGATCGTTTTTGAGATTGTACAATTGATACGGTTCGAAACCTGAGTTTCGCAGGAGCTTCCAGTCCCCTCGACGCACGGCGTGGTAGGGGATGCCGCCGTACTTCAGGTTACCCTCGAGGCGCACCCAGAAGAGATTGCGCTCGTCTTTGGGAAAAGGCTGGCCAAAGAGAAATGGCGCGAAACTGCGGCCATCGATGGCGTGTTGCAGCGGGTGCCCAGCGATTTCTGCTAGGGTGGGGTAGAAGTCCATAGTCAGCGATACTAGCTGGTTATCGACCGCTCCGGCTTCGATATGGCCGGGCCACGAGACGCAGGTGCCTACGCGTATTCCGCCTTCGAGCATGTTTTGTTTACCACCATTTAGCGGTAGATTGCGGGCACCGACGTTGGATTGGCCGCCATTGTCACTGGTGAAGACGACTAGGGTATCCTCGCGTAGGTCGAGCTCGTCGAGCGCGGTCATGACTCGGCCGACTCCTGCATCGAGGTGCTCGATGAGTGCGACTAGAGCAGCGCGCTTGTCATCGATACCAGCTTCGCGTTGTTTCACTTTCTCCAGCCAGTCTGCTGGAGGCTGGATGGGTGTGTGTGGTGCATTGTAGGCGAGGAAGATGAAGAAAGGCTGATCTGGAGCCGCGGCTTTTCGGTCTTTCATGTAGTCGATCGTCCAGTCCGTGAACAGATCTGTGGCATGGCCTTCGGGGCGGATATCTTCTTCATTCAGTCGCATGTAGTGGTGGCCGAAGCGAGTGTGCTCGTAGTAATCGTCCATCATATCGCCGAGGAAGCCGTGGAAGTGATCGAAGCCCACATCATTGGGGCGGTCGGGTTTTTCCAGACCGAGGTGCCATTTGCCGATGAGAGCCGTGTGGTAGCCTGCCTCGCTGAGGTGCGATGGCAGGGTCTTCACATCGTTTCGCAGGTCGCCCCAGTTGGTCGGGCGTCCTGTTTGATTGGTGCGGATCACACCCGGTACGCCGGCTTTGTCGGGATAGAGACCAGTTAGAAAAGAGGCGCGAGTCGGTGAGCAGACTGGGCAATTAGCGTAGAATTGATCAAAGCGCATCCCGTTGGCCATGAGGCTATCGATATGAGGCGAATGCAGGTCTGGAGCACCGTAGCAGGACAGATCGCCGTAGCCCAGGTCGTCGACCATGATGAATAGGATATTCGGCGGTGGCCTGTCCTGTGCCTGGCTGGGTGTGACTATGAGCGGGGAGGATAGGAGCAGTAAGGATACAAGTGCCGACAGTCGGATTATCATTTGAGGAGTTAAACAGAACCACTGCCATAGCTCCACGGCTCATATGCGTGCGATTTTAGCTGGCCACTTCTGCTGGAGTGGGGATCTAGAGGGAATAGAAGATTGAGTCCAACTATTCATATTGAAGTTTAAGGCTCAAGGAGGGGCTGCTTTTAGCGTGAGACTTGCTGTGATAGGTGCGTTTTTGGAGCGCCGCCTGCTGAGATCAGATCTCGAAGCATAGCTTCGATTTCGATCCGTCTCGAATCGTCGTCTTTCTCTTCGTGACCCAATTCGAGGACAGTTTGACCGCTGTGTGTCACGAGGCGGGTGAAGCGCCGAAACACAAAGTGATGGATGACTTCGCCTAGGGCGATGATCCCGCCCAATGCCGTCGAGGCGAAGAGCCAATTCATGGAGCAAACGAGATAGATTGTCGCTGAGATATAGGCACAGATGAATATGGCTCTGCCTTTTGGACGCTGCTGTTCAAAGACTGGATTGATAGAGCGGAGGGGGATGAGGGTCCCAGTTCGTTTGCCCTCGTAGAAATGAGTGATTCTTAGGTTCGTGCCCTCCAGCTCTAAATTATAGCAACCTCTCCGTCCGATAACGTCCATCAGTGCTGACTTTAGCCATCGGGTGAGCCAAATGCGAAGCCAATTATTTGCGGAGTTAGACAATCGCTTGATTGGTTTGAGAATGTTGACATTTTGGCTCTCCAAAGCCTATTCTCGTCCTTATGACTGCTTGGTGGGGAGAGCTCAATAACTGGTGGCAGATGGGGGTGGCTTGTTGCATCGCCTTTCTCGTCCATATTTTTGTGAAGTGCGTGTTTCTGCGAGCGCTTCATCGCATATCGGAGCAGACCGAGAATGATCTCGATGATCGGCTGACTCATTTCGTGAAGCGCTTTTACTTGGTGCTGCTGTTTTTTGTACTGATCATGGTGTGCCTACGTATCAACGACATCGAGATCACTCCATTTTTGGCAAGTGCGGGCATCGTAGGAATCGCTATCGGTATGGCCGCCAAGGAGACGCTGGCCGATGTGCTGGCAGGCATCTCGCTGATCGCAGATAGACCTGCACGTATCGGAGATCGGGTGAAGATAGAGTCGATCGGCAAGCACTGGGGTAGCTGGGGCGATGTGGTGGATATCGGCTTACGGCGCACCTGTATCCGCAATACAGATGGAGTGGTGGTCAATTACCCCAATAATATTTTGGCCAATTCGGTGATCACGAATTTTTCTTTCGAGGATCAACCAGTACGCGTGCGAGTGCGCTTTCAACTAAACTACAATGTCGACTTGGATCAAGCGATCGAGGTCGCGACCCGATCAATCCAGTCTCATAGCGAAGTGCTCCCTGATACGGCACAGGTGATCGTGCGGTCTCTATGGGATGAGACGGCGGGGCATGCCGCATCGGGCATCCTGATGGAGGGGCGCTATCGGATCTCGGATGTACGCAACCGTACGCGTATCCGATCCGAGGTCTTACACGATCTGACGATCGCATTCCAAAAGGCGGGTATCTCTTTGGCTTCACCAAGGGTGCGTGTCGAGCAGGTCGAGGATTGATGGGTTGTTTGGGCTAAGGGGCCGATCGCAGCCGTTCCTTTTAAAAAGTCGGTCTATTTTTAGCAAAAACTTATCTTTTGCCTGATTTGAGCTTTTCTCTATTTTTGGCCAGCTAGGTTCGTTTCGATTGAGGAGAAGCTTCCTGAAAAAATTTCCGTGTTACTACCATGTCCTATCGACTGCCATCGACCACTGTGGTCAGTTTTTGGGCTATCGTCACTGTCTGTACCTTGTGGTGTGGACTGGCGATGGCATACCCGCCGACGCTAGAGCAGCGACTGAGACTGCAGACCTATCTGCCGCAGACTTTTATCAAGCTGGAGAGCCGCGACCCAGTGCATGTGGTGGCTCTGGGCGATGGCAATCTACAGGGCTATACGCTAGATCCTGCTGAGCGTGCCTCGGGCGATGCGTTATCGAGCTTTTCTGGGGTGTTTTTGCATAAGCTGGCTCAGGAATTTTTCTACACAGGAGGTGTGCGCCAGCTGAATGCACCTAGCGGTGTGCGAGCCAAGGTGGACGAATCGAAGGGGCCAGAGATCTGGCTGGAGACTCTGGCCAGTCCTGGGCAAAAGATACTGACGGGACTGCAGCGTGTACGGGCCGATGCGTTTTTGCACAAGCCGGACTTGATCATCATCCAATACGGGATGGCCGATGCATTGGACCGTACGTCGATGTTTAGCTTTCGGCTGACCCTGTATCGTTTGCTAGAGGAGTGTCGGCAGCAAAATACCGATGTGATCCTGCTAGGTCCGACTCCGATCAATAAAGGTAGTGGCGCTATGGAGTGGGGTATCACACGGCCCTATGCTGCAGCAGTGGAGGGCATGGCGCAGGCGCAGAATTTACTTTACCTCGACCCGGGGAACATCCTGATCGGGCCTTGGGGAGGCGCGGCCGATCCCCAAGCGGCACCTCTGGCTGGGACTGCGGTGATCGGCGATCGGCTACGCCGGATGTTCTTTATCTCGGGGGCGGCGAACCCGAATAGCGGCGATCGTTACCTAAACCAGCGTGCTCACGAGCATCTCGGTAGCTCGCTTTTCTACCAGTTGATCGATGGGGTGCCTAAGTCGGACTTCGTCTTAGCAGGTACCGCCACGCTGAATGCTCAGGGTGAGGTAGAGGTAGCTGTGTCGATGCGTAATGTGAGCAAGGCGCAAAAGTCTGGAATCGTAGGGGCGATGACGATCGGCGGACTGCGACCGAAGATCGCTGCACAGCGCTATGATGTGGCGCCCAATCAGTCGGCTAGCCTTAGCTTTACCTACGGTCGGCCTAGTGTCGGTAAGTCGGCCGAAAATAAGGATGTGCTCTACCCACTGGAGCTGAATGATGAGTCGATCCGCTTTCCGTTTGTGGTGGAGGATGGGCAGAAATCAGAATTTCTCGAACTTCCCCTGCGCCTGCGACCGGTGTCGATCGCGTGGAAATCGCCCCAGCACATCGATGTGAGCCAGCAGATCGCTCTGCAGTGGGACTTCGTGAATGGTACGGACAAGGCGATCCAAGGTACTTACAAAGTGGGGATAGGCAGTGCCATCTCTGAGGCGAGAGGGTTCTCGGTAGCAGCGCTGAGCAAGGATGGTGCCAGTGCTATCTTACCGCTGGAAGTGCCGGGGAATACCGGGTGTTTTCAGAATCATCTGTTCGTCGAGGTGTCTGTGGGCGGAGCGAGTTACCGCTTTACCCGCGAATTCGAGGCTAGTCGGGATCTGGTACTGGGCGAAAAGACGCTGTTGAGCGCGGCGAAGACTTATGCGGCTGGACCATCGACACCGCGCAGTGTGCAGCCAGGTGGGTGGAATCCGAGCGTCTACTTCGATGCCCTGAGCAAGAAATCGGGCAATGCGGATGCAGGGCTCTATGCCGTGGTCGACCTAAGTGGGCTGCAGCTGCCTGCGACTCGGGGCGATAGTCCGGCTCTACGTGTGGAGCTGACCATCGATGCTCGTAACTCGCCAGATGGCGATGTGCGCCAGGGGCGTGCCCGGGATTATGGAGTGGTCAGCCCGATCACCATCGATTTCCCCAGCTCTGGGGGCAAAGGCAAGGTCTACTCGATCCCAGTGGGGGCCTTCGGCGACAATCAAAATCTATCCTACCCGAGCTCCGGTATCGGGGCTGTGCTGCGCGATCAGAAGGTGCAGCTGCGGGTGCCGAAAGCTTTCTTGAATCAGCACGACTGGTCGATGGATGAGGGCTCGATCATGGGGGTGGGTGTGACAGTATCGATCGCCGATCCGAGCCAGCCCGGCGCACCCTTTACCATTGATCGCTCTTACCAGCTAAATAGCCCCACTCTGTATTACCAGAATGAGGCTGTGCGAGGTATGAGCGAGCAGGATGCTCGCAGCCTGTCGACTTTGCGCTTTTCACGCACACCGGTCGACACGTGGTCTGTGCGGATCTATTGAGGGATCCGGCGAAAGACCCGCATGCGGCGCGGCTGCTGGGATAGTAGCGAATTGGTATACCGAGTGCGCAGTGGGCGAGTCAGGCCTCTGCTCTGGCTGAGTAGCTTACTCCCGATCTGGGTGAGTGGCTGTGGCTGGGCAAAGAGCTTCGATGGGGCTAGCACCGCCTCGGGGCGAGAGGGTAGCTCATCCAGCGGCTGTGGCTGGGCGAGGGCTGGAGAGATCTCGGCGAGCTCTCTTAGCTGTGGCTTCGGCAGTGATTGGTGCTGGGATGGTGATGCCTGTGGCAGCGCCGGTGGCTGTGGGATGGGCAGCGGTAGTGGTATCGGCTGCATCTGAGCCGCAGCTAGGCGGCTGGGCTGCACGGGCTCAGCCACAGGTTTGGCTTTGGGCACAGGGATCGCTTTGAAAAAGTCGTTGGGATTCTCGTTGCGGTTCGCGATCGGGGCTTGGCCACCGAAAGCTCGCTCGGTAGGCACCGATACGGACATGATCTCGCGGTAGGCACGGCGCAGGCGTACACCCTCGTCCACAGCAGCCACTGTGACAGGTGGTCTGGGTTTGGGACGGGCGATGACTTGTCTGGCTAGTAGTGCGGAGATCAGTGGATTGGCTGGTTTCAGCGGTGGGGTGCCGACTACAGGTCCATTGCTGGCGACGAGGATCGGTGCATCGGAGCTGGCAGGTGTACGAGGATCCTGCTCGACGGCGGGAGAGGCTTTTCTCCACTGCCACTCGGGTATCGAGGCTGCCACCATGAGATGTGGGTCGATGTAATCTGGTATCTGTGGGATGCTCTTGAGTGCTGGCGCATTGCCATCGGCGTTGCGCTTGTTCTTCTGGATGTCGGTGAGCATCGCTTTGCAGTGCCAGTATTTTTTGCGGTACTCGAGGATCTTCGCACTCTTCTCGTAGTCGCCATACTTGGTGATGACGATGTCGACGTGCTGCACACCCCACTTGTTCATCGCTTTCTTCGATGGGAAGTAGAGATCGATCGTGTCCTTGCCGACTAGGGCGCTGCCGTAATCGTCGATGACAAAGTGGCGGTTCATGCCTTTGATGCGGAACTCGGTACCCACTGGAAAGCGCGACCAGTCTGCAGCTGCCGAGGTGTACTCTTGGGTGAATTTTAGAGTGGTTCCGATGGCGGTCTTTCTACCATAGGAGAGATGGTCGCTCTCGGTGTGGGTGTACGCCGTGGTTCTCACGTGCTGTTCGCGCTCTTTAAAGGTGTAATCCTCAGCGTTGGCTGAAGGGCTAGCTACGAGGCTGCCGAACGTGGCGAGGGTGACCACTAGAAGATAAGATTTTCTAGAAAGCATGGACTGTTTACTGTTTGTGTTATTAAAAATATAACATTTATGAAATATTATGTAAACCTGTTAACTTTGTTTTCTTTGGAAAATTTAGATTGGACGAGATAGCGAGGTTCTCGATGTTGTAGTGGGGTATTGGTTTTGCCTCTTTGTTATGCTGCTTTTCGTCGTCGCCATCTTTCTCAGTGCGTTTCTGCTCTTTCAGGTTCAGCCGATCATCGCGCGCTATATTTTGCCCTGGTATGGCGGGAGCCCTGCGGTGTGGACGACGTGCATGCTGTTCTTTCAGTTCGGGCTATTGGCGGGCTATAGCTACGCGCATGCACTGGTCACGCTGTTTCGCAGTCGGCCGAAGCTGCAGTTTTTCATTCACTTGGCGGTGGTGGCTATCGCGCTCATTTTTCTACCCATCACTCCAGCGGACGAGCTGAAGCCGACTGGTGGTAGCGAGACGTCGGATCTCTGGGGTATCGTGCGCCTGCTGGCGCTCACGGTGGGGCTGCCCTATGTGGCGATCTCTGCGTCGGGACCTTTGTTGCAGCATTGGTTCGCTGGAGCGCATCGTGGGGTATCGCCATACCGGCTCTATGCGGTGTCGAATTTGGGGTCGCTGTTAGGCCTGCTCAGCTATCCGTTTGTGTTTGAGAGGATGCTCGGGCTGAAGCACCAGACGTGGTGGTGGTCGGGAGGTTTCGTGGTGTATGGCGTGCTGGCACTGGCCTGTGCGTGGCGGTTTTGGCGGGGAGGTATGGTGGATCGTGCTGAGGAGGATGGGATGGCTGATGGCGCTGATACCGCGGCCGAAGGTCCACCAGTCGCGCCCACGATGGGGTCGCGACTGCTGTGGGTAGTGTTCGCGGCCTGTGGCTCTGCCGGTATGCTCGCGATCACCAATCAGATGTGTCAAGATGTGGCTGTGGTGCCATTCCTCTGGGTGCTGCCGCTGGCGCTGTATCTGACCAGCTTTATCATTTGTTTTGACCAGCCTCGCTGGTACTCGCGCATGGTGTGGATACCGGTGGTAGTCGTCGGTGTCGGGCTGATGGTGTGGCTGCTCAATCGCCAGCACGATGTGAACGCCGGCGAGTGGCATATCGGCTGGCAGATCGGTATCTTTCTGCTGGCGATGTTTGGCATCTGTATGGTCAGCCATGGCGAGATGGTACGGCGCAAACCACATAGCCACTATCTGACTGGCTTCTATCTCCTAGTGTCGGTAGGCGGAGCTTGTGGTGGTTTGTTTGTCAGCCTAGTGGCCCCGAAGATCTTTGATAACTACTGGGAGCTGCATTTCCTGCTGATCTTTTTGACGCTGCTGGTGGGTATCCTGATAGCTGTCGAAGCGTTTAATAGATACCGGAACAAGATCTGGGGTGGGGTGGCACTGATCGCTACAGTACAGGCTCTGGTAGTGCTTTGCCTGGGACTGAAGCTCCACTACGAAGAGACCAAGTCGGGTGTGATCGCGACACAGCGCAGCTTCCATGGTGTGATCCAGGTGGTAGAGGGCGATGAGGGGACTGAGGATCATTTCCGCACGATGTTTCACGGGCGGATCAATCATGGGGACCAATACCTCGACCCAATCCACAAAGGCATCCCGTCTACCTACTACAGCGAGTACAGTGGCGTCGGAGCGCTCATGCAGAGTCTGCCTCAGCGGCAGGAGGGTAGCCGCGCTCCGGTGAAGCTAGGGGTGATCGGCCTAGGCAGTGGCTCGCTCGCGGTGCATACCGAGCCGGGAGATGAGATCGTCTTCTACGAGATCAATCCTTCGGTCTATGATCTGGCTCAGAATTACTTCACCTACCTATCCGATAGCGAGGGCGACACCTCGGTGGTGCTCGGCGATGCGCGCACTATGATGGAGGTGGAGCTGCGCGATGGCCAGCCACGCGAGTATGACGTGCTGTTTGTCGATGCCTTTAGCGGCGACTCGATCCCCATCCACCTAGTGACTGAGGAGGCGTTTGAGATCTATTTTCAGCACATCAAAGAAGACGGCTGTCTGGTCTGCCATATCACCAATCTACACATCGACTTGAGTGATCCGATCCGCCAGCTGGCCGAGAAATTTGGCCGAGAGGCGATGCTGGTGACTCACGATCCCGACTACGATCAGTATATGCTGTATTTCTCCGAGTGGGTGATCGTGACCAAGAATAAGCAGATCATCAGTGAGCTGCATGCCTACGACTGGGTCAATCCCTGGCTGCGCGATGAGCCGGATCCGATCCACTGGACTGATGATTATAGCAACCTCATCGATGTGATCATGTGGGACTGATGCTTTTGGGGCTTTTGGGAGAAATTCAATAGGGTACAATTTTCATTCAATAGGGTACAATCGATCAGATGGAGCAGGAAAAGACTCTCAGTCACCTCCGCGACGATGGCACGGCTGCCATGGTAGATATATCGGGCAAGACCGTGCAGCGGCGAGTGGCCACGGCCACGTCTACCATCCGGCTGCATCCGGACACTATCGCCGCGATCTCCGAGGGCCAGCTACCCAAGGGCGATGTGCTGGCTGTGGCACGGATCGCCGGGATACAGGCTGCGAAGAAGACGGCGGATTTGATCCCGCTGTGCCATCCACTACCACTGACGAAGGTGGCGATCGATTTCTCGATAGAGGCTGATCGAGTGGTGACGACCTGTCTGGTGAAGACCGACTCCAAGACTGGAGTGGAGATGGAGGCGCTCACGGGCGCCAGCATCGCATCGCTGACGATCTATGATATGTGCAAAGCGATCGATAAGGAGATGTGTATCTCTGAGACGACGCTGGTGGAGAAGACTAAGGCGGATATTGGGTGAGCGAAACACTGAGGTGTTGGCTTGTTTCTCTAGGTGGTTGGGCGGCACGAATCGGGTTTCGCCTAAGGATTAGGAACGAAAATAAGAAGAATTGTTTATAATTTATTGAAAATATTAAAATTATAAACTATGATGCGAGCTGTTCCTCTGTGAATCTACCCATGAAACACCATACACAAACTGTCGTGAAAGGCTTCTCTTTGGTTGAGATGCTGGTCGTTATTGCTGTGATCGGCATTATTGCTGCCATTGCGGTGCCTAATGTTGCTAGAATCAATGACCGTGCCAAGGAGGCCAAAAACATGCGAAACGCTCAGAATCTCGCATCCGTTTATTCCTCCGCTGCTGCTGCGGGCTATGATTTTGCTTACACCGATGGTGACAAAGATAGCGGGACACTGAAAGACAAAGCTGGAGTGGTTGCAGCTGTCGTCAGCGGCATCCACATCAATGATTCGGCGAATCCATTTAATGGCGCTCGTTTTAGTGTGCAGGGCCTCAAGATCAGAGATCAGCAGGAAGCTTATCCGTACCTGAAAATGGTGAATAACGAACTGGTTTACGAAGCGCCTGCCACTTATCCATAGCGGGGTATTGGAGGCTCGCAGGGTAGAGGATTTTGAGCTGCCTGTTTAGGTTGGGTAGTTGGGCGGCAGGAATGCCAGCCCTACATCGAGGGGGGCTCGCTTGGGCCATTTCGATGGACGCTGAGTTTTTTTGCTTTTTTCTAAGGATCAAAGACTGGCTGTGTCATTCTGAGTACACGCGCGTGTCATCGCTCAGTTTTTGAAGCCTCTCCACACAGATTCTTTTTATGTCATACCTCAGCCGCAGCAGGTTGCTGAGGCTCCGAGTGCTGGTGTGGATATCGTGAGTCTGTTCGAGGCAGAGGAGCAGGCGCTGCTGCGGTATGCGCACTCGTTCGTACATCGGCGGGAGATCGCAGAAGAGGTGGTGCAGGAGGTGTTTTTGAAATTACACGCCAAGTGGGATAGCGTGCGGCAGCCGCGTGCGTGGCTGTACCGGAGTGTGCGCAACCGGTGCTACAACTACAGCCGAGACCACAGTCGCGAGGTACTGGTCGACGATGAGGGACTGGACCAAAGAAACTGTGCTGCTGGCGTGGCACCAGACTCGCAGCTGCAGCAGGGCGAGGCTGCGGGGCGTATGCGCGAGATGCTGGCCGATCTGGAGCCTGATGATCGGCGCCTGATCGAGATGAAATATGATGAGGATCTGAGCTACGCCGAGATCGGCGAACGGCTCGGGATCACAGCGGGCAATGTGGGCTACCGCCTGCATCATTTGCTCAAGCGGCTGGCTGACCAATTGCGCGACGCTGGTATCGATACCGTTCATCCCAAACCCACGACTCCGACGATATGAGTGATCCATCGCAGCCGACGCCACAGCCGACACCGCAGGACCTGCCAGACTCGATGGAAGTCCAGCTGGTAGCGATGCTCCATGGCGAGCTGAGCGATGCCGATCGAGCAGCCTGCGAGGCACAGGTCGCTAGTGACCTAGATTTGGCGGATCAGTACAAGAGGCTAGCTGCCAGCGATGGCCTGATACGCGAGGCGCGAGAAGAATGGCGTCTGCCAGACCAGAAGCGAGCGGATCTACTGAAGAAATTGGGCAAAGAGCCCGAGCGTGTCACTCAAGCGAGGAGTAGGCGTAGGCAGAAAGTAATCCTGTATGCCGCCGCTGTGATGATAGCTCTAGCAGCTGTAGGGAGAGTCATTAATAGTTTGCCAGGTCCCGAGTCAACCCATGCTTCGACAACGGAGCGTGCTTTGGAACAGGCTGAGAGCCAGGTGGATCTGGGGAAATTGCCAGAAGTCCTAGCGAGTATCAATCAGATCGATGAGCTGAAGCGGCAGATCGCGGTCGTGGAACTGACCGTGAGTGAGGGGCAGGTCGTCGAGACAATGCCCGATGAAGCTCAGCTAGCTCGTCTCGCAGACCGAGAGCGGCGCATGGCGAGTATCGCGGAGTTACCCAAGGTCGAAACCGAGCCGCTGGCGATCGATCAGGACGCTATAGGTCAGTTACAGGCACAGCAAGAGGCGCTGCAGTTGGTCGAAGACCATTTCCCCAATGGGCAGATTCCAGAGTTGGCCAAGCTGCTGCCTTTGGTCGAGCAGTTGGAGGGAGAGCTGGAAGAGAGCCTAAGCCATTATCGAGAGCAGTTCCAAGTGCCCGAGCCGGACGAGACCGTTAGCTTGGCCGAGCCGATGCGCTCACAGATCAGCAAGGTCTATTCGGCCTGGGCGTTTGTGGTGATCGAGGGAGGGCACGACCTAGGCATGCAGCTGGGGCAGCGCTACACCATCGAGCGGCGCGGTCAGCCTATCGGTCAGTTGAAGATCTCCCAAGTCGATCCCAGCTACTCCATCGGAAAGATCGTGTCTGGCACCATGCATGAACAGACACAGCTGGTGCCTGGCGACCAGGTAGTAGTGGTGCGGGAGTGATGGGCCACTCCTGTTGGGTGGTCTTTGCTAAGAGGTAAGAGTTTCAGGCACGTTTCTATGAGAGCCTGATGCTGCGGGTCCCTCTGGCTACTCGCGACTCATTTTGGCCCGCGCCCTAGTGCCAATCTGGACAATAATGAGAAAGAGAAGTAGTATGAGGGTAATGAATGCTTTGGCTCTAGACCGAAAAATCGTCGTCAATCAGGCTGGTGAGCCAGTGGAAGTGGTGATCCCATATGATCAGTTTGTCGACTTTATGGAGACCTATGGGCTGGATTTGACTGAGGAAGAGAAAGAAGCTCTCCGAGAGGCTAACGCCGATATCGAGAACGAGAACTGGGATGCTTTTATCGATGCTGAAGACCTCGACAAAGAACTGGCATGCACCGAGTGAAGTACCACAAGCGAGCCGCCAAGTCACTGAGGCGGATACCACCGGATCGGAGCAAGAAAATACGCGAGTCTTTTGATGAGCTGGCCGCCTACGAGGACCGAGGTATGAACAGTGTTCTGCAAAAGTGAGGCGTTCTGCCTACAGGTATTCCATATGGACTTTACACTCCTACAGGTCCTTAATAGAATGCGAGACGCATATAAGATCTAGTAAACTAGGCTTCATAATATTTGGTCAGCGCTAGAAACAAGTTGAGAAAGCTAGACTAAAGGCAGCTTGATCTGTCTTTGAGTATACATTGCATATAGATTGTTATACCAATAACTACATTTCAATTTCGGATAGGCTATCGGCCACATCTCAATGCTTCGACCGATTCTGAAGGTTTTTTTACAAATTCATTCGAAGAATTAAAAGAGTTTTCCAAGGCTTCTGAAATCCCCATAAGTGGGGATCAAAATGGCGCCAAATTAGATATACGATTAGATTCAGAGTCGGAAAAACTTGCAGAACTTTTTAAGTTGGCGGTTGATATGTATAAATATTCACCTTCCACCAGTAGGGTCATCCCGCAAACCTTTAAAGAAGAAACATTTGGAGTAACTCGTCGTGTTGATTACACAGATTTTGAATTAGCCTCCGCCAGATTCTTGTACATAAGTCATATCGAAACGGGTATAGCGCAGTTTGAGGAGAGTGCTGAAGGATGTTATGCGATCAAACCAGGTTCGGAGATGCTAAAAAACAGGATGGGGACAATTCAGCCTTTTCATGGCATTGGCGTGTCAGGCGAATTTCAGAAGACACTTTTATCGAGAGAGTTAAAAGGGCTCGCCTTTGAGCCATTGTTAAATTCGAGAACATTGTGGCGTCTCACAAGTGATATTACTCTTCCGCAGTTTGAAACGGAGCTACAGGATGAGAAAGGGGATATTGTGACTCCTGGTGATTGGCCGAGTCAGTGGTCTGGTAAATACATAAACAACCACGGGAATATTCCTCCTGAACTTATTTATGAACGCATTCCTTATGGTTTTGATGTGGCCAAAACCTACGAATTAACAGGTACAAATAGAAAGAGGGCATTCCACTGGATAGTCGTAAGTCAAAAAGTTAGATCATTGTTAGAATCTGAACAGATTCCTGTTCGCTACACGCCTATTCGAGTTGCATTCGCTGAAGTGACTTAGCCTTGAGGTATTCGGATTACCCGCTTATTCGAAGGGGCTACTAATTCTCTCGTTGGCCAGCTGGGGCAAGTCACCCATGGTAATGTTAACGATTGCTAGTGGCTCTTGCTGCAAGCTGCCTTCTTCGGTGTGCCTGATGGAAGTCGCTAGCGGTTAATGCACGAATGAACAATTACCGGCACTTGGGTAGGCCGCCCGCCTCCCCTGTTAGTTTGATGGTTCGCGCGTTTATCGGGTTTGCTCTCTCTCGGTATCGCCAGTCACTCGCCGAATCGCCAGACTGGTCCGGCTTATCAGCTCGGAACTAGCTTGGCCCACCCTATATCTGCGTAGGATGGTGAGGCTGCTGGGGAGCTTCGGGGATAAACCCTCAGCCATTCTAGCTGCTGGGAATATATTCTTCAGATTTTGAAGGTGAGGAAACACTTGAAACTGCTGAGAACTCGCAATCCGAAAGAAACCAACCACTGAACAAAGGCTCATGTGAACTTCTAGCTGAAGCGCCCAAAAAGCTTTTGCAACTGTGGCTGAGACTGCCAAGGTGGGGCGTCTGTTTACCACCACTTTATGATAAAAGTCCTAGTCGTAGGAAAAGGTGGCCGGGAGCACGCTATTGTGACTGCCCTGGCCGAGTCGCCCACAGAGACTGAGATCTACTCCTTCCCCGGGAGTGATGCGATATTCGAGCTGGCCAAGCCAGTCGAGGCGCACGATCTCGATAGCTTGATCGCTTACCTGCAAGAGGGGGATTTCGACCTCTGCGTGGCGGGCGAGGAGAGTTACCTCGTGACCGGTAAGGGCCTGGCCAATGAGTGCGCTCGCATCGGCGTGCCATGCTGGGGGCCACCACTGGAGTCGGCACAGCTCGAGGCGAGCAAAGAGTTCGCCAAAGAATTTATGGTGCGCCACAGCATCCCGACCGGTGGCTATGCCGCTGTGGACGATGCCGATGCCGCCCGCGCAGCGATCGCTGGGAAATACCCGACCGTGCTCAAGTTCGACGGTCTGGCTGCGGGCAAAGGTGTCGCAGTGTGTCTGGATGAGGCTTCGGCCGAGGAATTCATCGATGAGGTGCTGGTGCAGCGAAAGTTTGGCGAAGGCCGTCTCTTGATTGAGGAATTTCTCGACGGTCCAGAGATCTCGATCTTTGCCTCGGTAGTTGATGGCGAGTACCAGATCCTCGCTCCCGCTCGCGACTACAAGCGCATCTTCGATGCTGACGGCGGGCCGAATACCGGCGGTATGGGGGCAGTGAGTTCGCTGGAGATGTTCGAAGGCGACCTGCGGGAGGTCATCGAGAAAAGCATCGTAGCTCCTACGGTGGCAGGTCTGCAAAAGGATGGGCTGCCGTATCGTGGCTTTCTCTACTTTGGACTGATCCTGACGGCCGATGGCCCGAAGATACTCGAGTACAATTGTCGCTTTGGCGATCCCGAGGCACAGGCAGTGCTACCGATGATCGAGGGCGATTTCGCTAGCTACGTGTTGGCCGGAGCCAAAGGCGAACTGAAGGAAGACCTAGTGCAGTTTCGCGATGGCTGGAGTGTCTGTCTGGTATCCGCTTCGGCAGGCTATCCGGCCTCGTCCCATAGCGGCGATGTGATCTCTGGGCTTGGCGAGCTCAGCGATGCCCGCATCTACCACGCCGGTACCAAGCGCAACGATGGTGGCGACTACGAGACCGCTGGGGGCCGCGTGTATGCGGTCGTGGCCAATGGAAGCAGTCGCCAAGAAGCCGTCGAGCGAGTCTATGCCGAGTCGGATAAGGTCAGCTTCGATGGCATGCAGCGCCGCTCAGATATCGGCACCTGTAACTTCTAAGAACCCCTTTTTTCCTATGAGTGAGCCCCTACACATCCTCTCTGCCGATCAATTCGACCTAGCCGATCTCGATCGGCTGATGGCACGCTCAGCAGAGATGGAAAAAGCCCTAGCGGCAGGCGGAGACCCGATCTGCCAGGGGCAGATACTAGGGGCTCTCTTCTACGAGCCATCGACACGGACCCGGCTCTCCTTTGAGACGGCTATGATCCGGCTCGGCGGGCAGATCATCTCCGAGACCGATGTCACTTTCTCCTCGGCGGTGAAAGGTGAGGTGATCGAGGACACCATACGCATCGTTGGTGGCTATGCCGATGTGGTGGCGATCCGCACCCAGCACAAAGGCGAGGCCAAGCTAGCTGCCCACTACTCGCCAGTGCCTGTGCTGAATGGTGGCGATGGGGCGGGCGAGCATCCGACTCAGGCTTTGCTCGATCTCTACACCATCACCAAGCACTTCGAGATCGGCCAGCGGCCACTGACCGTCAGCTTCGTCGGTGATCTACGCTATGGACGCACCGTACACTCCCTAGCCAAGCTGCTTTCCCAGTTCGAGGGGGTGAAGATCAATTACGTAGCGCCAGAGGTGATCCAGATACCCGATGAGTACCTCCGTGATAGTGATGAGAAGCACCATGAGCTGAGCGATGAGGTGCTCAGTAGCTCGGATGTGATCTACGGCACCCGTATGCAGAAGGAGCGCTTTGAGGACATGGAGGATTTTCACAAGGTGAAGCATGCTTTTGTCTTTTCCCCAGAGATGGTGGAAAAACTACCCGAGGGCGGCAAGCTGCTACACCCGCTGCCACGCGCTGGAGAGATCCTGCAAGCTGTCGACTCGATGCCGCAGGCCTGCTACTTCGAGCAAGCGCTCAACGGTGTGCCCGTGCGCATGGCGCTGATCGCCGAGGTGCTGGGCAAATAACTCAATTTAGAAAAACAAAACCAACAGCGAAAAATGGAACTAGAAGAAGCTCTAGAAATCGTCAGCTACAAGCTGGGAGTCAAAAATGGAGTCGAAGCTCTGGACGACCCGATTCTGAACGAAGATATCGTGCGCCAAGCGATAGCCGACGATGAGTCTGGTAAGGCGCGCGAGATCGAGACCAAAGACTACATGATCGCTACCAAGCTGGTGAATGCGCACCGCCAACAGCACTACAAGGAAGAAGGCCAAGCCTGGCTAGCAGAGAATGCCAAGAAAGAGGGTGTGGTGGTGACAGACTCTGGGCTGCAGTACAAAGTGATCACCGAGGGCGATGGTGCTCAGCCGACTGAAGACTCGATGGTAGTGGTCGACTACGAGGGCACGTTCACCGATGGGCGGCCATTCGACTCCAGTTACGAGAGTGGCGAGCCGATTTCTTTCCCGGTGGGCGGCGTGATCAAAGGCTGGCAGGAGGGAATCCAGCTAATGAAGGAAGGTGCTAAGTATCAACTGTATATCCCATACGATCTGGCTTATGGTGAGCGAGGCGCAGGATCTGATATCCCGCCCTACTCAGTACTCATCTTCGACGTGGAACTCCACGAGGTGAGTTAATTCATCACCACATCTATCCCTCTCACCACCAGTTTTTTGCCATGGCCACCGATAACGATGCTACAGCCAATATCGCCGTATTTGCCGATTTTGAGAATGTCGCGATCGGTGCCCAGCAGGCGAAATACCCAAAGTTTGAAATCGAGAAAGTGCTCGAGCGCCTGCTGGTGAAGGGCAATGTGGTGGTCCGCAAAGCCTACTGCGACTGGTCGCGCTACTCCAAGTACAAGCGGGGCATGCACGAGTCGAACTTTGAGCTGATCGACATACCGCACCTCTCGCAGTCGGGGAAAAACTCGGCTGACATCCGCATGGTCGTGGATGCACTGGACCTCTGCTACACCAAGACCCACGTCGATACTTTTGTGGTGTTGAGTGGGGACTCCGATTTCTCACCACTGGTCAGCAAGCTGCGCGAGAACAACAAAATCGTCATTGGTGTGGGCGTAAAGAACTCGACTTCCGATCTATTCGTGACGATCTGCGACGAGTTCATTTTCTACGACGACATCGTAGCACGGCCCAAGCGCAAGGCTCCCAAGCGAAAGTCTGCGAAGCCGACCTCTGCTGCCGACAAGGAGAAGGAGGATCGTCGTGATGCAGCAGTCGATCTAGTCGTCGAGACGGTGGCTTCTTTGATCGATGAGCGTGGTGAGGACAGTCGGATCTGGAGCTCGATGATCAAACAAGCCATCAAGCGGATCAAACCGGGCTTTAGCGAAAGCTATCATGGCTTCAGCAGCTTCAATCGTGTGCTGGAGGAGGCCAAGAAGCGAGGTCTGCTCGATCTTCAGCAAGAGGGAAAAGGCGGCGGCCTGGTCGTGACCCTCATCGACGAGAGCTAGCCTCGTAGGTGGGCACACCATCGTAGTCAGCGGCTCGCTAGTATCCGGCGAACTCTCAGCCATTACGATATTCATAGTACTTTATACTTTAATATTTTATGAAAAATATTAAAATTATAAATATATGGCTGAAGAGAAGAAAAATAGCAAACTGGGAGGGATCATTCTGGGACCTTTGTTCATCTGTGTTTCGATTGTTGGCCTATGGAAGAACGAGAATCGGTTTAACTATCACAAAGCTGCCAAGGCGACTGAGCCGGTCGCTGCAGCATCCAGCCTCTCCGACGGACAGATTTTTTCTTTCACTGGTGGTATGGACCAGTCGCTGACTTTCCCAGGAGAATACGTGCGGTTCTTCACTGGGTACCTCGATGTCGAGCGACGTGCGGAGATCTATGCCTGGAAGAAGAGTACCGATAGCGATAACAATGTGAAGTGGTCCAAGATGTGGATGACGAGCCTGGAGAGTAATTCACGTAACAATGGCATTTCACAGAGGTTTCAGAGTGGGTTCTTCGGTCCTGAGCAGTATTCAGTCGATGATTTGACGATTCAGGCCGATAGGATTGAGTTTGTCGACTCTCGTGAGTACTTAGCGCCGAGCTCTTTAGAGCTGGTGCCCTCGGACCTGACTCAGGGGTTGGCAAAGCAGGATCGATACCTGTATCTATCAAAGAGTGGCGGCGATAGGCTCGGAGATGAGCGTATCGCCTATCGGGGCATTCCAGTGCCTGTTACTGCGACCTATTTTGGTAAATCGGAGAATGGTGTCGCAGTCGCTCATCAGGCGGCCCAGAAGAGTGGTATCATGTCTGAGATCATTCAAGATACAGGTGTCGTGCATCACCTCGTAGCAGGTCAGCGAGAAGAAGCCCTGCATACGATGAAGTCGCATTTCCAAAAGGTGAAAAACATCGTCCGTGGTATAGGACTAGGAGTGAATATCTTGGGCTGGGCCACATTGTTTTCAGTGTTCTCGGGCTTTTTCTATCATGTCCCGATCATAGGGCCGATGGTCAGCCGCATGGCGATGCTGATGGCAGTTGCTTTCGGTGTGGTCTTTGGTGGGGGAACCATAGTGCTTGGCTTTTTGACCCATCACATCTGGGTGGTGCTGCCTTTGATCGCTATCCCTGTAGCTGGCATCTTGTATCTGCGAGCCAATGCCAGGAAATCGCAGACGACAGTGCACCATCAGGTGAGCCAATCGATAGGGCATCAGCCATCCAGTGCTGAGCTAAAGGAATTGGAGTTCTACGAGCTGGTACAGTTGAGCATGGACGATGGTCAAATCTCTCCTGCTGAGCTGGAGCTGCTACGGGAGTATGCGAGTGATCAGGGCTGGCCCGATGCCCACGCCTCTAAACTGTTCGACCAAGCGATGAGTGCGTCGACTGGCCTGCTTACCAAGAGAGATCATATGAAAAACTTGGTTCGCTTTGCACTGGCAGATGGCATCATTGATCAGCGTGAGCGCAAGGTGCTGAACAAAGCCTCTGCGATAGCAGGTGTCGGCACCCACGACCTCGGTAGGCTGATACAGGAGGCTCAGAGTGGGGCCGTGGGGTAAGGTCCTTACCCCCTTAGGGCCGTGCAGTTAAAATTTTGTCTCCTGCATCTTCTGGCGGCACCCGATGCGGTTTTTCTCGAAGCGATCCAGATTTTTCTGAAGGCGCTCATCGGCTTCTGCGATGGCTGTCTCGTCGCCTTTGGTTTTCTCGATGGTTTGGGCATGGACTGCGCGGGCGCGCTCTTCGAACATATCGAGCTCTTCAAACCGGGCCTGGTAAACATCTTCGACTTTCTCGGCGTCGATGGACTCGAGATAGGCTGTCATCACCTTTTGTAGCTCTAGAGCTTTCTTGGGGTTTTCGTAGATCAGATTGTTTTTCTCGGCGTAGTCTTCGACCACGTTGAACAGTTTTTGCTCTCCAGAGTTGTGATGCTCCATGAGCTTCCAGTCGCCGAGGCGGATCACGGTGAGAGGCGCGGCAAAGTAGCAGGGGTAGTGATAGACCAGTCCCTCTACAGGGCGAGAGACCGAGCCGTCGTTGCCTTTTGCAAACACCTCACGCAGGCTACCGCCATCGAGATCGTCTGGCAGGGGCTGCTCGCTGCCTGCGCAGTCGTGCAGAGTCGGCAGGAGATCCCATTGGTTGATGGGCACATCGCACTGGGTGCCAGCTTTCACTCCGGGGCCCGCTACCACGAATGGCACTCGGAGCCCGCCCTCGTAGAGATTGGCTTTGCCGCCGGAGAGCGCCCCATTGGGCGTGAGACCTCCACCATTGTCTGAGGTGAAGATGATGTAGGTGTTTTCTGTCTGGCCAGCCTTTTCGACGGCGTCCATGATAGCGCCGAGGCCCATATCGACCTCCTCGAGCATAGCGGCGTACTCGAGCCGCCAGTGGATGCCTTTTTTGCCTTTGGGTAGCTCACCCTCGGGTAGGTAGTCGTCGTCTTTGCAGTATTTCCCACGCGGTAGATTGCGGTATTTCTCGATCAGGTCGGGGCGGGCTGCGTGTGGTACGTGCACGGCGTAGTGCGATACCATCATGAAGAATGGTCTCTCGCCAGCATGTTCGTTGATGAAGTCGACCGAGCTTTTCTGTAGCGATGCCATGCGTTTGGGATTGTCTGCAGGCAGTGGGGTGCGATCTTTCAGGCTGATGTATTCGCCATGGAAGTTGCCATTGTCGGCGTTGCCATCGATCTCGTCGGTCACATCGTAGCCGATGGTATTCATCTGCTCGTTGCTCATGCCTTTGCCAAAGTGAGCGGTGATGTAGTTCTCGTCAGCGGCTTTCAGCACATCGGCCATCGAGACTTCGTCCTGCCATTTGAGACCTTTTTTTAGAGCCAGTACATCGTGCACGAAGGTGTAGCCGAGACGCCCAGGGGTCTTGCCAAACTGGATGCTCTTGCGCGAGGGAGTGCAGGTAGGCGCTGGTGCGTAGCCGTTGGAAAATTTCATCCCCCGAGCGGCTAGCTTCTCTAGGGCAGGGGTCTGGTGAAAGTCGCTAGCTGACTCTGGATCGGAATCCATCATCCGCACCGAGGTGTCGGCCCAGCCGAGGTCGTCGATGTAATAGATGATGAAGTTGGGTCGGTCGGCAGCCATCAGAGTAGTAGATGCTGCGAGGAAAAGCACAGAGGCGGCGAAGGCTGTGAGTCGATTTATGGTCATTGATTGGGGCTGATGCTAACGCAGTCGCAAGCGGGCCGCAATGGCTCAGAAACGCCACGATTCTGGAGAAGCAAGAGTCGGGGCGGACAACACTGGTCGCTGCTCGAGATCGGACGAAAGCCAGACATCTCTGAGTAGCAGCAGATCTTTGTCCAGATCGGGACAATGAGTAGCTAGATCATCGATGAGATAGCCAGCTGCTAGGGTCTCGATCTTTTTGAGGCCCTCGACTTGATGGCGCTTTAGCCCGAGCATACTGGAGGCTGCCCCATAGTCGCTCAGGTAGCTGGTGCCGTCTGGACCGCTCATCACATTGTGAGTGTAAAAGTCGCCGTGCAAGATGTCCCGCTCATGCAGGTGATGCAGGGCTGAGAGCACCGAGTCGATAGCCTTTCTGGCATAGGATGGTGTCGGCGCAAAGCCTGGGGGAAAGGTGTCGCGGGTACAGGTCTCGAGGCTGGGAGGGCGGCCGAGAGCCGTATAGTCTTCGGGCACGTAGTCGAAAACCAGTGCGGCAGGCTGCTCGATCTGCCCCAGTAGCGTGACTAGATGGGGGTGATCTCCTGCCGCCATGCAGTTGACCTGTTCGTCTTTGGGATCTCCATCGCTGGTGATGGCGCCTTTGAAAAATTTGATCGCCACTGTTTTACCATCTTGTCTGCGGTGGGCTTTGTGAATGATGCCCGAAGCCCCTTCGCCGAGCACAGCTCCTATATCGAAGTCGGCTTGTTGGTAAATCGGCAGCTCCGATGCGGAACTGTGAGGTGAGACAAAAGGATTCCCATCGAAAGATAGCCACGCTAGCCTAGGCAGACTCAGGAGCTCTTCAGGGAAATCGGCCAGCCGGTTGGCGGAAAAACGAGCCAGACTGAGATTACTACAGGCGGCGATGCTGGAGGGTAGTTGGGTGAGATGATTGCCGGCTAAAGCAAGTTTTTCGAGCTGAGCCAGACCTCCAAAGTCTTCTGGCAACGCTTCGATTTGATTGTTCGACAGGATCAACCAGCGCAGGGATTCACCCAGCGCCCCTTCGGCTATGCTGGAGAGTTGGTTTTCCTTGAAACTGACCATCGCTAGCTTTGGTAGCTGAGCTAGCACTGCGGGATATTCGGCGAAGCGATTGCCCGTGCAGAACAACACTTTCAAGTCGGATAATTCGGCGATTCTGTCAGGCAACTCAGAGATATCATTGCCCGAAAGATCGAGCATCTCGATCGGTTCAGCAGTGTCGAAAACGGTGTCTGGGAGGGTCGTTAGTCCTTGGTTACGCAGGTCTAGGCGGTGCATCGGGGCTAGGCTCGTGCTTGAGTTTTCTGAGATCAACTTATAAAGGACAAGTGATGAATGAAACTCTCCAGCAGATCATCAGTAAATCGAAGGACTCCGTAGCCGTGGTGGACGAGCTTCGTAAAGCTGGTCTGAGCATCGTAACCGGTAAGATCGGTCAGTTGCCGCTTTTGCATGCGCTAACTGCTGGCCAGTCCGAGGGGCAGGCGTATGACGAGACGCATTATCTGCTCGTACCCGCTGTCGAGGCAGACTGTGGGTATGCCTTGTTTACCAAACGCCTAATCCCAGCTGGCGAGGGTGCCAACAATTCGCTGCCAAAGCGGAGAGTCTTTCACGTGCCGAATGAGTCCACTTGCGAGGTGTTGGTGGATTTGTTGACTCTGGAGAAGAGGGGCGAGATACAGGCTAGAAAAAGCTCGACTGGGTTTGAGCTGGCGGATCGGCTCGATCACTTGGCCGAGGGTATCGACAAAGAGGCGGGCAATCTCTCTGGTGGCTTGCTGTTGATCGGCGGTGCGGTTGCGTTTTTCAATCCGCTGCTAGGCATCGGCATCGCTCTAAATTCTATCGTGCCAGCCGTCGGTAGTAAGATCGCTCAGTCTGGCACCTCATTGGTAGCCGACAAGCTACGGGATTGGAATGCAAAAACCCACCGGGCAGAGATCGACAAAAAAGCCAAGCAAGAGGTGAAGCGGCTAAAAGCGGATGTGTATGAGAATCCGATTCTCAAATCGATCGATGCGCTGCTATCGAATGTTGAGCCAGAGTATGATCCTTTCGTCTCGCTCGGTAACCCGGTGGATCATTTCTCGGAGTTGGCGCGGCTTGCTATCACCAGCGAGGCCGTACGATCGGTGTATGGAAAAACCGACCTCCCAGAATCTATATTCACCCAATGGGTAAGCCATGTGGGAGAACTGGATGTGGGTGCTGGAACTGTGTGAGATGAGGTTCTGAATTTTTTTGCGTAGGCTAAAGTGGTAAACGAAAGCTGTAGGAAAACGATAAGAGGGGCTATGACGTAAGCTAGTGCGATGCGAGTTGCCTTTTGGGATTCCCCCGCGCGACTGATACCGAGAAAAGGATGAAGCCAACGTACCGGACGGATAATGAAGTGATACACCGCTAGACAAAGCCCTAGCGTGAGGACGATATGTAGGAGGAAAGTCAGCCCTGCGGGTAGCTGCCACGGGTAGATGAGCAAGGCTACCGACTGCTGTGCCAGCATGTGGATGATGTATATGGGAAATACAGCACTATTGAGATACGCAAAAATCGGTAGTGGCCTACGTAGGAAGAGCGACCCGTAGCCGATAAAAGCCAGCATCCACATCGCACTTTCGACTGCTGTAGTGGCAGGCCCTGTCGGTAGCCAATCGATATCGATAAACTCTTTGCGCACGAGGTAGAGCGCGGCAGCGATCGGCAGGGCGATATGGCAACTCCTCCTGATACTCGACCAAAACTTGTCCCCTGTACTGAGTAGTAGAAAACCAACCAAGTAACAGATGAACCCATACACAGGGCGAAACGGAAAGAAGGCGAATAGCTTGGTATCGAAGACTAGAGTCTCTACCACCAGAGGAACGGCTAACACAAGAAATAGAGACACAGGGAGTGTCGCGCGGAGGCCGCGGATCAGAATATTCTCAGGGCGTTTTTTTACCCAGCAGATCAGCGGTAAGGCGAGCACCGTGTAAGTGATTAGATTTTGCACAAACCACAGGTGCCCCGGGTTTGGCTGGTAGCGCCATGGCCGATCGTGAAATAACGAATACAGTACTGGCGAGAGTGGCCCGATGATAAACGTAACCACCAGCAGGGGGAGCACTAGGCGCATCATCCGATCGAGGTAGGTCTCGCCCACGCTACGCCGCCTCAGCACCAGGTGCAGGGCCATCCCTGAGATGAAGAACAGCACCGGGATGCGCCAGATGTTTAGCGCATCGCCTACGAACCACCACTGCTCTAAAGACAGCTCATAGCGAATGAACCTGAGCTTGTCGGCAAACGGCTGATAGGCGGCGAAGATGTGGTAAACAATGAGCAGCACTAATGCAATCGACCGCAGAGCATCGATCTCGTGGTAGCGCGGTGTAGGCGGTGTGTTGCTCATCGCCTAATAGTAAAAACCGGTCTAGCTGATGATAGCAAGACCGGTTTTTCAATAGGGTACAATTTTTATTCAATAGGGTACAATCGATCTAGCGGATCGAAAACGTGCCCTGCATGACCATACCGTGCCCTGGGTAGGTACAGATGAAGATGTAGTCGCCAGACTCTGCCGGAGCGGTGTAGTAGAGGGTGTATTTTTTGCCCGGCGAGATCTGCGGTGTCGAGGCTAGCATCTCGGGTATCTCAGGGATGTAGTTTTTCGCCATGCCCTCGGCGCCCATGCCGATGGCAGCGGCGACTACGGTCTGCGCCGAGCCGGGTGCGATCACGGCGAGGTTGTGCATCATGCCTGTCGGATCGTCGTTGATGAACTCGATTGCGAGCTTCTCGCCGGTCTTGGCTTCGATTTTGTCGGTGTTGAACTTGAGGCCGGGTAGCACACCTACCTTGATGACTCGAGCGTCTTCGAAGCCCTCTGGTACGAGGCGGGCAGCCTGCTTGCTCAGCTCTGTTAGCTGCGCGCGCTGGGACTCGTCGGGCACTTTAGCGAGTGCTTCTTTGCGGATGTTCTCGATGAAGCCCTGAAAACTAGCGCCGCCTTTTAGGTTTTGTGCCTTGGCAAACCAAGTGAAATACTCGCGGCGAAGCTCATCGGTCCAGCCTTTGGTCATATTGCGAAGTACGTAGGCGTACCAGAGCTGCTCCGATTGTGGGTTGGAGGTCTTGCTCTGGGCGAAGGTACCTCCCATGCGGTGGCGTTTGAGTAGCTCGTCCGAGGCTTTCACCGTGTTATTGGCGATGGCCTCCTGATTGAGCATCGGGATGGTCTTTGCCACCACTTCTGGCGCGTCGAGTGCGGTCAGGGTGTAGCAGAGCTCGCGGTTGAGTCGCGGATCACTATTCGGGTAAAGCGGCGAAAGGATCTGGCTTAGAGCCTCTTTTGCATCGGCGGGTGGTTGGCCCATGCGGATGGCGGATAGGCCATAGATCCGTAGGGCCTCCAGCTTTTGCTCGGCTGTGGTGGATGCCTGTAGAATGCGGTTCAGCCGTAGCAGTAGGGCCGACTGGTGCTCTGGTCCGCCTTGGCGAGCCAGCGCTAGGAGCACAGAGAGTGTGGCGGAGGCATCGCGCCCAGTGGCACGCTGAGCCCAGCTATCTACTGGCTGGTGCTCGAGTACCAAGCGAGCGGCGTAGCGCACAAAGCGATCGCTGTGACCGAGGTGTGGCCAAGCGGCATCGACAGCGCCAGCCTTCTGCATATGATAGCTCTCTAGCTCGTGGCGGAGAGTGCGTAGCTCAGCACCATCGCCAGCAGCAGCTGAGGCAGGGGCCGTGGACTCTGAGCCGGTGTAGCTGACCCGGTAGATGGCCGAGTTGTTGCCGCGGCCGCCTTCGGCGAAATACATGTTACCATCAGGAGAGATCACCCCATCGGTGAGGTAGAGTGGTGCACCGGTGACGAATTCCTCTTTCTCCAGACTGTAGCTAGAGCCATTGGCTTTCTGATGGAGGGCGTACATGGTGCCATAGGTCCAGTCGAAGGCGTAGATGGCATTCTGGTACTTGGCAGGAAACTTAGCACCGAGGCCAGAGACGACACCGGTGGGAGAGCCTGGTCCCACATCGAGAGCAGGAGGCAGCACATCGGGATGCCAAGTGGGAAATTTGCCACTCCCTGTGCGCCAGCCAAACTCGGCACCACTGGTGACATGATAGATACGGGTAGGGCGGTACCATGGGGTGCCTAGATCCCACTCCATATCGGAGTCGTAGGCGAATAGCTCGCCATGGGCATTGAAAGCGGCATCGTATTCATTGCGGAAGCCTGCAGCGACTAGCTCCCACTTTTTGCCATCGAGATCGGTGCGGGCGATCCAGCCGCCAGGTGCTTTGATCGATTTGGCGTGGCCGCGGGCATCCATCATGGCCGGGAGTAGCTGGTCCTCACCATAGTTGGTCGGCACGCGCGAGGTCTCCACCTCTGGGCGTTTGCTGTAGTTGCCGGCTACTAAGTAGATGCTCTCACCATCGGGAGACAGTACGACGCCATGGATACCGTGCTCGCCACCGGGGCCTGCCTGACGTAGGACCTCGGCTTTGTCGAGCAGGTCGTCGCCATCGCTATCGGTCACGCGCACTAGGCCGCTGGCCGGTTTGCCGCCATTCACACCAGCGTAGAGAGCACCTCGGTGCCAGAGTAGGCCTTGAGCGTGAGTCAGCTCGACTGGCATCTTTTCGACTTTAGGACCTTCACCCCCGAGGGTGATTCGGAATAGACCTTTGTCCTGCTGATCGCAGCAGTACAGACGGCCTTTGTCGTCGACACCCATAGACACCCACGATCCCTGGGTGCTTTTGTCGACGGTGTAGACCTTTTCGAGCGTGAATCCCCCTGGGTGGACCTTGGCTTCGGCGCTGATCGTTTGCGGCTGCGGCTGCGCTTGATTTTGACCCGGAGCAGCGGCTCTGGCGAGGATATTGCCCCACGGCCCATCGCCCAGCTTGCCACGCACAGAGGCGGCCGTCCAGCTGGCTGGCTCGATACTTGGGGCTAGCCAGTCTTCGGTTTGATTCAGATTCGCCATCCAAGAGGCATCAGAGACTAGGCGCTGGGTAGTGCCATCTTTATTGGTCACTACCAGTTCGGCGATGAGACCCGCTATGCCGCCCGCGTTGCCTGCTTTTATGGAGATCACGTTGTCGCCATTGCTGACATGTTTGGTCAGGTCATAGCGAGTCGGTTTTTCCCAGGCGGTGCTGCTGCCGAATTTCTTACCATTCAGGTAGCCTTCGTAGGAGTTGTCGCAGGTGATCTTGAGGATGGCAGACTTGGCAGCTCCTCTCTGAGTCCATTGCCGGTGGAAGTAGACTGTATTGGGATTTTCCTTACCGATCCAGATCCATTTGGGGACCGCGGTTGGTTCGTTGGCAGGTGAGATACCCGCGACGAGGCTCAGGAGGCTGAGAATGCTGAAAATATAGCGCTTCATAAAAATCGAACCGGGAATTTAGTGAATTTTTGAGGGGAGGAAAGGGCCATCATCAGGTGCGGCTTTTGTGGAATCTTCTGCGTAAGGAACATTTCAGTTCCATCGTCGTTAGGCGTTCGAGTTGAGGAGAATGGGGTGTGGATCTATAAACAGTCCCAAAGCTAAGAAGAACTTGTTTTACAATAATTATTGTTTTTATAATTAAATAAGCGAGATTGTCCCGGTTATTTCAATCCCCGTCATTTGATGAATGTCTTCAAACTCTCAGTGCTTGCTACGGTTGTATTCACAACCCTGCCGCTGTGTGCACTAGAGAAGACTGACCTCACTTCCGATCTGATCCTAGCTAGGATCTCTCAAGACAGTCCGTTTCCGAAAGACAATTACAGGCGCTATTCTCGGAAGTTGGTGAAGACGCTGATGATGCTGGATGAGGATCAGATTCGCCGTGTTTTTAATCCCCCTGCAGGTACTCAATTGACCAACGGTGGGCTTAGCGGCTCCAGTTCTTTTGCGGGCGGAGTGACTGCAGGAGGTTCAGGAGGTGCGGGCGCTAGTGGTGGTTCTGGAATGGTAGGGGCCAGTGGGATAGGTGGTAGTGGCGCGAGTGGAGGTAGTGCAACTGCTAGTGGGAGTGGCGGCGGTAGTGCAACTGGCAGTGGTAGCGGTAGTGCAACTGGTAGTGGCGGCGGTAGTGCAACTGCTGGCGGTGGAGGCGCGTCTGGCGATGGATTAGATCCTTTTCGCAAGAAGGCCAATATTTCTGCCACTCAACCTATTACTACCATTGAACCTATTCCTACCATTGAACCTAACTCAAGTCTCTCAAGTCGTGTGGGTTGGGAGGGAGAACCACCCAGTCCTATTAATCCCGGAGATGATGATCCAACTGATGATGGGGTAGAGGAACCTGGTCCCAGAGATGATGAACCAACTGATGGTGGGGTAGAGGAACCCGACCCCGGAGAGGCGATTCAAGGTGAAAAACTTAATGAGAAACTCGAGCTCGGGCCCATTCTGTTTCGAAATGGTAGCGCCCAAATCTTAACCCGTTCGAAACCAGAAGTAAGAAAACTTGCCGATTATTTGGAAAGGTATCCGGATGTGAGGATTCACATCACCGGGCATACTTTGGATGATTTGCCTCGCCTCTCTCGCGACCGAGCTCGCGCTGTCTGGCTGAAACTGATGGATCACGGTATATCCAATTGGCGTATGACTTTCGAAGGCAAGAGCAACAGTGTCCGGCCTCCAAGAGGTGCGGAGCCTCGTCGAGTCGAGATCACCGTGCGCTAGTACCCGCCGGGAGAGGGGCTATCGGTGAGCCCCACAGGCCGGAAGATCCACTGATTCCAAAACTGGCTGACATCACCTTCCGCGAGGAGCGTGTCGGTACCATAGATCAGTAGAAAGCCAATCAGTGCAGCGAAAAACAGGTGGCCGATGAATATGAAGAAGCCGCGAAAGAAGGTGGTCTTGTAAATGGCTGAGATATAAAGCGACATGACCAGCGTGGCGATCAGTGCACCAAGCACGATAAACATGGTGCCATTGCCACTGCTTTTCGATGCAAAGATCATATAGCAAATGAGCAGGATAGCGCCAGCGATCCAGCTGCCGATGAAGGCCCCGATCGCACTGAAGGGATTGAAGCGCTTGGCAATGAACAGACCTGCCAGCCACATACCGACGATCAGCAAAATGATGGGCGAGCCTAGGTAGATACCGACCAAAGTCATCTGCTCCTTGCTCCAGATACGGCCTTTGGGGTAGCTCTGGAAAAACTTCGGTGAGACTAGAAGCATGCGGGCGCTTTTGTAGTCGAGATCGAGGGTTTTGTAGGCTGCTCGAGCCTGGGTATCCATGTTTTCCAGGGTCACCATCTTATTCTCATAGTCAAAGCTGGAGACGCTGGCTTTGATGGTCTGGCCATCGTAGGTGCGCCAAGTGGCTGCGGTGGAGGTGCCGCCAAAGATCAGCAGAAATAAGCAGGCGGAAAAGAAGATAGATCGTGGTGAGCCCATGCGGAGCAGGCGTGTGTAGCGCGTTCGGAGTTAATGTTTGGTGTGTGTGCTAGTCGCTCTCGCTTCGGGGATTGCGGCTCAGTAGTTCTTGGAGTGCTTGGCCGCAGGGTTTGCCCTCATAGAGCGCAGCATAGGTTTCATCGATCAGAGGAGTGCGCACGTCAAGTTTTCGCGCCAATTCATAGACATTTTTGGCGTTTGGCACCCCTTCTGCCACCTGATTCAGCTCATCGATAGCCTCTTGCAGTGTTTTGCCAGAGCCCAGCAGCCTACCGACACGATTGTTTCGGCTGTGTGTGCTGTAGCAGGTCACGATGAGATCGCCGATACCGCTCAGGCCCTGAAAGGTCTCTGGTCTACCGCCTAGCTTGATGCCCAGTCGAGTCATCTCGGCGAGCCCACGGGTGACCAGCGCTGCCTTGGCATTGTCACCGAGCCCTAGGCCATCGGCCGCACCTGCAGCTATCGCGAAAATATTTTTCACCACACCGCCCACCTCGATACCAGTCACATCTCGACTCGTGTAGGAGCGCAGGTAGGGCAGGGTAAAGATCTGCTGTAGCTGGGCGGATAGCTCGTCGTCCTCGGCACCGACCACAGCGCCAGTGGCCATGCGTTTGGCCACCTCCTCTGCATGGCTCGGTCCGGATAGGACGGCTACAGGGTTTTTAGGAAAGAAGTCGTGGACAGTCTGGGTCATCAGCTTGCCGGTGTCGGGCGCGACACCTTTGTTGCAGCTGAGCAGGATAGTTTCTTTTGGTAGACCAGCCTCCTTCAAGCGCTGGAGAGTGTCGGAGACGACCTGAGAGGGCACGACTAGCAGGATGAGAGGCTTGTCTACCACATCTGCTATATCGAGACTAGCCGTGATCGTCTCTGGGAGCTGGACAACTTTGAGGTAGCGCGAGTTGGTAGACTTTTGGTTTATCTCGGCAGTTTGCTCTGCGTTTCTCGAGAGTAAGGTCACTCGCTCCAGCCCGCGATCGGCTAAGACCATGGCGAGCGCAGTGCCCCAGCTACCAGCACCTACTACAGCGGCTTCAGTGATCATAATCGTCGGATCCTAGAGTCTCAGGATGAGGCTGCTGCTTTCTTGGATTTTTTGGTGAACTTCGCCTCGGTGCCATTGCGCAGGCGTTGGATATTGCCTCGATGTTTCCACAGCGCTAGAGCACATAGGACTAGCGTGTAGATGAGCACAGGCCAGTTCCACCTATCGGAAATAATGGCTCGAGTAAACTCCACGATGGGGATCACAGATGCCGCCGCAATCGAGCCGATCGACACGTAGCGAGTGACGAGAAAGCAAATGATCCAGAGGCTGACGGCGATCAGGAGGGCCCATGGCACGAGAGGCAGCATGGTCCCAGCGGTGGTGGCGATGCCTTTGCCGCCTTTGAACTTCAGCCAAAAGGTGAAATTGTGCCCGAGGATAGTCGCGATGGCAGTGCCGACGTGGATGATGCCGTCGTTGGAGAAGCCCATGGCGATCGCTACGGGGATGATGCCCTTTATGACATCTAGCGCCAGTGTGGTGTAGCCGATCGGCTTACCCAGCGTTCGCAGCACATTGGTTGCACCGATGTTGCCACTACCATGCTCGCGGATGTCGATACCCTTGAGCTTGCCAGCGATCCAGCCGATCGGAGTCGAGCCGATCACATAGCCCAGCACGACACAGATCCAAAATGAGACTTCGGTAAATACAGACATAGCGGTTGGGTCTGATATTGGATGCTGCGCGCTCCGATGTCCAGCAGCATGATCGCTGAAAAATGAGGATTCGGAATCAGTGGAACAAGAGAGGTTTCAATAAAGCAAATCAAAAGTTCGAAAATATTGAATATTTTCTAAGGGGGAATGTCTAATTTTCGTAAAAGGTAAGGAATGTCGCAAGATTTTCTCAATTTTCACCACTCATCACCATCCAAGAACCACTCAATCACATGGATACATTATCGCTAAACACCACTTCTCTCGCCTCTACCGATCATCTCAACGCTCATCGCGGTAGGACGCAGGACGGAAGTCAGAAAAAGACCCAAACTGCCGAGCAGGAGCTCTCTCAGCGCATCTTTCGCGAGGGAAATGGGCGAGGGTTGGTGATGTTTTGCCGAGAGTTGGCAGTGATATTGATCCGCCAATACAATCAGGAAACCGCCATCAGCGAGCTGCGAGCTCGTCTGGGTGGTAGTCTGCAGGCGACTCTCCACTGCACAGCGGTACAGGCCGACTGCCTGATCGACCTGGCTCTGGAGCTGATCCACGCCAAAGTCCATGGCCGCTATCGCCGCACCGATGTGGAGCTGAGCTTCCTGATCGCTACAGCGACTGGAGCCGTAGAGGACGTCAGTCACAACTAAGCGAAGCGATCGTGAGATAACGCGCTTTTCTTTCTCTCTGTTAACCTACGTACAGGTTCATGCGTTATACTAAGGGCAGGGGGAATCTATGTGGAGCATCGCGAGGCAGACATCTAAGATCAGGCTGTGGTATATCGCCACCATCGTGTCTGTGCTGCTGCCTCTCCGCTCCACTTCGGCACTGACTCTGGAGTTTGTGCCAATTTTCGATGGGGCTCCTCTCAGGGCCGATTCGTTGCGATACGCGACTTCTGATCGGCAGCAGATCAGTGTCGAGCGTCTAGCATTTCTGTTATCGGGGTTTGGTGCTCAGCGCAGTGATGGTAGCTGGCATCGGTTCACTGAAGACACCGTCGCTTTTCTAGAGTTTTCCCCGCCGAGTTTAGCGGTCACTTTGCCTGCCTTGCCAGAGGGGGATTATATCGGGCTTCAGTTTTCGGTAGGTCTGCCAGAGGCGATCAACCACTCCGACCCCGCACAATATGCGAGTGATCATCCGCTAAACCCGACTCGAAATGCGCTGCACTGGACTTGGGCCGAGGGCTACATCTTCCTCGCGATCGAGGGTAAGTATCGCCACTCGGAGTCCGCCTCGGCTGAAGTAGGCGGGTACGCTCTACATATGGGCAATGACTGGGCCCGCACACCAGTGACTCTGCCAGTGGAGTACCGGCACAGCTCGCAGCTGCTGATTCCGCTGGATGTCGGGCAGCTGTTTCGCTTCCCTCAGGCGATCGATCTAGTCGAGCACGGTCACACCACACACTCACGATCTGCAGATGATGAGCTAGCTAGTCGACTGCGGGCCAATCTAGCTGGGATATTTGGTATGCCTAAGCTCCTCGGCGATCTCGGTCGTCAGGCGAAAGCGGCCCAGCCCCTAGTGGAACCTTTATTTCTCCCCGAGAAGCCACGAGGCTACCCCTTCTCGCTGAAGCGGCACTTCCCCCGGCCAGATCTGCCGAGGGATAATCCACTGCTGATATCGCGAGTCGCATTGGGTAAGGAGTTGTTCTTTGACCCACTGTTGTCAGCCGACGGCAGTGTCTCCTGTAGCTCGTGTCATGAGCCGGAGTATGCCTTTGGAGACAGGCGAGTATTCAGCAAGGGTATCGGTGGCCAAGCGGGGAGCCGACACTCGATGCCGCTTTTTAATCTCGCATGGCGCAGCGAATTTTTTTGGGATGGGCGGGCGCCATCGCTAAGAGAGCAAGTGCTAGACCCCATCACCGATCCGAAGGAACTGGGTAACGCCTCTGTGGAGTCACTGGCTGACAGGCTGCGGGCCGATCCTCGGTATCGGGATTTGTTTGCCGCTGCGTTCGGTGCTGCTGAGATCGATGGGCAAACCATCTCTCTAGCGTTAGAGAATTTTCTGCTGTCGCTGACCAGCCAGGATTCGAAGTTCGATCGAGCTATGCGAGGGCAGGCGGAGCTATCGTCGCAGGAGAGGCGCGGCTTTGAGCTGTTTTTTACTGAGTATGAGCCGCGCATGGGGCAGTATGGGGCGGACTGTTTTCACTGCCACGGCGGTGCCTTGTTTAGCGATCAGCGCTTCCGCAACAATGGTCTGGAGCTACGAGATGCGGACTACGGTCGCGAGCATGCGACAGATCGCTCGGAGGATCGGGGCAAATTTTTGGTGCCATCGCTGCGCAATGTGGCGATCACAGCACCCTACATGCACGATGGTAGATTCGACACTTTACAGGAGGTGATCGATCATTACCGCACAGGCATCGTGCGCTCCGACACACTCGACGCCAATCTAGCTAAGCATCCTGCACCAGGTATCCCGATCAGTGACGAGGATGCAGCTGCCTTGATTGCTTTCTTGCAGACGCTGACAGATCCTCAATACTCTAGGTCGCACAATCCATGAGACTACTCCTCGTAGAAGATCACCCTGACTTGCAGTCCAGCCTCGCCAAGGCCCTGCGTAAAGATAACTTCGCCGTAGATGTTGCCGACGATGGCCAAGATGGCCTGTGGAAGGCCGAGGACTACGACTACGACGCGATCATACTCGACGTGATGCTACCCAAGATGGATGGCTACGCTTTTCTCGCCGAGTTGCGAAAGCAGAAGAAGACTCCAGTGCTGATCCTGACTGCGAGGGACTCAGTCGAGGACAAAGTGCGGGGTCTCGATAGTGGGGCGGATGATTATTTGGTGAAACCATTCGAGCTGAGCGAGCTGATAGCCCGTGTGCGAGCGTTGATCCGCCGCTCCGCGGGTGCGCCGACATCGGTGATCGAGGTCGGAGATTTTACCATCGACTCCACGCGCAAGCAGGTGTCGAGAAAGGGCGATGTGCTGGCACTGACGGCACAGGAATTTTCTCTAGTGGAGTACCTCGCGCTCAATCGCGGGCGAGTCGTATCTCGGACTATGCTCTACGAGCATCTTTTCGACGAGGATGAGTCTAGCCTATCCAATACACTAGATGTGAAGGTATCGCGTATCCGCAGCAAGGTGGGCAAAGACCTGATCAAAACCCACCGGGGGCACGGCTACTCGATTGAGTAATCGGCTGATTCAATAGAAACGATTATGCGAGCTTACTTACCCTTCAAGACATTCGCAGGGGCGGCGTATTCACCAGTCACGACTTTTGCCATACGGCCATCGCTACCGACAGCACCGATCACTTCGCCCTTATGTCGTGCGACGATCGTGTAGCCACGGTAAATGATCGGTTGGGGTTGGATCTTGCCTTTGATTAACGGCCAAGGATCGATGCCTTGGAGTTTGTAGCGAAATACGCTGACATTTGGAGTGGTGATCGAGTATTCGAAAACTTGCGAGCGTAGCAGGCGGACGGTTTGTTTATGACGTTTTAAATCGTAGAGATGATTGTTCTTCTCGGTGTAGCCGATGATGGCTGACTCGATTTCGATTTCGGTGGGGAATCCGGAAGTGTTACTGACTTCGATTCGCAGTTCATAAACATGATCATTCATTTTTGAAGGCGTGCTCATCCGCTGGCCTTCTAGTCGAACTCTGGGCGTTTTATCCGATACGTCGCCGACCTCCTCTATCTGCTGTTTCCACAGGGCTTCGTCGTCCTTTTGGCGCTTTGCTGCGACTTTGGGGTGATATTTTGGCAGTCCAGCTAGACTGGTTCTGTCTAGCTCTAACATTCGGTGGCGAGCTGCCGCTTCATTTAGCACACCTTTCAAAGTATTGGCAAAAGCCTGATCTCGCCCAGTGATTGAAGCTCCTTCTTGTCTAGCTATGGGCTCGGGCACGAGGCGAATATTACCGATGTATCCCACTGCCTCTGGGTAAACCTCTTTAGGTACGATTGATTCCCACACTAGTTTTTCGCCTTCGTAGCGGCCTTTCGTGATCCTGCCGGTGTATTTTTTATCGACGATGGCACCGTAATCATAGGCCGCTTCCCAAGCTCGTACAATAGAGCTGGTGGACACGAGTTTCTCTCTGCCACCCATATCATCGCGATAATCGAGTGCTTTCTCGACTAGAGCGGTGTTGGCGCTGGCGCTTCTCCTTCCGGCTCCGGCAAGGAGCTGCACCATGTGAGCCATCTGCTTCTGAGCTGTTTGCTCGTTCCCTCCGGGTTTGAACTTAGGGACTTTGTTGGCGATAGACTTGGCATCTGTATTGGTAGGGGGCTTGGCTGAAAGCCCCTGAGACACCAAGAGAAAACAAGCTACTACTAGCGATGGATGAGCCAACAGCGTGCGGAATGAAAAAGCTATCATCGGAACAATATAATGGCAGGAAGGTGGCTGTGCGTCGATGGATTTGTTAAGATACACGTAATGCCGTCCCCCCTCGTCGAGTCCTAAGGCTAAGGCTAGGGCTGGGACGATTGGCGAAAAAGGGGGGATGATATTTTTTGGAGGCTAAAGCGCTGAATCGAGTCTCTCAGCCAGTTCACTCCAGCTTAGTGATGCGGTTGCCTTCGCCGGAGGTTTCGATTTTTGGTTCTTGGTCGTCGATGCCTTCTGACCAGGCGACTTCGTTTTCGTTTCCGGAGATGGTCGACTCGCCGAGGGTGGTGAGGATGATGGTGTTTTTGTCGCCTAGGATCTCTAGGCTGTTTACGGTGTCGACTTGGACTTGGTTTTGGCCGCCGCTTAGGGAGAGCTTGCCACAGCCTCCGCTGATGATGAAGACGCCGTCGGCTCCGGTGATGATGACGTCGCGTCCGTTGGCTTCTACGATCTGGTTGGCATTGTTTTGATCGATGACGATGGGCTGGGCTTTCGGTAGGCGATACTCGATGTTTACCTGGCTGGAGTCGTCCTGGCCGAGCACTCCGATGGTGAGTTCTGCTTCGCCGCGATAGGCTTTGATGAAGGCGAGATTGCCAGCGTTGGATTGGTTAAAGATCTGCCAGTCGTCCTCGTTGAGGAGACCTTTGTAGCTTTTGATGAAGTCTTCAGCCTTTTCGGGGGCTTTGAATGAGAAGCCTTTTTTGTTTTCTTTGTCCTCTCGTTTGACGTCGGTCGCAGCATCGTAGGCGGGGATCTCTTCCGGCCATTCTACGGGGATTTCTTTGATGAATTTCTCCAGAGGTTGGATCTGGTTTAGCTTGGCGTACTCGTCGACGCCGGCCATGCGGGCGAGGCGGCCCATTTCTTGGTCGGAGAGCTCTGGGGCTTTGTAGGATATCACGCGGCCAGCTTCGTCGAAGACTGGGTCTGGTGCCGCGTAGGGCTTACGACTAGGGACGACGTAGTCGAGTTTGACCTCGCGCAGACCACCTTCGAGTGGGCGTGAGGTGGTGTACTCGATAGCGTATTGGCTGGACAGTTTCTGACCAATCTTGGCGTAGAGTTCGTCGAGTTCTTCTTTGGTAGGAGCGTTGACGTATTCTGCCCCGGTGGTGCCGGCGAAGGTCTTTAGGATGCCGGCATCCATCTTGGAGCCGAGACCGATGGTGTAGATGGGGATATTGGTCTGGATACCGAGCATGAGAGGCTCGTCGAGGCCGCGCTTGCTTAGCTGGTTGCCAT
Source organism: Verrucomicrobiota bacterium (assembly GCA_020630975.1). GTDB lineage: Bacteria > Verrucomicrobiota > Verrucomicrobiia > Verrucomicrobiales > DEV007 > Arctic95D-9. The sequence continues at coordinate 115,286 of JAHDID010000012.1, forward strand.
AGCCATCGTCGTCGACACCATCACTCAGGACGATGACGGCACGTCTACCGGGTATGTCGCGGATAGCGGTGACAGCCGACCAGATGCCATCGTAGAGGGCAGTATCGCCCCGGTGGCGGATCTGGTTGATCGCTCGCTCGGCTGCAGCAAAATCGTCACCGAGTGGAAAGATAGTTTCGACCCACTCGTGGAAGGTGATGATCTGCACCTTGTCGCCTTTGCGCAGTGTTTTTAGAAAGCCTATCGCAGCTTGTTTGGTGGCTTCGATCGAGCCTTTCATAGAGCCGCTGACATCGAGCAGTACGACGGCTGAGATCTGGTCGCGCTCGACCATGACTTTGATCGGACCTTGGTCGGTATTGTTTTCGCGCACACGGAAGTTATCCGCCGTCAGTCCGGTGAGTGGCATGCCGCCACGAGTGACTGATGTGTAGAGCTTTACCCTCGGGAAATCGGTGGTCTCCACTTGGTTGATTGAGACTTTGGCTCCCTCTGGTAGGAAAGGGATTTTTAGACTTTCCAGCAGGCTATTGTCTTGAGCGTAGGTGGCGGTAAGCGTGAAGAGGAAGATGCAACAAGCTATGAGCCTTCTTTGTGCGTTTCGAAGTTTCATAAAAAGAAGCTTCACCATATCATACACAAGTCAAGATAGGGTACATTGCGTAGTAGAAGCTGACCAAAAGGTGTTTTTGTGCCGAAGTTTTCCCCAAGGCACCCAATTCAATAGGGTACAATTTTTACTGAATAGGGTACAAAGCCGCGAAGCTGAAGAGCCGGAGGCGTTTTTCGCTTCGACTTGTTAGACGTCGGAACGCCATTGGGTTAGCAAACGTTTCTAGCACCCCGCCGGGGTGCAGTTTCACTTCTACCCCACCCGGTGGCTGCGCTACGCTTGCCACCGGCTACTATCTTTGAGTCCCTCCGGGACCAATAAAAGTCCGTGCCCCGGAGGGGCTAACAGCTGATAGCCCGGGGTAAAACCGCGGGTCGGACACCCATAAGCATTACTCCACCCTGGAAGGGTGGTAGAAACGTCCTGTCAACTTTACCTACCCGGTTTCTCTTCCTCTCCGAAAAGCTGCCCAAAAACCGACACATCGGTTGTGAAGATTTTCAGGCTTTACAGTCTCTCAGCATAAAAATTTGTCACCGGTCTGAGCGACTGCAAAATTCAGCATAGATTCCTGCAAGTATTATGTTACGCGGTAAGGGGGTATGTTGAGGTCTGATACTAGCCGCTGGCGTTCTCGCTATCTTCGTAGAGGTATGCCCTCGGTTTGTACCAGATAGCGACAAAGACAAATGCCACTGCGGCTCCGAGCATGAGTTTGGTGAAAAACCAGAAGTAGGGGGCGCCTTCGAGTTTGGTTTGGCCTCCGATAAAGTGAGAGACGCTCACCGAGGCGGCATTGTCCGCGCCACCTTGCTCGTCGGCCACTCCGAGTTTCTCTTTGCGGACTTCTAGCCAGGTGCGTTCGGGGCGGAGGAGGGAGAGGAGTTTCGAGAATTTACCAGGAGGCTTTTCCGTCTCGGGTAGAGTGATCTTGGCGATGAATCCCTGGTCCCAGGCTGTCATCTCCTGCTTATCAGTGCCTGCAGACCAGACGCGGCATTGGAGGCGATTGATGGTGGAGTAGCGATAGGCATTGCCCCAAGGGTCCTTCAGTTCTGTCAGCAGAGCATCGCCACTTTCTTGCGAGAGTACCCGGTAGTCGTTTTCGGCGATGGCCGTTTTCAGGGTTTCGGCGATCTCGTCGAGTTCGGTTTTTCCGTGAAAGCTTAGGCCGTTTTCTTTGTGGACGATGATGTCGCGCTCCTCGGGCGATTTGATCTGGACCACGTTGGTCTCTTGCTTGTTCCAGTCGACAGCTACGGGGTTATCGATCTGGATGGCACGGTTGACTCCAGCGGTGAAGAAATTGCCTAGCCAGATAGAGAAGAAGAACAGTGCCATGACGATGGACTTCAGAGAGCGAGGAGCCTGAGTGTAGCTGAACTCTAGGCAGACGATGGATACCATGACTTCGGCAGCTGTGAGGATAAAGTACGCGAGAAGCTGCCAGGATATCGATGGTGTCTCGCCAGCATCGATACGCTGCTGTGCGAGTGCGATGATGGCAAAGGCGACCGCCGTCAAAAATAGTCCGATGCTGATTTTGCGCAGGGGGCTGAGCGGAAAGAAGCGGTTGATCGCAGGGTAGACCAAATAGGTAAACAGCGGGATGAAGCAGAGGATCAAAATGGGGTTGAGCGCCTGGATCTGACTAGGTAGCCAGTTGATCCCTAAGAAATCGCGATTCATATCTTCGGCCTGTAGTACCCACGAGGAGCCTGTCTGGTCAAATAGGGCCCAAAACATAAGGACGAAGAGGTAAATGATGCAGAGCTTGAGCACGGCGAAGATACCATCCCGACTAAATAGTTCTTTAAAGACGCCTGCACCTTGAGCTGGGACGTGGATAAACTTATGCCTACCTGCCCAGAAGCATACGGTGGCGATCGCCATGAGTGCTCCCGGTACTCCGAATGCCAAGTGTGGGCCATACCACTCCAGTAGCCACGGCGTCATGAGTGATGAGATAAAGGCACCGAGGTTGATCGAGAAATAGAACCAATTAAATATCTTGGTTAGCAGGTGTTGGTTTTCGCTGCCAAATTGATCGCCTACGTGAGCTGAGACGCAGGGTTTGACACCACCCGAGCCGATGGTGATCAGCCATAGGCCCACGATGAGCCACATATGAGCACTGCCGAGATAGCCCATCACGGCTAGGGCTCCATGACCTAGGCAGTAGACGATGGATAGCCAGATGATGATGCGGTATTTGCCAAAGAAGACATCTGCCAAGAGAGCACCGAACAACGGGGTGAAGTACACCCAGGCGGAGAATAGGTGATATCTCTCGGAGGCTGCTGCGTCGGACATCGGGATGCCTGGCTGGTTATCCATTAGCCACAGGTACTTCACCATAAAGACCGTGAGGATGGTCTTCATCCCATAGAAGCTAAAGCGTTCAGCTACCTCATTGCTGATGATGTAGGGCACACCTGGCGGCATCGACTTCGATGGCCAGGGCGTGGTGCGGTACTTCTCTGCAGACATGCCTAGAGCCTAGAGGAAAGTCTGGCTTTGTCGAGCAGGGAGGAGAGGAGGAGAGGAGGAGAGGAGGAGAGGAGGAGAGGAGCGGCTTTTCAGCCGCTTTGTTTTTAGAGTGATAGCTCGGCTACCTTGGGGTGAGGGACTTGCTCGCCTGCTGCGTTGATGATTTTTCGCTGGGAGAGGACGTAGAGGAGCAGTTCGTTTTTGGTCACTTGACCGTCTTTGTTGATGTCGCACTCGGCGCTGGTCTCGATGTAGAAGGCATTGAGGTAGGAGCGACTCTTTAGGCCTTTGAGCTTTTTCAGATTCACCGATTGGGTGGGCTTCGAGTCGGACACACTGCCGTCTTTGATCTTCTTATCGAGGAAGCTGTGCATCTCGTCGACAGTCAGGACGCCATCGCCATCGAGATCAGATTTATCAAAGCGCTCGAGGAAGCCTTTGAGGCGATCGCCGCCATTAGCAGAGGTGACTTCTTCCGAGGCCTGCAGGCCGGAGGAGATAGCGATGAGGGAAAACAATAGAAACGCGGGTAATTTTCTCATAATTTTAACAATTATAGCATTTGCAATTCAGGGGCGCAAATTGCAAAAAGCCTTTTGTTTTCTCACGAATGAGAAGGCCCATCGCTTAGACATATCGGTGATCGCCTGTCTTTTGGCTGAGAGCCGCGCCAGGCTTACTCTTCGTCGACAGTCTCGTCCCGCTGGTAGATCGGTAGTTGGCGGAATGGTACGGTGAATGAAAGGACCACCATCGAGGTGCTGTAGGCATCGCCGCCCCGGCTTTTGCCCGCGCCTTTGGCCCAGGAGCCATTTTCGCCCTGTCTAGGCAGATATTGGGAGTACATCCAGTCGGCATAGCTCTCCCAGTAGCGACCGCCTAGCTGAAACATGGCCTGAGCATTGTAGTAGTTGCCATAGTGCTCGTGGGATCTGCCGACTAGTTTGTTGCGATTGGCCAGTATGAAGTCGCCGGACCGCTCGCTCGAGTCGATACCGTGCATGCCGCACAGCTCTAGGCATAGCACGCCACAGCCGGTCAGAGTCTCGGAGTGGCCGTAGGGATCGGTGTAGCCGAATCTGCCCGATTTTTTGTCGTGATTCCTCAACACATAGGCCACTGCGCTATCGATAGCCTGGTCGGGGATCTGTGCGCCATTGAGCTTAGCGGAGCGGAGAGCCATGAGCGCCCAGCCGCTGCAGGAGAGGTCGGAGTCGCGATCCTCGGGCCGGTAGCGCCAGCCGCCTTGGTGTTTTTCGTGCTTGTCGATAGCCTGCGAGCGCAGCAGTAGGTCGGTGGCATCGGCTAGCACGATCTCTAGTTTGTCCTGTCTCTCGGGATCGACCATGCCACTGATCTCGGAGAGAAATAGGGTGGCGATATTGTGCGCATACATCAGGCCATTGCCTGAATCGCCTCGGTCGAGCAGACCATTGCTTTTCTGGCCGTCGAGGATGTAGTCGATACAGCGATCGATCGAGTCTGAGTATTTGCCATAGCCCGGCGTGTGGCCGGCAGAGAGGTAGGCCATGCCTGCCAGCCCGACGATACCCACCGAGCGGCCGTGCCCATGGCGAAAGCTGCCATCAGGTTGTTGGGTGTCGGTTAGGTACTTTAGCGCTCTATCCACGGCGGTTTCCACCTCTTCGCGGTGTTTCTGAAAGACGCTGTTGCTCAGAGTCGATTGAGCACTGGTCCGAATGGGTAGGCCGATCAGGGCTGTCAGAGTCAGAGCTAGGACTAGGCGCGTGGCAGTTGGGTTCATAGATCGGTAGACCTGAGAAAAATGGCAAAACAGCCCTACCCAAGAGTCTCATCGTGGACAAGGCTATGGCAATGATACGCAGATTGTTGACCCTTTTTCTAGTCCTTTCATCCGGACCACTTTTTTGTGCGGAAGAGAGTGCTGCTATGGCCTTTTGGAATGCCTACGATGCTCGCCAGGCATCGCTGAATACCGAGATCGTGAGGGAGTGGCACGACGATATCGGGCACTACCAGCTGGTGCGCTACGATCTGGGGCAGCTGGAGGGCACGAATCGCTCTGCCGCGCCGAAGATCGCCGCCTACTATGGCTATCCGAAAGGGGCTACTGCCTCACAGCCAGTAGCCGGTATCCTGCACATCCATGGGGGAGGTCAGCGCGCGAGCGAGCGTCGTGTCGCCGAGTGGGTGGAGCTGGGCTATGCGGCGATCAGTATCAACTGGGGAGCCAAGGTGCTCGAGGCTGAGGACACGCCCAATACCGACTGGGATGGGCTGGCTGCAGGCTTTGTGCGCCCAAGGGCGAAAACGCCGGAACTGACTCACCACAATCTAGTACGGCCCGATCCCCACACGCTCTACAAAGAGCCGCACATCCTCAACAGTAGCTGGACTCTGATCGCTATGAGCGGCCGCCGAGCGCTGACTTTTCTCGAGCAGCAGCCAGTCGTAGATGGTGAAAAACTCGGGGTGGAGGGGCACTCTATGGGTGGGCGTAGCACGGTGCTGACCGCGATCGATCCTAGGGTGAAGGCAGCCTCGCCATCGGTAGGTGGCAGTGGCTTTCTCTACCGCGATATGTGGGGGCTGCCGGGTAGTGCGCGGCGGATGAGTGCCGAGGATGGTCTGGATCTCTACCAGCAGGTGATCTCCTGCCAGTCCTACTGGCCGCACACCACAGCACCGGTCATGTTTCTGCAGGGGAGTAATGACTTTAATGCGCCGAACGATCTGGTCGCCGAGGGGATGGACCTGCTGCCAGAGTCGACGACTCGCATGTGGGCTATCGCGCCGCATCTGAACCACCGCTTTACCTCCGAGACAGCTGCTGCTCGCAAGATGTGGATGGCAGCACATCTGAAGGGCGATTTCACTTTTCCGCAGTTATCCGCCAGTCGACTGCTGCTCGATACCGAGGGCGGTGTGCCTAGATTTGAGGTAGATGTGGATCAGTCCAGTGGGCTGCCAGTGAAGAAAGTCGAGATCTACTATGGCTACACTCGCGAGTCTCGCATCCGCTTCTGGCGTAGTGCTGAGGTACTAGAGCCGCAAGGAAGTCTGTATCGAGCTGATTGCCCCGTTTTCGATACTGCTGAGCCATTGTTTGCGTTTGCCAATATCACCTACCAGATGCCGGAGGAGCTACCTGCTGCTCCGGGGACTTTGGCGACTCGGTCGCTGACGATCAGCTCTCAGTATCAGGCTATCTATCCGGAGGCTCTGCAGGTGGCAGGGGTAAAGGCTCAGCCCGACCGCCAGCGGCAGATCGACGATTTCTCCCATGGTTGGAGAGACTGGTATCGGCTATCGGAGAATAACCCTCATCACTGGATATTTGCCACTCGCAAGATCGTAGACCCGACGTGGATGGGCCCAGCAGGAGCCAAACTGGCGATGGAGGTAGAGACCTCTGTAGCTGGCGAGCAGATAGCGATCAGTATCGAGGCCAATACCTGGCAAGGCTATACCGGCCGCAGGAGCGATACCTATCATGCTATCGTGAGTCTGGACAAAGCAGGTGCCAATGTGGTGGAGCTAGCCATCGGCGATTTCAAAAACAAATCGGGTCAGTCGCTACCAGCCTGGGACGAGGCTGTCGAGCTGCTACTGACCCCGGCGTGGAAAGTATCTCCAGCGCATGCCGATCAGAGATGGGCGGGCCAGGTACCGACTCTAGCGAATCTCCGCTGGGTAGGTGGCGATCTAGCTGCCGCGCTACCCTATCCCCACCAGCGCCGCGATGGCCAGCGGCAGGCCGCTACCACATCCTTTGATGAGGAATTCCAAAAAGCGATCGATGACTCGGTGGTGCTAGAGGAGATGGATGCCGCTGCGGAGGGCGGCAAGGTCTATCTGAGCACTCGGCTAGCCAAAAGCATTCAGAGTAAGTTACCTGTACGCGATGATCAGGCCTTTTCTGGAAAACCCATCAGTATCGGTGGCAAGACCTACGCAAAAGGCATCGGCACCCATGCTGATAGTCAAATCACCTTTGCGCTGAATGGAGGCTATCAGACCTTTCACGTGGTCCCCGGTCCCGACGATGGTCACCGTGGCAGGCTGGAGCTGAAGATTTTGGTCGATGGCGAAGAGGTCTACACCAGTAGTCCGACCCAGAGTCATGATGGTAAGGCACGCCCTCAGTTGGAGATATCTGTGGAGGGTGCCAAAGAGCTGACGCTAGTAGTCGATAGCTCCGATGGCAATGCCGGCGGCGACCACGCGAGCTGGGGCGATGCTTATTTGGTGAAGTGAGGTTGGATGAATCTGTAGCGAGTTCGAGGTGTTCAATCGTTCGACGGGCAGTTTACGGCCAAGGATGCTCAATCCTGCGTGGAATGTCGTGTTGAAGACCAAACCTTGTGGCTGCCGCAGGCACCTGAAGAACTTGTAGAGGTGGCTTTCTAGCCGCCTCAGCAACCCGAGCCTGCATAGGAAGGCGGCTAGAAAGCCACTTTTACATCCATTTGGCTGTCGGCGAGAGCCTAGCGAACGATCGAGATCTAGGTCTACCTGATCCAAAAAAGTCGGCCTCCTACAAACTATAGAAGGCCGACCCGGTATGTGTTTAAGCCGCTAGCTTTTCATAACTTTGGAACTCCATCGTGAAGTTGGCTCGTCCCGATGTCATCGACCTGAGGTCGCTGATGTAGCCAAAGAGTTTGGCTAATGGGACCTCGGCTGAGACTTCGGTGGTACTACCCCTAGGTTCCTGGTTGTTCACCAGGCCACGTCTGCGGGTCAGATCACCGATGACGTCACCTACATGATCTGTGGGTGTGGTCACGGCGACTTTCATCACAGGTTCTAGCAGGATAGGCCGAGCCTCCACGAGAGCCTTTTTCAAAGCATGGAAACCAGCATTCTCGAATGCCAGCAGGCTAGAGTCGTCGGAATGAGTTCTGCCATCGACTAGGACCACCCGGATATCGACGACCTGATGGCCATCGATGACACCGGATAGCATGGCCTTGGCGATGCCTTTCTCCACTCCAGGGATGTAGTCTGCCGGTATCGCTCCGCCTGTGATCTGAGACTCAAACTCAAAACCAGAACCGCGAGCCAATGGCTCGACGCTGATACTCACTTGTGCGTATTGACCCGGCCCTCCATCTTGTTTCTTGTGGAGATAGGTCACGTCGGCACTGGTTTGTATCGTCTCTCTATAGGACACCTCTGGCTGGCCAAAGGTGATCGATAGATTGAGTTCTTCCTCAAGTTTTTCTCTCGCCATCTCTAAGTGGAGCTCTCCCATACCTGACAGGATCGATTGGCCGGTCTCTGCATCGACAGAGATCTGCAGGGTGGGGTCTTCCGTCGTCAGACGTTTTAGACCTAGTCCCAACTTTTCTCTATCTGAGCGAGATGCGGCCTCGATCACCACACGAGTCACTGGCTCTGGTATCGCGAGCGATTCCAGGATGGTATCGCTACCAGCATCGGCCAAGGTGTCACCGGTGTGGGTGTCCTTCAGTCCGACCACGGCTACGATATCGCCAGCTTCGGCGCGAGCTATGTCTTCCGCTTCGTCGGAGTTCATCCTGACGATGCGACTGATGCGCTCAAAACAGCCTTTACTACTGTTGTAGATACGAGAGCCAGGTTCGATACTACCCGCATACAGGCGCAGCCATGTCTGGCTGCCAAAGCTGCCGTGGTGAGCGGTCTTGAAGGCGTAGGCCAATAGACCGCCATCCTCGACTGCTGCAGGTAGAGCTTTGTCCATCGGGCTCGGTAGGTAGTCTACGACCGCATCGAGCAGAGGCTGTATACCTCTATTCTTCAGCGCTGTGCCACATAGTACCGGCACGATGTGGTGAGACACCGTGGCTAGCCGAATAGCTGACTGCAGCTCGCTAGTGCTAGGCGCAGTCCCAGACTCCAGGTACGCTTCTAGTAGGGCTTCGTCATATTCGATGATGTGTTCTACGAGTTCATGATGTTTGGTGTTAGCTTCCGATTCCCATTGTTTCGGAATCGGTTTTCGTTGGAGTTCTTTTCCGTCGGTATCAGACCATGTGAGGTATTCTAAAGATACCAAATCGATAATCCCGACTAGTGTATGAGTTTCGGGATCCGTTATGGGAAGCTGCACGGGGACAGCTTTGACATCGAGCCGCTGAGTCATCATGCCGATGACGCGTTCGAAGTCCGCCCCAGGGCGATCCATCTTGTTGATGAATGCCATCTTGGCGACTCCAAAGTCATTGGCTAAACGCCAATTCGTTTCGGTCTGAGGTTCCACACCAGAGACCGCATCGAAAACGACAACGGCACCATCGAGTACGCGTAGGGATCGTTTCACCTCGATGCCGAAATCGACGTGACCTGGAGTATCGATCAGATTGATCTCGTGATCTCTCCAATTCACTGTAGTAGCGGCTGAAGAGATGGTGATACCGTGCAATTTCTCCTGAGTACCACGATCCATTTTAGAGCCACCGTCGTGAGTCTCCCCTTTGGTATGAATCTTTCCGGTGTAGTAGAGGACCCGCTCGGACACAGTGGTTTTGCCAGCGTCTACGTGAGCGATGATTCCGATGTTACGTTTTAGTTGATGTCGTTTATTTGTTTTCATAGTTATGAGGACCTCCTTTCAGTCTTCATGGGTATAGGTTCGTTGTTTGAGATAGGCACGGCAGGCCCGGCAGCTGTGTGGGAACACGCTGTGAAAGAATAAGTGAGTGAGAGGTAGCGATAAGGTTGCTAAATCTCGGTTTTGCCTAGGAGCTGCTCGAAAAATTACTGCTCGCTAGTATGTTCAGCAGCGGACGAAGTCTTTCACGAACTGAGAAAGAGTCGCCTCGCTTGGAATTAGCTGAACTTGAGAACCATTGTGCGTTAACGGTCGATTTGTTTTGGCTAAATGCAACCGAAAAATTGACCGCTCAAACTGAGCGGAGGTTTGTTTTTGCGTGACGTCTGTCTTGTGAGCTTTCCTGAGCCACTGGAGCTTAGTACTTTTGCCGGTTCAGGAATGTAGAACGCGCTAGTCTCCATTCACATCGTTGCCGCTAATTTGATAACGAAGACTTTTGGCTGTAATAGGTAGTTTTTTTATGGGCGAAGCTTCAACATTCACCTTCATACTGTGCATGCTTACGCTGGGGGGAGTTGTGTTGCATCGGCTTTGCTTTTTGATTGTTGGTCATACGGCCGAAGGTCACTTTGTTAGATGGGATCGATACGGAGCTGAAGCCAGCCCGGTTAGATCGGCTGTGTATCAGTTTAGAGCGGACGATGGTGAAGACTATGAAGCCTGCGGATTGGCGACAAGTTATAAGTCGGATTTGCTGGAAAGGCCGGTACCTGCCACGGGTAAGTATCATTCTTCAAACCCGAAGTCGGCCATCCCTCTTATTCCGAGTAGGGTGTTGATGCTACCCATCAGCGGATCAGAAACTGAAGTTGATCGCTAAAGGATATCAGGCGAGTAAAACTAGCGATTGTAAATCACTTCTTTGGTATCTTGCTTGTCTTCAAATATTCGGCTCCAGACAGTAGGAATGGGCCGATACCATGTTGGTCGTGAATTTGAGGTGCTTTACCCTTCAGGTAGTAGCTGCGTTCTTCACTGATATCGGAGGGTGGGCAGACTCCTGTGAGTTGGAAATCGTCATTGATTTGGGTTAGCAGTCCTTGCCACCCTTTTTTTCCTGCTGCGAGGAAGCCCGTATCTAGCCAGCCTTCAGTCACTCCTTTGAGGATGCAGTAGGTAAACATGCCCGAACAGGATGTCTCTTCGTAGGTGTTAGGCTGGTCGAGGATCTAGTGCCACAGTCCGTTTTTGCCTTGCCTCTGGATGATACCCTCTATAAAAGTGCTATAGTCAGAGAGCACCGCTTGGCGCTTGGGATGGTTATTGGGGATAAAAGTGAGCAGGTCGGTGACAGCCATGATGTACCATCCATTGCCGCGCCCCCAATAAAGCCCATAGGTTCCGTTCCTTTTTTGTAGCCAAAGAGGGTGCATCAGCTTGTCGTCTTTGTCCCAGAGGTAATCAAAGTAGTGTAGAGATTCTTCGATTGCTCGGTCCAGCCATTTAGAATCATCGGGTAACTTCGCTTTCCGGCACCAATAGGGAGCTATCATGTAAAGGTCATCGATCTGGAGCCCCAAGCCTCGGCTTTTAGACTTTTTCCGAACCAGCACTCCGTCAGGAAAAGCAGGAGCATTCTCAAGTAAGGTATCGAAGATATTCATCCCCCGAGCGAACTCCGGGTGTGGTTGAGTTTTTTGGCGCTCAGCGAAGGCAGCAATCATCCCGCATTGCCACATTTGCTTTGGCTTGGAGTACCATTTCTTGATTCCCGCCGGTCCTGCCTTCATCGCATCTCCGTATTTGGCTTGATACGCTGCGAAGAAGTCGATATTTCGGTCTGTGTAGCTCAGATAATCTTCGTTTCCCGTCACTTCACCCAGTGCATCCATCCCTTCCATCAGCATGAAGTTCTGGTACATCCACAGGTTGTAGCGTGTCGGTTGAGGGCCCTCTTGGCTATTGGGTAACTCGAAAAGGGTTTCCTTTAGCACGTGATCAGCGATCCTAAACAGACATTCATTTGCTAGACAAAGATTGCAGCACAAAGCAATGCCCAAGGCATGAAACCAGGGTTTTAATGTCTGAATTATGACAATTATGTAATGTTGTTTCATTGATTTTGAACCGATTCCGGGCGATCGAGTTTTCGATTAAAAAATAGTGTTATCCTAGTTCCCCATGGCTCAAGATCAATTGAGAAGAGAGTGACCTGCAGCCCCCAGCTAAGCCCAAGACACCCGCACAAGATGGGGCTGCCTTTAGATGCCTAGCCACACGAGCACTACACTAGGTTGGCAAGCAAGGCATCAGAAAAGTCAGATAAGGATTCGATTGAGATTGTCCAAGGTCAGCGCCTGAAAAGATCATATGGCAAGCCGCTATCCTGCGCCACCACTCAGGCGATCGAGCTAGTCGAAAAGGCCCGTGACGAATCTGCCAAACAGAAGTTGTCAAATTTGCTATGACCAAAAAACCAGCCCGCCATAGCTGAAAACAACGGCGTGTGGCTTGAGGAGCAGGGAGTGCTCTCTGTGTCCGACCAGAGATTAATCGACACTCAAAGAGTGAAGCTCTGATCACTCGAATGACTTTGCTAGTAGGAAGCGCCTATTGCGACCCCGCATACTAGGTGCTGTGGTAGGGGGTGGTTAGAGACCGGTCCCTACCCGATTTTGCTGATTGAATTTCAGGAGTTACGCTCAGTTAGAATCCTCTATCGCCAATATTCTGCTCCGTGTGAAACTCTGCCCAAAAACTTGGGCTGTTTCAGTTTTGAAGGAAATTGAGAACCTATTGGAGGTTATCCCTATCATCTCTTTCGTTCGGTCGATGTTCGAAATACCACCGTCCGTGTATACGATTTCAAATGTGTAAGAATCTTCTCCTACACTACTAATCTTCACTGGAAGCCCTCCGCAAGCAGGCTCAACGCTCAGAAAAATCACCTGTTTTAATTCGTCGAGGATTTGAGATTGGTAAATCCAAATAGGTGCGCCCTTAACAGTTCCGCTAAATATCGGAACCTGTTTAACCGTGTCGGCTAAAGATACAGATACAAAAGAAAGGCATAAAAGGGCTTGTATTGCTATTAGTTTCATTTTTAGCATACCGAATGAGACTAGGCACCTCGCGGGCTGCCTCGTCTCGATTGCATAGAAAGAGTGGTCCCAATCCTGGCGGTGTCAACACAGACTGGGTACGCGAGCTTGCCTGCGTCGTCTTGAGTGTGCCCTGCATGGGCTTGTGATTAATGGGGTTGGAGTCCCCTGAGTGATAAACCTGAATGCTGAAAAGTTGAGAAACCAAGTAACCATGAAAAGCTCCAGCCGAAGACAACTGCGAAAGGGTGACCGATCGTGGGAAGGCAGTCTAGGCGAAACTTGCGAGCCGACGAACAGAAACTGTATACGAGGCCGGGTGAATCGGGCGAGCTGGCTCAACACAGCAAAGCCCATGGGTTTGAGTTCATCAGGTAAATGCAGCGGTTGTGCAAGGGAGTCACACGCACCTTACCGGGGGAGGCCCATAGCGGGGAAGCTCGCTGTGGGATTCAGTCGCGGTCATAGTAGTCGAAACTGGAAAAGAGCCGGGGGCACTTATACTGCCCGTCTAAACAATGAAACCGGACTCGCTAGATGTTGGCAACCATTTCGCAACGCCGCGAGGCGCGAATGGACCCAGCCGACGAAGGACCAAACTAGTCAGATGAACCGACCTCATTACCATCCACCGCAGAGAACCCGACCGGGGGATAGCCAAGTAGGGCAAGGAGGTGAGGCAGAGAAAGCGAGTTCATGGGAAAGAGGCCCTCGATGATCTGGAAGGCCATCATGACTGACTTGAACCGCTGTGCTACGGACCCGTATATCCTCCGCCATTCGCCTGTCCCCATTTACCAATCGGTCTTGTATAGAATCATAAAGATCAATGCCCATCCAAGCGATGCCTAACGCGATTTCCATTTTGAGCCGAACGTCTGAGTGCACCTAGCAGTATCTGGTGGCGAACTTTCGATAACACGATAGAGTGCCAAACTACCAAAGCAAGCCGAAAAAACAACGAGAGGATACTGCTTAGGTGCCACGATTTGTTCTGCAACTAGAAGTCCTCGGCAGTCTTATTTCTCTGTGGAAACAAATCAGCTAAAAGCGGTGCTACTGTATCATACGCCTCCCAAGAGTCAGCGATTTCATAGATGGAATCGTATTGGTAGTGCAAGGCCGATTGATACTCGTCAATGTATTCTTTGTATTGCTCCTCGGTAATCCGTGCGTCAGAACTCAACGCATCACTAGAAAACTTTCCATCACAAGTTTTAAGTAGAAATGATGAAGGGCTAAGCTTGCGTCCTTTCAAAAGGCTTATTTCCTCCGAAAAATCTTTTAGAAATTCACTGCTCTCTTGGCCGTGTAAAATAAACCAAGTCAATAGGATGCCGATATGCGTGCCACCCGCTTCTAGGGTTGTCTCGCCTTTTGCGTGCCAAGAAGCGTCGTCGTATTTCATAGCAGAACGATATAGCATAGCCAGACCACTCTGTCGAGTGTCGGCTTTGCCGACTCTGACAGGGTGCGTCTTGGCTACTGCGACTTGATATGCGATATGATTCTAGCCGTGAGGAGTAGAGGGACCACCAGCCCTATCGGTAAAGGCTGTAATCAGAGCTAAACCTCTCAAAATTTGAGTTGGCATCTAGAATGGAATCGATTTTGTGGAGGAGTGGTTGATTGCTTTTTGAGCTAATGAATGAGAGATCCCAAATATCGCAAGTAAGCAGAAACTCTCCATCAGAAGAGGAGCAATTTATCCAGATCTCATCGTTCATCCACGCATCAAATGCTATCGAAGTTTTGGCGCCTATCGGTGCTAGCGCCTGCAAAACCGATTCGATAAATGCCTCATCTGCTTTCTGAGGATGGAGTTCGATAAGTTCTTCGGTTACTGATTTGTATGCCGGGCGTTTAGTGTATCGATGCATTATTTCCTAGCATATCGATATAGCCCACCCAGACCGGAATGTCGAGTGCCGGCTTTGCCGGGACCGACATGGAGGTCTTGGGTGCGGCAACTTGATAGGCTAAAGTAATCCTTACGGATCGCGAGCTGAGGCCACTAGAGCCTAGAAATTAGAGATTTTAGGTAGGTGCGATTTGGTGGAGTTAGAGTCGCCAGCCTCAAGGGGGAAGCCCTAACTCACTACGATGGCGCGGGATAGATGGTGCAAGCGTGATACTTCCGCACTTAGTGCAATACACCCCCCGCGCGGCTCGACTTGGATTCATGAATGGCATCCATGATCTACCCTTCATACGGATCTGAAGCTGTGAACTACCAAATGATGTCAACAATGCGTTCGACCAAGTGCGATTCAGAGCAGCCTCGACCTCGACGAGAATGTCTTCACATACTGGGCACTTGAAATGGTCTTCGTTCATTGTAGGCCGGTTTCTTGAAATTCTCTGCCTATCGTGAAAGCGCTGGGGGCTGCTAGTCAGGGAGTGCGAGTTGATTGCATAATAGACGATCTGACTGCCAAATCAACAGACAACAGGAGGCGGGCTAGCAGGTTATCCATTGGCGTCAGGATAAGGCTCTGAGCCCCTGTTTTAAAGGAGTTTCAGCTTTT
>JAHDID010000013.1 GCA_020630975.1 Verrucomicrobiota bacterium
CAGTCTTAGAAACAGCGCTTTTCCACCAGCTGGGCCGCTTGCCAGAGCCTGAATTCACCCACAGATTTTCCTAGAGAGCCAAAAAATTTAGGGCTAGTTTTGTTGCGGAAAATGATGGTTCGACGCGTTTGTGTGTTAGCCTTGTCGACTTGGATAGTCTTCTATCATTGCTCATTTTTTGCACCCTTTCATGATCCATATTTTTAGTATCCGGTTCTTGCTCATACTTAGTATATCACTCTTCCTCATGGGAGTCGGTCGCGCCGAACAACCTCCGATCACGCCTCCTGAATTGCGTTTAAAAGCTACTGAGTATGTCCCAGTTGCGGATGATACAGCACTCCGGTGGCCGACCCATATTGCTTTTGGGCCGGAAGGTCAGGAGATCGTAACCGACCTGAAGAACAACCGATTTGTCTTTCGCGATCGACCTGATGCGCCTTTACAGGTATCGCCGCTGGAGGTGCGGGGGCCGCACTCGGTGGCGTACAATCCTACAGACAAACTCTACTACGCTAATGACACCGAGAACCAGCGGATCATTGCTTTTGCTGATCTCGGCGAGAAAACCATCGTCGCCGAAACCAAGGAGATAGCAGGGATACCGCTGGCTCGCCCTCACGATATCGTAGTCGATCCTGAGACAAACTGGATCTACGCGATCAATCCCAACTGCGGCCATGTGTTTCGGTTTTCCGCTATCGGTGAGAACGAAAGTGCCCTCAAAGTGCCGGTGCAAGGTTATGCGAGGTCGATTACCTTTGCCAATGGTAAGCTCTATGCGATCGGCTCAGCCAAGGGCAGAGTCGTGGAGATCGTCGATTGGGATGCCGGGGAGTTTAAAATCTACGATAGCCACGATCCGTCGGGGCGAGGTGGAGCCGCTGGATCGTGGACTAGAACCGGCTTGGTGCTAAACGACGCTGAGTTTTTCGACGGCTGGTGGTATGCGACCAGCTACTTTACCAAAGCGTATGCGGGCGGGCATGACCACGATGAGCATAAGTTGATTCGCTTTAAGACGCTCGATGATCTGACTACAGGCAACTGGAGCGATATCAGCAATCTAGTGCCCAGCGGGATGACGCCTTACTACCTGACTGTGAATGGAGGGAAGCTCTATCTGGCGATATTTAATCACGAATCTCCTGGGAATGGTGATGGGATTCTTCAGATCGAATCTCACTAGCTAACCAATGATTTAGGCTGAATTCTTCGGCTGGGGTTGCCGGGCAGCTGAAGGCAGCCCCTCCTTGAGCTTGAGTCTGTGTTATGGAGTAGCGGGACGAGTTTGAGGCCCTGATTGGTGCTGTAGTAGGCTTTTGAGCTTTTCGACTGGGGTGAGTTGATAGTCGTATCCCACATCTAGATGCCCAGGCTGACCATGCTGGTCTCCTGTGCAATCTTTGAAAATATTCCCCCTGCCCACCAAGGTGGCACTTGGGTCTCGGCGTAGCGGATTTCGGACATCTTCGAAAAGACAATTCTCTACTAGGAGTCTGGCCCTGCCTCGAGCATGAGGCCCACAGGCTGTGATCGATTGGAACCAGTTGTTATATAGATGACACACGCCGTTGTCGAATCCTGGGTTGCGTTGATTGGTGTGGTGTATCCAGTTGTGATGCATCGTCACTCGAAAATCGGTGGCGTCGGTCCAGCCGACTCCGATCGCTTTGTTGTGATCGGTAAAGACGCACCACGAAATGGTCACACAGTCGCAGCCTTTGCGTAGGTCGATCAGACCATCGTTGGTTTTCCGGAAACAACAATGATCGATCCACAGGTGATGACAGCCGTCTGCCTGTATACCATCATAGTCTGGGCCTTTGCCATTTTCGTAGGTCGCCGCATCATACGAATCACCGATTGTGAGATTGGCGATGATGATGTTGGAGACATCGATCAGGTGCAACTCGGGTCCGAGTATCGCCGCGTCGCTACCGATACCTACGATTGTTTTGTTGGAAGATAGACGAATCCTTTCTCCTGGCGGGCCTTTGATCTGGCCATAGATCTGGAGAATGGCGGGAGCTTTAGCAGTCGCATGCTGCTTCAATTCAGCTAGTGACCGTATAGCGTGAACCGCGCCGTCTCTGCCGCCAGTTGTCCCGTCTAGCCCTTGGGCAGATAGTGAAGCATAGCCCTCTGGAGTTGCCGTGCTGTAGTCCTTCCCACCAACAGCGCCAGTAAAACAAAGGCAAACAGCCAAGATCGGAGTGAAACGGCAATCCATGATTAGAATAACCGACCGACTCCACTAAAATCAAGGAGAGGCTGCCTTTAGCCCGACAGGCTGAGCCAGATGCTTTGGCCGAGGTTGCCGGGCAGCTGAAGGCAGCCCCTCCTTGAGCTCTAAATACTATTTCTTTGGCTTAGTAATGGCCGGGATCTCCTCGACGGTATTCTCGCCTGTGTAGGGCTGTCGGTAGCCAGGGTCGTCCAGCTTTCCACAGGCCCATAGCGCACCACGGGTGATCAGTTCTAGGTATTTCGGATCTTCTACGGTGTGATTGAAATGCCCCAATGTGGTAGAGAAAGAAGGCGCATCGTATTTGGTATTGGTCCAGATGACGATCGCTGTGTCGGTGACTTTTTCTACGCCTTTTTGATAGGTTTGAGTCCCCAAGGCTAGGGCATCGACATCGAAGACTTCGACGTTATTGTAGAGTTCTTCCTTATCCGTGGTCCAGTTTTCGAATCCCTCCATGATCGGGTGATCAGGGTTGGTTATATTCACATCGATCGGTACATGAGGACCGTGTTTGGTCGAGCGTATACCGAGATGCTTTGCCCAGTTGGCATCGACATCGCGCACTACCTGATTGCCCTGGTAAGAAAGGCGGAAGGAATGCATCGCGCAGTGTAGATGGACCGCTGGCACTGTCTTGTGCGCATCCAGTATGTTCTGCAGCTCAGTCTCGTCTTTCTTCAGCGCGGCACACTCATTATGGATGACAACATCGTAGTCGGCTGCCCAGTCGGGATTTTTGAAGAGGTGAAACGGTGGATCGTGAGACTTGTCCTTGGTCCACACCACATCGACCCGCATATTTGCCCGCTGCTGGATACCCTCATAGAGCAGCTTGTGCTGCACCTCGTAGTCATGGCAACAGCCACCTGCGATGAGTAGTGCTCGCAGTGGAGCCTTCTTGGTAGTGCTTTCTTCCTCCGATTGAGCCGAAAAGAAAAAGAAAGCCGCTAATGCCAGTAAAAGAGCGGCAGGTAGTAAGATCAGTCTAGGGCGCATGTTATTTGATAGTGGGTAAAGTTAATGTGTATCTCGGTGTCTCAAGGTCTTCCGCTTGGTAGACATTGATCTCGGTGGGTGAAAATTCGATCTGATACCAATGATCGGCGCCTTCTTGCATCCCCTTCAGGGTCAGGTGATGGCGCTCTCCGACTTTGGTGTAATTGCCCGCGTGGTGATGACCGTTGAGCCAGAGGGCTATATTGGGGTACTGATCGAGCAGAGACAGCACCTCATCGCCATTGAGTAGTGAATGCCCGTCGAATGGCTTTTGTGTGGGGTAGTGGCACATGATGACGACTCTCTCCTTGGCTGCCTGAGCTTTGTCTAATGTGTCGCGCAGCCAGGCTAGCTGTGTCTCTGAGATCCCTGCATTCCACCACCTTTTCTGTGGCCCCTGGCAGGCATCGTAGTATTTCTTAGCGGCTTTGTATTCAGCTGAGTCGGGCGCGTAGTTATACGGGCTGAGATCTCCGTCCAGCACGATGAAGCGAAAGCCTTTGTGAGCGAAGTCGTAGTAGGCCTTCTCGGAGAGGCCAAAAGCGCGGTAGACACTGGCAGGCTTGGTCAGACCATCCGCATCGGCATAGGGCACATAGTAGTCGTGATTACCTAGGACGATGTAGCGTTTGTGCTTCAGTTGCTCCCATTGCGATAGTACGGCTCGAGTGTGTTTCCAGCTAGGCTGATCAGAGGTGGCTGCGGTTTGTTTGGGGAACTTGCCGTAGTCGATATCATCCCAGTCTATGACGTCGCCGAGCATGACCGCCCAGTCGAGTTCGCGTTGATTCCACTGCTCGACTGCATGAGCGAGTCGCTTCACGCCTTCGCTAGGTTGGCGATTACCGCGATTCGGCGTGTCGGCGTACTGCACATCGGCTACCGCTGCTATGGAGAAGGTCGAGACATCTTCGGCCTGGAGCATCGGAACCATCGTCCAGGCGATAACAAATAAGGTAGGTATGGCTTTCATTGGGTTAGCTAAAAATGGTAGAGACTGTTTTCCAGTCCCCTCTGGCGTATGCATTTGAGGCGGCTAGAAAGCCACCTCTACGTTTTATTAGTGATACACTCACTTCTTCTTCATCAGATCCGATAGGGCGATCTCTTTTACTAGGTCACGCATCGGGTAGTCTTTTTCTTTTAGCGCATTCAGGATAGCATCGATATCGTCCTGATCGGCAAAGGAGGCGGTGCGACCTAGAGCGTAGGTGAGCATGGAGGTGGCGAGCTCTTTGGCCAAGGCATCTTGCCGGTTGAGCAGAGCCTGCTTGAGGCTGCTCACATCGGAAAACTCGGTACCATCAGGCAAGGTGCCACCAGGCTGGATCGGCACATCCTGATCGCCGACTCGCTCGTGGGTGCGCCAGGCACCGGTCTGATCAAAGTTCTCCAGACCAAAGCCGATCACATCGATCTTTTTGTGGCAGGTAGCGCAGGAGGCTCGCTCCTGGTGCAGCAGGACCATCTCGCGATTGGTGTGTGGCGTCTCCGATGCTTCGTCGAGCTCGGGCACATTGGGCGGTGGTGGTGGCGGCTTATCGTGCAGCAGCTTATCGAGCACCATGGCTCCGCGAATGACGGGGGAGGAGCGCTCGCCATTGGAGCCAGATACTAGAAAGTGCGCCTGCGTCATCATACCGCCGCGCGGTGAATCGGGTGGTAGCTGCATTTTGATGAAATCGGCATTGGTCGAGTCAAAGCCATCGAGCCCGTAGTGATCAGCGAGGATGCCATTGACCACGACGAAGTCGGAGTCGATCAAATTATTAGCAGGTAGATTCTCTTTGATCAGGGTATGGAAAAACTCGCGCGCCTCTTGCTTGGCAGCTAGACGGAGCTTGCCATTGAACTTTGGGTATACCTTTTCGTCGATCGAGATCGCATCGAATCGATCGAACTCTGCCCACTGCGAGATAAATCCATCGCTGAGGGTGCGTGCCTTTTTATCGGCGAGCATTCGGTCGATCTGTTGAGACAAGATCTTGGGGTCGGATAGCTGGCCTGCATCGGCAGCAGCATATAGCGCCTCATCGGGCGGGCAGCTCCATAGGTAGTAGGCGAGTCGTATCGCTAGCTCCCGATCTGTCAGTACATCGCTCTCTGGATCGACATACTCAGTCAGGTAAAGAAATTTCGGCGAAGATAGGATGATTGCCAAAGGCTCAACGAGAGCCGTTACCACTTTTTTGCCTTCGGCTAGATGGTTTTGATAAACCTCATAGACGGCATCGATGTATTCTGGCTCCGGAGCTTGGCGGCGAAATACCTCAGTAGCGAATTTTTCCAAAAAGGCTTTCACCTCAGTCCCATCGGTGATCATCGCTGGGCGCTCTTTGGTGATCACCCCATCTGGGTAAAGTAGCTGTGTGATCTTGGGCGGAGTCTCGGGGTAGTGCGGGCCCTCCATCTTCATCCAGTCGATCCATAGTGCTGCCCAGGCTGGCTCCATCTTTAGCGGGTCTTCACTTTGGATCGCCTTGCGGTGGAAATCATTACTACCTAGCGGGTAATGCTCTCGAAAATGTAGTTTCTGCGCATCCTTGCCCATCCGGCCTACTTGAAATCTCACCTCTACCGTCTCTGGCTTTTCTACCGTACCACGCATGCGCACGGTGATCGGTGGGTTGCCCCGATCGTTGATGGCTAGGTGCTGGCGAGTCAGATCAGGCTGGCCGACCACACCGCCGTGAAATCGAAAGATATACTCACCTCGCGGGTCGAGCATATTCCAGTAGTTTGACCCGCCGTAGGCTAAACCAGTGAAGTAGGCCCCCTGCTCTAGTTTAGGCAGGGTTAGGTATTTCTTCGGACCACCTAGGTAGATCCACGACTGTTGGCTGTATTGTTTGGCCGATCCTTTATCGGAAAAGCCCAGCTCCTCGAGTGGCTTGCCTTCTCTCAGGCCTTTGAGTCGTTCTTCATACTTAGCCACGACTTCTTTCGTCCGCCGGAGAGTGCCAGCGCCGTAGTCTTTGTGCTGAGTTTTGACCCGCCAGTGAGGTGTGGTGCTCCATTTCAGCGCATTGGGGAGAAACTGCCGGGCAAAAGCCAAGTATTCTTTGAGATCGACGGAGGTGAAGTACTGCTCCTCGCCGACGGTATCGAAACTACTGCTTTCGGCATCTTCAGGGAGTAGAGATTCGGTGATCTTCAGACCGAATAGGTCATACATAGTGGCCGCGTATTCTCGACGATTGAGACGACGCATCTTGATCTCGCCTCCGTGATCAGTCAGCGCCTGGCGAGCCGATAGAAGAGAGTCGGATAGCGTCTCCTGTATCGCTGCTAGCTCGGCATCGCTAGGCTGGGCTTCATCCTCAGGCGGCATGTCGCCTCCGTTTAGCTGATCGAGCACATCCTGCCAGCGCTGTGCCTGATCAGGATCGGTGATCGTCCAGCTATACTCATCAAATCTCACTTGGCCCTTTTGCTTTTTCGGGCCGTGGCATTTGACGCAGTATGTCTGTAGGAAGGGCTGTAGATCGCCCTCCGGTAGGGTGACGGTGTGGGCGGGCTCGTTGGCGCTGGCGATACTGCCGAGTATTAGCAGCACTAGGTATACACTAGCTCGGAGACTCACGCCCAAGGAGGGGCTGCTTTTAGCTGCCCGGCAGGCTGAGCCATTTGCTTCGGCCAAGGTAGCCGGGCAGCTAAAGGCAGCCCCTCCTTGTGCCTTAGAGTTATGAAACTTTTTCCCCATCGTCTCTACCCTTTTACCAGCTGAGGAATATTCCCTGTCGAATGCCCAAAGGAATCGATATCCATACCCGACTGCTGCATGATGGTTAGCCAATAGTTGGCCAGTGGCGTGTCTTCCTCTGGCAGCACGATGTGTCTACCATGTTTGATATCCGGCGCGCCGCCTCCTGATAGGATAGCTGGTAGATTCTTTAGTTCGTGCCCGGAGCGGAGGTTGGTACCATAGCTGACGATGCAGTTGTCGAATAGTCGGCTGCCATCGGAGTCTTTGGCTTCCTTTAGCCGATCGAGAAAGTGGGCAAACAAACTGGAGCACTTCTGATCGCGTAGCTTCGACGCCGCGATCCTTTCCTTGGAAAAGCCGTAGTGGCTCAGCGAGTGAGCTCCGAGGCTCATCCCCATACCGGTGAGCAGGTCGCACACTGGCTGGCGGTAGGTGACAAAGCGTGTCGCATCTGTCTGCAGGGCGACGATGATCATATCGTACATGGCGCGGATGGCTTGCTCGCCTGTGAGCGCCTCGCCTGGGGCGGGGATGTTCGCTTTCGGCTTGGGCACATCTGCCCACTTTGCCTCGCGCTCTAGGCTTTTCTCGATCTGGCGGACACCGGTGAAATATTCGTCGAGTTTCTCCACGTCGCCCTGGCTGAGCCGGCGCTTCACTGAGGTGCCATTGATCCGCACCGCATCTAGGATCGAGCGCTGCTCGGCGAGTCGCTTATTGAGTGAGTCTTTGGAGTCGGTGGCATTGGCGAAAAGGCTATTGAAAAGATCTAGAGGGCGATCGATGCCAGGGATGGGATTTCCCGACTCGTCCCACGAGAGCGATAGCCCTGCTCCGTGGCCGGAGTTTTGCCCGCCATCCTTCTCCTTGGCAGAGAGGATCAGCGACTGGTAGCGAGTCTCTTTGCCCAGTGCATCGGCCAGCACCTGATCGCAGGAGATGGTATTGAGCGATTGTTTGGCTGCGCAGGTCAGGTAGGAGACACTGCCGCCATGGGGATCGGTGGCACCGATGTTGGTCAGATTCGACACCATGGTCATATCATCCAGATGGCGCTGCAGCGGGGCCAATCCCTCGGTCCTGCCGACGTCTGCCAATCGTCCCTCTCCATCGGGGTAGAAAGACTTACTGGTGAAGCCGAAGCCTCCACCCAAAAAGATCGTGCGCCGTGCTGGAGCCGCAGCAGCAGCCGAAGCACTAGCAAATGACTCCAAAAACGGCACCGCCATCAATGATCCTGTAGCGGTGCGGAAAAAGGAACGCCGGGAGTGTGAAAGTGTCGTGAACATCGTGTCGAAAGAGAGCCGGAAATCTAGATTCACTAGGCGGCATTGCCAATGGCGAAGCATCCTAGAAAATGAGGATACGTCGAGCCTACCTTCAGCGGCCATCCAGCCGTGTTATATGCGGTTCGACTAATATGAAAATTCTCACTCTCATCACCGCTACCTTTAGCTTCTATCTAGCCACTGTAGCAGCCAAAGACCAGCCTAAAACCAGCCCCACTGAGCCACATCTACCGACCCAAGAAGATGTGAGCTATGGCCCTCACCAAAAACAATTGATGAACTTCTGGCGCTACGACTCAGATGAGCCAGTAGGAGTACTACTCGATATCCATGGCGGCGGCTGGATGGGAGGTAAAAAGATGTCGGGCAAGCGTCCCGGACACTTGCGTGGGCGATACCATCTCGCATCGATCAGCTACCCTTTGGTCAATGAAGGAGCCGTGCAGCCTGCCATGCTAGACTCAGCCCTGAGGGCCGTGCAATTCCTGCGCTATCAAGCCAAGGAATGGAATATCGATACCAGCCGCATCGTGGTCTCTGGAGGCTCCGCCGGTGGATGCTCCAGCCTACTAGTGGCTCTACATGACGATGTGGCCGATCCGGACCATACCGATCCCGTACTACGCCTCTCGTCTCGTGTGGCTGGGGCTCAGGTAGCGGGCGCACAGACCACTATGAATCCTTTCACCATCAAAGAACGCATCGGTGAGAAGACTTTTGACAACCCTATGCCCTACAAACCATTTGGTGCTGAAACGATCCAAGAACTAATGGATAACTGGGAGCAATACCAAGCACTCACCCTCAAATGCTCCCCTATCACCCACCTCAGTGCAGACGATCCTCCACTACACCTTTTCTACAATGTGAATCGCGAATACCCGACCACCTCTGGAGCCAATGGTATCCACAGTCCGATCTTTGGCGAGATTCTACTAGAGGCTTGTGAAAAAATAGGCGTGGAGTGCCACCTGCAGTACTGGGAAGACGATCGCCCAAAGCCAAAAGTCGACCGCCAGAGCTTTCTCAAACAACTACTGGAAGGGGAATAGCGATTGTACCCTATTCAATAAATATTGTACCCTATTTAATCTCGCTGCTTTGGCAGTATACCTATACCAAACGCTTTAGCCACGGCGGCTGGAGCGTTTTTAGCATCGAGCTTTTCATACACGTGACTGACGTGGGTAATGACAGTCGTCGGGCTGATCCCTAGAGTCTGCGCTATCTCCTTCTGCACTTTCCCCTCGGCTAGCAGCTCGAGGACCTCCATTTCTCTCGGGGATAATACTTCCGACCTTTCCTTGGGCGATAGCTTGGTACGTAGCGTATCGACTAGGTAGCGAGCCACAGCCGGATCGAGCGGCATCCCCCCAGATACCGCAGAGCGAATCGCATCCGATATCTGGCGCACCGTAGACGACTTGAGCAGATAGCCACTCGCACCTGCAGCGATAGCTCGGATCACATCTGCCTCACTATCGGACTGAGTGAGGATGACGATGCGGGTATCCGGCAGTCTCTCGCGGAATACCCCCAGCGCATCGAGTCCGCTGATACCCGGCAGAGCCAAGTCCAACAACAACACATCGGGACGAGCATCGGCACTCGCCTCAAAACACTCATGCGCCCTCTCAGCCGTGCCAAAGGAACCTAGCAACTCAAACCCATCATTGCGGCGCAGCGCCAGCTTGATCGTCTCTCGGTACTCGGGGTGATCTTCGACTAGGGTAATTCGAATCTTGGGTTCCATGATCAATTGTGATTTCAGTATTAAACAGCCTTTGTCAGGGAGATACAGGCACCTCCAGCCTCACTAGTCTGCGCACAGATCTTTGCCTTCAAAATTTTGGCACGGCGCTTCAGAGAGGTAGGTACGCGATTGGCCGACGGCAGGCCTTTACCATTGTCACATACCGTCAGGCATAGGTGGCGTCCATCACAAGCCACTGTCGTCTCAAAGCTGGTCGCTTGGGAATGGCGACTGATATTGACTAGGCATTCTTTATAAAAAAGAAACAGATCGTAACCCACTCTCGAATCGATCCGGTCGATATACTCTCCTCCTGTAATCGTATAATCGTGCTCCAGCTCTCCCAGGATACGACGAGCTACCCTGGGAATATCTGTACGCAGCTCAGCATACCCCGCCTGTGCCTCGAGCATATCGGTACAGCGGCGTACCGCCCGCCCAGAGCGCTCCGTCTCTGAA
Organism: Verrucomicrobiota bacterium; assembly: GCA_020630975.1. Taxonomy (GTDB): domain Bacteria; phylum Verrucomicrobiota; class Verrucomicrobiia; order Verrucomicrobiales; family DEV007; genus Arctic95D-9. The sequence goes on from JAHDID010000013.1 coordinate 10,455, forward strand.
CGAATGCGAGTGTGTAGCTCACTCAGCTCCTCTGTCGAGCGCGCATCCTCTGCCAGATCTGTGAGTAGACCTATAGTATGCAAATTTGCCCCCAGCTCATCGTGCAAATCCGCAGCCAGACGCTCTTTGACCTCGGCCATCTGGCGCAGACGAACAATCCGCTCGACCAATATAGTAATGATGACAACACCGCCCAAAACGACCGCCAACCAGCGCAAACGAGTCAGCGCTATCTTCTGCCGAGCATAGCGTACCCCGAGCTCGGCGACGACCAGAGGCCTCTCTGCCTCTAGATCATGCCTCAGAGCCAACTGGCCCAACCACTCTCTATCACTGAGTATATCTCCGTAAAAGTTTCGCCCATCGGTGAGCGAAGCTAAAGATCGATCCGGATTGTGATGCCCCTCAAAGCTCGCAGTCGCAGCGCTGCCTAGTGATACATTTTTACCTACTGAGAATATCTCGACCTCGGAGAAGCCAAAATTTGCCACCATCTGTGACTCTGGCCGACTAAACGGATCCACCGCCGTGAGACGCACGTAGCGGCAATCAGCCTGCTGAAAGCGTCTCTTAATCACTGGCCCGACTTCAAATATCGAAGTCTTCTCAAAACGATCCAATGTCACCGCATCGGAGAAATCAGCCTGATTTGCCCCCTCTATCTCAATGACTCGAGGGATAGCAAAGTCAAACCTCACCGCCTGAGGGATACTATCATTCATATCCACACGGTGAAGATGGATAGAGTCGATAGGCTGGCTTTTGCCTAGATCTAGAGTGATCGCCAAATCCTGATCCGTAACGACATCGCCAATAAAAGCCAAACTGCGGCGACCCGTGGCAGCATCCATTTCATAAGGCACAAACCCATCAACCACATTTTCCGGTGCAGTCGTGATCGGATAACTTTCGAGCGGGTCCGCTACCTTCACCTGCGCGCGCAGAGCCACATTCTCCCCCTGATCAAAGACAAGCACCTCTGAAAGCTTCAGCCGATACCAAGCAGGATTCCATACCGACTGCGATAGCCCGCTGACCTCCAGGCGCAACCACGAGGCCTGAGTCGGGTCGATATCCAATACCACTGGAGCGATACGAGGCAGCAAGCCATCAGCCTCTGTCGCAGTCGCCACGATCCGTCCATCCTCATCACCCGCGGTACCCAGACGGATCTGCCAAGCCACAGGAAAACCATCTGCCACCAACCCGAGCTCGGACTCGCGCCAGATCACTGGGACTAGGATGATCTGGTCGACCATCCGCTGCTCACCCCAGTTTATCTCCAGCCAATGGGATTGATCAGCAGCCGAGTAGGCCGGTGAGCGATAACCGATCCGCCCCACCCCATTGCGCATCGTAAAAGCGGCCAACTGAGCCACATCCTTATCGATCTGCGACTGACGGCGCTCTAGATCAGCAGTGGTTTGCTCGGCGAGAGTAGCTGAAAGCTCGCCAAGCCCTAAGGTCTGCCTACCCCAAAGAATACCCACGGCGATAGCCGCCACAGCAAAAACCGCTCCTGCCAGTGCTAACTTCAACCGGAGAAAGTAACCGCTTTCTCACTTTTCGCCAACTCGGCTCACCTCCTAGAAAATGAGGATATTCCCTCACTTTCCTCAGCGTATTGAGCGAACCACCTTGCCTAGGGCTTTCCTGCTCCCAGCTCTTTTACCTCCAGCCAGGTGGAAAAGATGCCCTCTACTCCACCTTATTCATTCCAACACCCAGCGACCTAACCAACACACATGAAACGCCTTCTGAAAAAGCACTCCGACTCGGAAGAGTCCAGCGGCAGCCAAAACACCACCGATCGCGACTACCTCGCCGAGGCACTGGAGCAACGAGTACTATACTCAGCAGCGCCTGTGGAGATCCCCACCCAGACTGAAGATGTCACCACGGCTATCGAAAACCCTGGCTTTGAGGGACTTGAAGGTTTTTCCAGCACCGACCCATCTGGGATTCAGACTGATTTCGGCATCGTGCCAGGTCAGGCGACCTATCGCACCGATCTCTCGGCCGACGCACTCATGCCGATCGTCGAGGTGGCCATGGCCGACTGGCAAGAGAGCGGGCTCAGCGCTCAGCAGCTAGCTGCACTGGATGAGGTAAACATCGAGATAGCCGATCTCGAGGGTGGCATACTCGGCTATGCCGAGGGCACCCGCATCGTGCTGGATCTCGATGCGGCTGGCGAGGGCTGGTTTGTCGATGCCACGCCTATGGATGATTCGGAGTTCACTGGCTCGACCTTGGGCGAGGTAGAGGGTATCGATCTACTCAGCGTGATGCGCCACGAGCTGGGCCACGTACTTGGTCTGCAGGATGTCTATGACTCGGTCGAGCAGACCGATGTGATGTATGGTGTGTTCACCGAGGGCGAGCGACGCTGGATCGACGCTGGCCAGGCCGAGGGTGCCGTGGCTGGGAGTCTGGAGGGGGTGCACTATGCGACCTACTACTGGGATAGCAATAATGCCACTGCAGGCTTTGGAACAGCGAGCGGCACCTGGGGAAATCCTACGCTCAATCAATTCACTAGTGATAGCACCGGCAGCTCAACTACTGAGGCGAGTCTCGTCACGACCAATGATGACAACATCTTTTTCGGTACAGTGACCACTGGGCTCGCAACCGGCACGGTGACAGTGGCCGCTGGCGGAGTCGATGCTAGCAGCCTATACTTTGGTAATAACTCAGGAGATATCACCATCACGGGTGGACCGATCAATCTCAATACAGGCACAGCTAATATTCGCGCCGAGGATGGGACAACGGTCTCCAATACCCACACTATCAATAGTGATATCTCCAAGACCGATGGTGGAACTCTACGCTTTGGCACCCAAGTCACCCCCAACGAGACTTACATCATAAATGGAGTGATCAGTGGCAATTTTAGCCTCGATGGGCGGATGAGAAATGGTGACGGTGTACTCACTCTAAATGGCCTGAACACCTTCACCGGCAATGTTGGCCTCGTCACAGGCCAGTATAATGTAAACACACTCGCAGATACCGGCTCGGCATCGTCGCTAGGTGCGGGCAGTACGATCAGCATGGGCGGTGGTGGTGGCCAGCAGCCACGTCTGGTCTACATAGGCACGGGTGAAAGCTCGACTGATCGGACCATCCGATTCAATGCCACCACTAGCGGCATCATCGCTCAGGATGGAGCAGTCGACTTCTCTGGTACACTAGAGGCCGCTAGCGGCAGCCGTAATATCGCCCTCTCAGGCACCGCCGAAACAGGCACCAACACAGTGTCAGGCAGTCTAGTAGATGGCGGCGGCACTCTCAGGGTCGAGGTGCAAAATTTCGGAGCGTCCGGAGTCACAGGAGAGGCTGCGTACTGGATCTTTTCAGGAGCAAATACCTACACGGGTAGCACCAGGATTTTCGATAGTAGCACATTACAGCTAGGCGATGGCGGCACCACTGGCTCGCTATCGACTAGCAGCAGTATCGATATCGCAGCGGGATCGTTTTTCATCATCAACCAGAGCGATACCGTATCGCAGGGCACCGACTTTAGCGAGACCATCACTGGCGATGGCGACATCGTCATGAATGGCTCCGGAACGCTGGAGCTACGCATCGGATCCGGCCATGCGGGAGAAACTGTGGTCAATAGCGGCACATTGAGACTGGTCAATACCAGCGATCTCGCCGGTATGACTAGCGATGATTTCTTTATCAACAATGGCTCGACACTCGAAATCGAATCATCAGTAGGTGGAGCTAACCGCTCGACTCTGCTAAATGATTCGATCTTCACCTTCGGTAATAGCGGAGGCGGGACGATCAACTTCCTCAGCGGCAATCACCTCGCCCAGACAGGTGCCTCTGAGACGGCTCGGTTTATCACCACAGGAGGTTCCCAAAACACCATCACTAACTCAGGCGGATTCATCAATCCTCAGGGTGGAGCCAATGTCGTTACCTTTGAAGTGGCAGACGGCAGTGACGATGTCGATCTACAGGTCGACGTGACCATCACGAATGGCACCTACCACAAAGAAGGCGATGGTACGCTATCGATCACCAGTAATAGTTCGATAGGTAATACAGGCTCTATCGACATCGATGGCGGCACATTCGAGATAGGCGGATCTGCATCGCTACGGTCGACCGATCAGGCAGGCGGATCTGGTATCATCTCCACAGCGATCACTAATGACGGTGCATTCAAACACAATAGCACAGCTAATCAGACCGTAACGGGTGTCATAAGTGGCACTGGCGACTTGATTAAAGCCAACACTGGCACACTTATTTTAACAGCCAACAATAGTTTTTCTGGCGATGTTGAAATCACAGGTGGCACGATACAGATGGACCACCAAAATGCTTTGGGTCCATTGAACGGTAGCCGCTCAATCACCCTGACAGGTGACAGTGTCCTAGACGTGACTGCCACCGCGGGAGTCATTCGCCTAGGCGGGGCTACTGTCAATGTGGGTGCAGACTCCGAACTGACCGGGCGTTTTTGGGATCTAAACAACGCAACCCTAAACTTCGAAGATGGTGCTAAGGCGACCATGAACAACTGGGAGCACAAGGGAACGAACGAATTTAATTTCACACTTGGTGCCTCTGGTTTCACCCCTCTGACTCCAGCTAATCTGAATTCTAATGGCGCGGTATCTACGACTTACAATGTCGATATGGCAAACTACACTGGCGGTGCGCAGACTATTACGCTGGTTGACTTTGGGGCTGACAGTACGGGGCTGACCAATGCTACGTTTACAGGCGGCGGTCAGTTCGATCTCAATGTGAATAACATCCCTTCAGGGTTCGCCGGCGAACTGCAGTGGAACGAAACGACTAAAGCCATAGAATTGGTCGTGACAGTGGCTGTAAACCAGCACCCTGTGATCACTAGTGGAGCCCAAACCGGTGCCATCACTGAATCCGCTGACGCAGCTCCGGCGGCGGATAGCGATCCAACGGACGCCACAGGCACGATCACCTTCACCGATAGCGACTCTACGACCCACTCTGCTACTGTCATCAGCTCTAGCGTGACCAATAGTTCGATTTCGCTCACTGCAGATCAGTCAGCTACACTATTGGACAATTTAGCTGTCACCACAGGCGCCAACCAAACGGATTGGACCTATAGCGCTACTAATGCAGCAATCGATTTCCTATCACAGGGAGATACAGTCGAAGTGACTCACACAGTTGCGATTTTTGACACACCAGCGACTGTCGGCACTGGCAGCTCGCTAGCGGGTGCCACCATTTCCGATGGTGCAGGCGAGAGGCTCAATATTGATCGGGTAAACTCGATGGAACTCGGGGCGGGCACATATGTCGTGCCTAGCATTTCCTTTAATGCAGAGAGCAATGGCGCAGGCACGATCCGCCCTTTTCTCGTTCAAGATATAGGTGGCGGAAATTATCAAACTATTTGGGTCGGTGATGCCATTGATGCGGTCGAAGGCCCACAAACCTACAATTACCCTGACCAAGTGTTCACTCTCACTTCCGCAGCCACTGTGTATTCGGGTGTGTACCAGGACGGCGTCGATAAAATCAGGTTAGCCAATGGGGTCGGGACATCGGCTCACGATGCCAGCTCGGTGACACAGCCGACCGCAGCAGGGCAAACCATTTCCGGTATCAGTCATAGCGGCCTCTCGCGGACCTATGCATTTGGTGTCGAAGTCGCGGCGGCAGCACTGGACGATGTGGTCGTCTCGATAACGGGTACTAACGACGCACCCGAAATCACTACCAGCGGCTCTGACACTAGCGGAGCCATCACAGAAGACGCCGCCGATCCCACTTTGACCGATAGCGGCACTATCGCCTTCAGCGATGTCGATACTGGCGACAGCCATACTGCCTCGGTAGCCTTTACCTCATCGACGCACGGTGGTGGCCAACTCGGTAGCATGACCACATCGATCGTGGTCGACACTACTACCGATCTCATCACCAATGGTAGCTTCGAGAGTAACAACGCAACACTAGGCAGCGGCTGGACTGGTAATACCAATGAACTCGGAGCCAACCCAGAAGACGCAAGCTCAGCCACCGTGGATAACTGGTTGAGAACATCGCGCGCTTGGCTGTATGGCAATCGTGGTGGCGCTAATGAGGCGAACTTTTCTGATGGTGATTGGGCCGTGTCCGTAGATGCGAGATCTGATGTCAGTGGTATCGATGTGCTCGCACAGACCGGCATCTCTCTCGAGGCAGGCACCACCTATACATTGAGCTTTGATATGTGGGGACTAGGAGCGCCTGCTACCTCGGGACTAGACGTTCGCTTGACTAGAGACTTCGGTGCCGATAGCAACGCCCTCGACCCTACAGCAGGATCGGGCATTACTTTGATCGATGAGAAATCCACCGTGGGGAATGATGGGAACTTCGAAACGGTCACCTTCACCTTCACCGCAGGGACCACGGATGCCAACTACGCGCTACAGTTCTTCATGGATGACACGCTGGTGAATAACAATCACGCGTACATCGACAACGTAAGGCTAAATCCCGCCTCGGTGGAGTGGAACTACCAGGTAAACAATTCGGCCGTCCAGTTCCTAGCCGAAAATGAGACAATCGTCGAGACCTACACCGTGACCTTATCCGACGATGCGGCCCCAGCCGGGCAAACCACTCAGAATGTGACGGTAACGATTACCGGGCAAAACGATGCTCCAGAATTCATACCCACTGTCACCCTGAGCAATCCGGTTTTAGAGTCGGGTGGGCAATTTGGCTCCGGTGGCGTTGGTTCTACATTGAATGATCCATTCGACTATGATCCGACCAACCCAACAGCTACTAGCCCTGACCAGGCATTTGACGCCAGCGGCCAAACCAATGGACACGCGGCTAGCAGCGCTAGTGGTGATGATTTAGTGATCCTGTATGATGTATCGCCAGTCGCCGTTACCGCTACGAATGAGTTTGTCGTCGATCTCTGGGGTCGCGACGATGTTCGGCTAAACGAGGACAACGACATCGATATTCAATTCCTAGATGGTGATGGAAATGTTCTAGGCCAAGTGGTTGGCGCGGCGATACCAGATAGTTCTCAATATCTGAGGGTTTCCAGTAATGGAGTCGTCCCAGTGGGCTCTGTTATCGAGGGGTTACGTTTCATCGGTCACGAAACAGGTGGCAGAGCCAACAATGATATGACTCTAATCGAGATCCGTGCCGCCGTGATCAATGGCCCGGCTGCGATTGCCCTGACAGAGAGCACTGACACCAGTGTGATCAGCGATTCTCTATCACTCAATTTCTATGATGTCGATCTATCCGATACCGGCCACACCAGCACCGTGACAGCGGCTTCCACTAGTGGCACCACCACCGGACTAGCCCTAGACAGCACCGCTCTCATCGGCCTAGTCACAGTCGACTCCACTAGCAAGGCCAGCGGGTCCGATAGTGGCTCCACGGCGGTCACGTTCTCGGCAGCTTCTACAGCATTTGATTACCTCGCTGCTGGAGAGACGATCACCATCACCTACACCCTACAGGTGGACGATGGCGATGGCGGCACCGATACGACCACCTTCGATGTGGTCATCACTGGTACTAACGATGACCCGACTATCACTTCCGGATCGACCACAGCCACAGGCGCCATCACTGAGGATGCGACCACACCAAATCTGTCCGCCACTGGCACCATCGCATTCAATGATGTCGACCTGACTGATGTCCACCTAGCGACTAGTGTGCCCGCGATCGGCAATACCCTAGGCGGCACCCTATCTCTAGGTGCCGTGAGCGATAGTGCTACTACTGCACCTGGCACCGTGGGCTGGACCTACACCGTGCCTAATAGTGCTGTGCAATATCTAGCTGCTGGCCAGACAGTAACCGAGACTTTCACCGTGACGATAGACGACCAGAATGGCGGCACGGTCGATCAGGTCGTAACCATCACCATCACCGGGTCTAACGATGCACCGACCATCGTCACCACTACAGATGTGGCAGGAGCCGTGACCGAAAATACTTCAGCCGGTGGCACCCAAACCGACTCAGGTTCTTTCACCATAGCAGATGTCGACCTGACGGATATTCAGACAGTAGCGATAACAGGCACACCGACCACCACTCGCGATGGCGGTAGCGGAGCCCTGCTCGGCTCTCTAGTGCCGACAGTGTCGAACAATACAACCAGCGACGGTGCAGGTCAGATTGATTGGACTTTCTCAGTAGCCAATGCCGATATCGAGTTCCTCAGCGCAGGGCAGATCATCACCCAGACCTATACCGTACGAGTCGACGATCAGCAGGGTGGCACAGTCGACCAAGTCGTGACTATCACCATCACCGGCACAGTCGACGCACCGACCATCGTCACCACCACAGATGTGGCCGGTGCTGTCACCGAGATAGCTGAGGGCGCTGCAGGCGAAGGTACCACTACCCATACCGATACAGGCTCCTTCACCATTGCCGATGTCGACCTAGCCGATGTACAGACCGTAGCTGTAGTAGGCACACCTACGACCACACGGAGCGGTGGTAGTGGCGCACTAGTCGGTAGCCTGGTGCCAACGGTATCCAATAACACCACCGGCGACGGCGCAGGTCAGATCGATTGGACCTTTTCCGTATCCGATGCGGCGATCGAGTTTCTCAATGCCGGCGAGACCATCACTCAGACCTACACCGTGCGGGTAGACGATGGCCAGGGTGGCACAGTCGACCAAGTCGTGACTATCACCCTGACAGGCACCAATGATGCCCCCACCATCACCGGCGACCTCGCCTCTTCTATTACAGGGCAAGGTTCTTCAGTCACCATCGCCGCAGCTGATCTCGGCTATAGCGATCTCGACGCTAGCGATGTGGTGACATTCCAGGTGACCAACCTAGTCAACGGTAGCGTGCAAGTGAATGGCGTAGATGCCACTAGCTTCACCCCAGCCGATCTCGCGGGCGGGCTAGTTACCTTCCTGCACGATGGGTCAAATACCCTATCTGCTGCATTCGACATCGCAGTCGAGGATGGCGATGAAGATGGCTCCACTCCTACTAGCCAGACTTTCACACTGAGCGTGCTGGATGCAGCCGATCCCAATGTGACCTCCATCACCCGCAGCGCACCTACCCCAGAATTGACCGATAGTGACAGCCTAGTCTTCCAAGTCAGCTTCGACGAGCCGGTGACCAATGTGACCGCCGACGATTTTGTGATCTCAGGCGGCACCACAGCTACCATTACTGATATCACTGAGACTTCGCCTGGCTCAGGCATCTACCTAGTCACCGTGAGTGGTGGCGATCTTGCAGACTTCGAGGGTACAGTCGGCCTGAGTATCGCAGCGACCAATGACATCGCAGATCTATCGAGTCGCAGCCTGTCGGCCACACCTCCAGCTACGATAGAAAGCTACACCCTAGACAATGTCGGCCCCGCTCCGACTATCTCTGGCCCAGCGACTGGCTCTACCGAGGAGGCACTCACTCTCACGATTTCCTTTAGCGAGCCAGTCACCGGCTTTGGTATCGATGACTTGGTAGTGACCAATGGCACCGCCAGCGCCTTAGTCGACAATGGCGACGGCACCTACACCGTATTGGTTCTACCTACAGACGAAGGTCCATTGACTGTCGACATCGCCACTGGTGCTGCCAATTCGGCTTTGGGCCTACAGCAGGCTACACTCGCCGCATCTAGCTACACTGCAGAGATCACAGCTGACAATGCCGACGGTATATCCGGTATTTTCGACAGCATCAATTTCCAGATCGCTGGCATCGAGTTTGGCATGCGCCCTGAGCCACCTGCAGAGGAAGACGCGAGCCCAGTCTCGTTTCAGCCATTCCTAGTCGGGCGCGATGTCGCGGAGAATACACCCGCACATTTCGCCGTATCGTTTGGCCAAGAGCGCAGCTCCTTCATCATCCCTACGGATCGAGACGGCAGTTGGCGTCTCACAGTAGAGGAGATCTTCGCTCATTCTGACCTGCGAGTGGCAGATGATCTAACCTACTACGATGGCCTATCTATCATCATCGATTGGCTTGATGCCAAAGGCGTCGGTAGGTCCGTGCTTATCGAGATCAATATGGACTTCACCGACGGAGCCAGCTCTCCAGCTAGCGCACCTCAAATCATCGCTCGAGTACTGGGCGCCGTCTAACTTTCCGCAAGAACCGCGCTCTCACGCGCGAGCCCATCCCCTCTACTAGCCGCTTCGCGAGAAAATCGGCCTCGCGAAGTGGCTAGTTTCATGGCACGGTGCCTGCCGTGAGTTTCCTCTTTCCACTGTATCTGCTGGGGGCGTTGGCAGTCGCTCTCCCTATCCTGCTGCACCTACGGAAAAAGCCGCCGAAGGAGAAGATCCCATTCGGCTCGCTGATGTTTCTGGAAAAGTCCCCAGAAAAGCTCACCCGCCGCACTCGGCTGGAAAAATGGCTGCTGCTGGCACTGCGCTGCCTAGCCCTACTGGCACTGGCACTCGTCTTCGGCAGACCGTATCTGAAATCTTCCATGTTCGGCGATCAGCTTAGCGAGGGTGCTGTAGTCGCCATCGTAGTCGATCGCAGCGCATCGATGCAGCGCGAGGACCTAGCCGAGCGAGCCATAGCGGCCGCCGAGGCGGAGATCCGCGAGTATGAGCCCGAGGATGATTTGGCGCTGATCTTCTTCGATCGCGAGCCGGTAGTGATCGCAGACTTCGCTGAGTGGCAGGGCCTAGATGCCCGCTCACGCATCGGCGCCTTAAAGAAAACCATCCCCGATCATCCCCTATCTTGGGACATCGCGGCTACCGGCCAAGCCATGGTAGAGGCGATCGATCAGATCTCCACTCATGCGGGAGATGCCGAGCATTTCTCAAAACTCCAGGTAGTCCTGATCAGCGATTTTCAGGAGGGTGCCGATTTCTCCGCGATCAACGATGTCGCTTGGCCGGAGAGCGTGTCGGTAAAACCCATCGCCCTAGCCCCCAAAGAAACCGGCAATCTCTCGCTAGCACTCGCCGCTACCACTACCGAGGCCAGCACCTCAGCCGAGATGATCCATCGAGTGCGCATCTCAAACACCAAAGATGCCGAAAACGACAAATTCCAACTAGCCTGGAAAGGCGATCCTGCGACGGCTATCGAGGGAGTCGTGCCGCCTGGCTCTAGCCGAGTCATCCGCGCTCCGCAGCCATCTCAGCCCAGCGAGTCCGGCCAGCTGGTGCTGACCGGCGATGCCCACGAGTTTGATAATACCGTCTACATCGCCCCGCCACAGGCCCTGCCTCTCGATGTGGCCTTTGCCTCCAGTCTGCCTGGCGACAAAATCGACGATGTCGGCTCTCCCTACTTTTACCTAAAGCGAGCCCTACATGCGACCGCATCCCTAGCCCCTCAGGTATCGTCCATCGGTTTGGATAGCCTGGCCGACACCGATGCCGCAGCCGTCGTGCTGCATGGCGACTGGACCACAGCTCACGCGGAGACCGCACGCGCACTGGCAGCCGATGGCCGCCTAGTCATCGCCATGCCCAGCGCCACTACATCCAGCCAAAGCCTGAGCACACTCCTCGGCCACACCACCGAGCTAGCCGAGTATGAAGGCGAGCGCTATGCCATGCTAGCCGAGCTAGACTTCGAGCATCCCGTGCTGGTCCCATTCGCCCGCGCGCAGATCCGCGATTTCACCAAAGTCAGATTTTGGAAATACCGGCAGCTCAGTTTTCACGACTACCCCGACGCTCTGCCCGAGGGCATCCAGTCGATAGCCAGATTCGACCAGGGCTCACCTGCCTGGCTACTACAGGAGGTCGACTCCGGCTCCATTTTCACCATCCTATCCGGCTGGCAGCCATCTGAGAGTCAGTTTGCGCTTTCGTCCAAATTTGTACCAGTGCTGTACTCGATCTTGGAGAATGCCGGCTATAGCGCCAAAGCAGCCCCCACCTACTACGTGGGCGAGGCTCAGATACTAGTCGCAGGCCAGGAGCAGACCGCGACTCGCCCCGGTCTATTCACCCGGCTAGATGCCAATCAAGCCGAAGTACCGATCGCCATCAATCTACACCCCTCGCAGGGGCGAGTCAGCCCTGTCGAGCCAGCCCTGCTGCTGACCGAGTTCAATGTGCCTCTGGATAGCGCCGATCCCGATAGTGGTAGTTCCCTAGCCACAGACTCCGGCAAATCTCAGCAACGCCTCGACATCGAGGAAAAGGAAGCCCATCAGAAACTGTGGAAATGGCTGGTAGCCGCGGTGTTACTCTTTGTACTCGCAGAGACCTGGCTCTCTGGCCGCCGCCCCAGCTCTACCCCATCACCTAGCCCAGCTACCTCATGACCGACAAAGTCCTCAGCAATTGCCTGCGCCCGATCATTCGAGCCGAGTCGAGCCTGCGCCAGCGTCGCTGGATATCCTTCATCATCGCCATCGGTGGCCTCGCCTTACTGATCCTTCTGCTGCTGTCTACTGCAGGCATCTACCGATCTGTCACCACGACCATCGTCATAGTCGCTGCTACCTTTCTCATCCTCGTGATCGGTATGGCCATCATCACTTTGCAGCGGCCTAGCTTGAAGTCTCTCGCTGTGGAAGTAGAGGACAAGCACCCCGATCTGAACAGCCTGCTACTCACGGCGATGGACATGCAGCCCGGTCCCGACGGCCAGCTCACCTACCTGCAGACTCAGGTGCTAGAGCAGGTCACCGAGCACGCTATCCGCAACCGTTGGGTCAAACAGGTGTCTGAGAAAAAATTGGTCCGAGCCGGCTGGATCCAGATCGCGAGTTTAGCGGCATTTGCCTTCGTCCTTTGGTTTTGTCTAGGTGCTTCCTTCGACCGAGAGGCCACAGTCACCCCATCCGTGACCATGCCTACCAATGAGGCTGGCGATGCCCTAGTGAGCGTGATCGTGCAGCCAGGCGATATGGAGGTGGAAAAAGGCAGCCGCGTGGTGGTAGAAGCCACATTCCACGGCGGTATCCCCAGCAGCGCCATGGTCGTGATGCACGACATCGCTGACGATCTCGAGATCGGCCGACTGACGATGCGCCCCAAAGTCGAGGACACCGTCTTCTCCACCATCATCGCTCGTGTCGATCGACCCACCCGCTACACCGTGCACTACGACCAGGCCCAGAGCCAGAGCTACACCATCCAGACCTATCAGCACCCCGAGCTCCACCAGGCCGATGCCACCGTCACTCCACCAGCCTACACCGAGCTCCCAGCCCGCACCGTGCAGGACACTCGCAAGCTATCCGTGCTAGAGGGATCGCAGGTCGATTGGTCGATCCAGGTCAGTCAGCCGATCGCTGCAGGCGAGCTATTTGGCGAGGACGATACCATCATCCCCCTGACACCCAGTCCCGACGACGCCACCGTACTCGTGGCCTCGCAGACACCGGAGAAAAGCCAAAAATACCGCCTCCACCTCGTCGACACTCACGACCGCACCAACAAACGCCCACCCTGGATCGAGGTAAACGTGAAGCGTAATCAACCGCCCAAGCTCGAATTCGCCTTCCCCAAACGCGACGTCAATGTGACCACCGTCGAGGAGCTGGCTATCGAAGCCAAAGTCTGGGACGATCTCGGCATCAAACAAGCCGGTATCGTCTTTCAGCATGGCGCGGAGAAAGAAGAAGTCCTGCTGAGCGATGAGGAGCTAGAGGGCAATGAACACCACCAGCTCACTACCATGCTCGCCATCGAGAAGCTCGGTGCCCAGCCTCGCGACCTCATCACCTACCACCTATGGGCTGAGGACCTCGATCGCGAGGGGCAGCTACGCCGCACGCAGAGCGACATGTTTTTGGCCGAGGTCCGCCACTTCGATGCCACCTTTCGGCAGGGCCAGCCCGGTCAAGGTGGCGAAGGCGAGAGCGGTAGCGGAGTCGGCAATCTACTGAAAATCCAAAAGGACATCCTAAATGCGACGTGGAAAGTCCTACGCCGCGCTCATCTCGGCAAGACTCGCGACGAGCTGCAGAGCGACATCAGCGTCCTGACCGAATCGCAGATGGTCGCCATCAAGACATCGGCCACCGTCGAGCAAGAGATCGACGATCCCGAGATGAAAGCCTACATCCAGGAGGCTCGCAAACACATGGAGCAAGCGGTCGATTACTTCACCTCGCAGCTGTCCGATCACATCGAGGAGCTGGAGCTGGCCAATGTCTCGGTGCGCGCCGCCTACCAGGAGCTGATCAAAGCCCGCGCCCGCGAGCACACCGTAACCCAGAGCGAGAGCCCCTCTCAGGGTCAGCCGCAGGATCCCGAGCAGCAGATGCTGATGAACCTAGAGCTGAAACAAAAGGATCTACGCTACAAAGAAAACACCAAAGCCACAGACCCTGAAGAAGAAGCCCAAAAGCAGGCCAACCTCGAAGTGCTCAACAAGCTAAAAGAACTCGCCCGCCGTCAGGAGGCGATCGCCGAAAAGATCAAAGAACTCGAAAACCAGCTCGCCGAAGCCAAGACCCAAGAGGAGAAGGACAAAATCGAACGCCAGCTGAAACGCCTGCAGGAGGAGCAGGAACAGCTGCTACGCGATCTCGACGATCTCTCCCAGACCATGGACAGCGAGCAAAACCGCGCCGAGATGGCCGAGGAGCGCCAGCGCCTAGAGGAGATCCGCCAGGATGTGCGTGAGACCGCCGAGGACCTCGAGGCCCAAGACCTGGCCGATGCCGCCAACTCTGCCACCCGCGCCCAGCGCGAGCTAGAGCAGGTGGAGGACGAGTTTCGCCAGCGCACCGCACGCCAGTTTTCCACCGAGATGAAAGACATCCGCGAGGCCGCTCGCGAGCTGGCCGAGAGGCAGGAGGAGATCAGCAAAAAGCTCGATGAGAAAGCCCCTCCCGGCTCCAACACCGGCAACCCATTCCGCTCCCCCGAGGAGAATCGCGAACTGGCCAACCAACTCTCCCAGCAGCAGCAGGACATGGAGGACCTTCTCGAGCAGATCAAAGACGTGAGCGAGCAGGCCGAGGAAAGCGAGCCCCTGCTCTCCGATGCCCTCTACGATGCCGTGCGCGAGACCACCGTGAATGGCGTGACCGAATCCCTCTTTGAGGCCAATCGCATGCTCCGCTACAATCGCCGCACCCAAGCCCGCGAGCCTGAGCAAAATGCCGCCCAAGGCATAGCCGACCTCAAAGAACGAGTCGAAAAAGCCGCCGAAAAGATCCTCGGTAGCGAGGCCGACTCGCTACGCCTAGCCCGCAGCGAGATCGATCGCCTGATCGAGCAGACTCAAAAAGAAACCGATCGCCTGCGCTCCGCAGCGAGCGGACAACAGCCAGATCCCGAGGCCAAAGAACCCGCTGCCGCCGGCGACCTACCCGATCCCAAAGAGGGTAAAGGCGGCAAGGGCAAAGGCGAGAAAGGTAAGGGCGAAAGTGACGGCCAGCTAGCCAAAGGTGGCGAGAAGGGCAAAGGCCAAGCCGAGGAAAACGGCAAAGGCCAAGCCGATGGCAAAGGAAAGGGTAAAGGTAAAGGAAAGGGCGATCCCACCGAGCTAGCGCAGGCTGGCGAAGGCGAGGGTGAAGAAGGCCAAGGCCAGGCCGGTGAGAATGGCAAAGGTAAAGGCAAAGCCGACAGCAAAGGAAAAGGCAAGGGACAAGGCAAAGGCACCGGCTCTGGCCGAGAGCGCGGCCGTAGTCTCCTCAGCCAGGGTCGCTCATCCAGCAGTCGCTCCAGCGGCGGCATGGCATCGAATTTCGGTGGTGACGGTAGCGATACCAGCCAGACACCCACAGGTTTAGCCCAACAGAGGCCACTATTTTTCGACAGTGCCTCAGAGGCCCAGGGCCCCCAAGAGCGTGGCCCCATCACCGGCGAGGACTACAAAGATTTCGCCAACGCCCTCGGCAACATCGAAGAGATGCTAAACGCCGAGAACCTGCGCAACGATGCCGCCCGCGTGCTCGACAATGCCCGCGCCATGCGCATCGACTTCAAGCGCGACAACGCACCTCCCGGCGCCGCCACCATCGATATGGAGATTCTCATGCCCCTAGTCGAGCTCCGCAGCCGAGTCTCCGAAGAGCTAGCCCGCCTCAACAAGGACAACCCCATCGCCCCCATCGATCGCGATGCAGTGCCCGCCGAGTTCAGCGAGCTAGTGCGGAAATACTACGAAGAGCTAGGTGCCGGCGAGTGACCGAGGTGTGAAAGTACTAGAGATCGGCATTGTACCCTATTGAGTGAAAATTGTACCCTATTGAATCGGCCGTTTTCACAGATTCCATTCACCCAACGCGACTTGCAACTTTAAGCCCAAGGAGGGGCGACGTCTCGTCGCCCAGCAGGCTGCGCCGAAGCATATGGCACGACTAGATGGCTCAGGTAGCCGGGCGACGAGACGTCGCCCCTCCTTGACGCAAGCGGCTAGCTACTCTCTTTGGATGGGGAACTCACCTTGTCACGCCGTCGTTAAGCCCAAGGAGAGGCTGCTTTTAGCTGCCTGGCTACCTCGACCGAAGCATACGGCTCAGCCTGCCAGGCAGCTGAAGGCAGCCTCTCCTTGACGCTCGAAATTTGAAACCTTGGGTAGTCGGCTCAGGTAGCCGGGCGACGGGACGTCGCCCCTCCTTGACGCAAGCGGCTAGCTACTCTCTTTGGATAGGGAACTCACCTTGTCACGCCGTCGTTAGGCCCAAGGAGAGGCTGCTTTTAGCTGCCTGGCTACCTTGGCCGAAGCATATGGCTCAGCCTGCCGGGCAGCTGAAGGCAGCCCCTCCTTGAGGCTCGAAATTTGAAACCTTGGTAGTTGGCTCAGGTAGCCGGGCGACGGGACGTCGCCCCTCCTTGGCGCAAGCGGCTAGCTACTCTCTTGGGCTGTCGAACTCACCCTGCCGCGCCGTCGTCAGGCCCAAGGAGAGGCTGCTTTTAGCTGCCTGGCTACCCCGGCCGAAGCATATGGCTCAGCCTGCCAGGCAGCTGAAGGCAGCCTCTCCTTGAGGCTCGAAATTTGAAACCTTGATAAGTTGGCTCAGATAGCCAGCCGAAGCATCCGGTACAACACCCTACGCCCGCAGCTCCCACAGATGCTGCGCCACTTCCGAGATCTGGCTTCGCTTTTGACTAGTGGGAGGCAAATTATCCCACATCATCTGGCTCATATCCTGCAGCAATGGCCGAGCATCGGCATAGTAACCATGCCCGAGCAAGCCTAGCCCCTTTTTCATATGAGTGGCTCTGATCGTATCGAATACACTGGGTATCACGACTGTCGGCTCATAGTATCCGGCTCGAT
Source organism: Verrucomicrobiota bacterium (assembly GCA_020630975.1). GTDB lineage: Bacteria > Verrucomicrobiota > Verrucomicrobiia > Verrucomicrobiales > DEV007 > Arctic95D-9. The sequence continues at coordinate 27,669 of JAHDID010000013.1, forward strand.
CACTGTCATTTAGGAACTCAGAGGCTTTCAGGGCTCTATCCTTACTACTGATATACATCGTCGTCCGGTTCGCCACCTTGCTATAGGCCTGACACTCATTACGGAACTTTTCTAGATCGACATCCGCTGCCGCGAGAAAGATCTGATCAAACACAGGAGCATCATAGTCATGCTGTAGTTTGTTCACCGCATCCAGCAATAGACGGTTTCCCATGCTATGAGCGATCAGATGGATTTTATCGACTTCACCAGACACTTCGGCGACAAACTTGCGCAAATATTGGGTCAACGTTCCCGCGCTGCCGAGAGCCGTGTTACTATCGACGAAGTAATCCTTGAGCATGCCTTTCGATGGCCACGAGTAAAATGCCATTGGTCCCGGGACTTGTAGATCGAACCCGATTTGAGCCGCGCGCAGCGCCGCACTCTCGAAGTCAACATTGAACCCGTGGACAAACACCAATGCCATTTTCTGCTCCTGATCATCAAACACATTGACTTGCTCGATCATTGACTGCCAATAGGCCGCATCGAGCAATCGCTGGATCGAGTCGAAGTGCAGCTTCAAACGATCATCCCCCTTGAACAAGCGCGTCAAAAATTTCGAGCCAATACTCCCCACCTTATGCCCCTTCGGTATCGACACCTCGCACTTTCCAGTAAACAGCTCCATCGCTCGCTCACCGGTGAAACCCTTGGTCAGATCAGCGCGATCCACGGGCTCGCGATCGGTGCCAAACCACAGCGGGTACAACCTAGCATCATCATCGCGGTCACTATCAGGAGCGCTGCGGTGGGCCATGGCTTCGGGTGGTTCGAGCCCCACCATTTGGATCTCGGCGATCGGGCTAGTTTTTCGGGAGAGCTTCGCAGTCACCAGTTTCATCACGTCGGCTGGTAGCTCATGTAGCTCCAGCCTGCCGATCGCCCACTCAAAGGCATCTGGCACCGATTCCCCTTTCATCGCGTAGGCACGGTAAAATCCATCGGCAAAGGCTATCGCCACAGGGTCGCCGACCTTTTCGCGCATACCTATCACGTAGTTGGCGACTTCTGTGAAGGGATTGGCAGCCGCTTCACTCCAGCAGGCATTGAGCACCACGGCATCCAGCTGCCAATCCTGCAGATGCATGAGCTTCGCGATAGCAGCCGCACTGGCTTTGGCCGCTGTGCCATCGTCTTTCTCCAGCAGCAGCTCTCCCCACTCGTCTCCATGCCCGCAGAAATGCACGACCCGCGGACGATACAGCAGCAGCCACTTGTCGAGCTGATCCAGCCCGGCGAAGCGTACCTTCACCGTGTGGCCGCCCTCTTGTGCATGGCGCTCGATTGCCTGGATCTCTTTGTCGAGTTCTAGCTTCTCGGTATCGATCGGGTTGGCCCGTAGCACTAGGATGTCGATCACCTCCACCTTGGGCGGCTGCGGTGGCAGGTCTCCGGCTTGGATAGCGGCTATGTCGTCGCTCGATAGCAGCGCCTCCAGTCGATCCAGCTGACTTTTGCAGCCGATCAGTTGCATGCGATTGGCCTCACCGAGGGCGAGTTTTCGATTTAGCTCATCGTATTCTTCTTTTTTTGCCAGGTAGTTTGCGATACGCTCGCCGCTAGAGTCACTCATGTTACTCAGATCCTACGGTGCCCGACCTGAGAGATCGACTCCATTCCGCCATTTTTTACCATGCCTGCAAAAAACGAGCCCACCGATTACGCCAACCTCAGCCGCGAGGAACTCATCGCCATGCTTCAGCAGAATAAGTCAGAGGCCGCACCAGCCGAGCCGAGCCCCTCACAGGAAAAAACTCCCGAGCACGAGCAACTATGGCGAACAGCGGCAGTCGCTTACCTCCAGTCAATCACCGCAGAGCCCAATGATTACGAGCTAATTATTCCCTACCTAGAGAATCTTCGGCGGGAGCGGCTCAAAGTCGCGCTCGCTCAGCTCGATACCTGGCAAGCTGTAGCCGACGACGCTACGCGGCTGGAGCTACCGTCCATTTATACAGAGCTACGAGTCAGCTACCAGGAGCGAGATGATCGGGAACTTTATTCAGGAGGTATTGGCACTGGTTCTGAAGGGGAGCAGGAAGAAAAGCAAGATATCACAGCTACCGCCTTCGCCTCTCGATTCCATCGGGCTGTCATCCTAGGCAAGCCCGGTTCCGGCAAGTCGACTTTCACCAACATGCTCGCCTATGCCCTCGCTGGCTCAGCGCTCTGTATGGAAGAGGGGCAGATAGACGATCTGCTACCCACTTGGTACGAACCACCAGGCAATGTCACCGCGCCTCCTACCACGCAACTCCCGCTATACATCGTACTTCGCGAGTATGCGGGCAGCGGCCTATCACTCTGGGACTACCTCTCGGAGCAGATCGATAGCGAGCTAAATCCAGGGACCGCCAAAGCTATCGAAAATCTGATTTTCAAAGAAGGTGGGATCTTATTTCTCGATGGCCTCGATGAAGTGCCCGATGCCAAAGACGCTCGCGATGGCATTCTCACCGCCGTGCAGGGCTTTGCCAAGCGCTTCCCCAAAGTGCGTCTGGTGGTCACTTCGCGTCCCTACGCCTACGAGGAAAACGATTGGCGACTGGAAGGCGACTTCACCACCACCAAGTTAAAGCCATTCGATGAAGGCCAGAGACGAGAGTTCACCACCAAGTGGTTTGCCCATGCCGCCCCGAAAAAAGGCCTCTCCACTAGCGAGGCCGAGACACGTCGCGACAAGCTAATCCAGCAGATCGAGAGCCTGCGCCACATCCGCGAGCTAGCAGACGTTCCCCTCATGCTCACGATGATCTGCCTGCTTGATCTGGGCAAGGGAGGCGGCGTGCCTGAGAATCGCCAGGAGCTCTACTCCAACTGTGTCGATCTACTCCTAGAGATCTGGCAAAAACCCAAGCAGGATGGCCAGAGCCTGCAGCAGTTCATCGGCGTCACCAAAGATGAGCTGCTGCGCGTCATCGAGAAAGTCGCTTACGACTTCCACTGCAAGCAGGGCGACAATCCAGGGGTAGCCGATATCGACGAGGCATCGCTCATCCACGCCTTGTATGGTTTAGCAAAGAGCTCAAATAGCGAGGCTAAGTCCGACGATCTCCTCGCCTATCTGCGCGACCGTGCCGGTCTGCTAAATGACCATGGTGAGCTATACCGCTTTCCCCACCGCACCTTTCAGGAGTATCTAGCAGGCCGATTTCTTTCAGATCAAGACGCCAACACCATCTTCGACAAAGTCACCGAAGATGCCAAGGTGAAGTGGCGCGAGCCATTCCTACTCGCTTGCGCCAAGCTGCGCAAAGGTAGCGAGGCAGCCCTCTTCGAGTTGTTTCAAAATCTCCGCATCCGCTCCCACGAGCAGCATGGCTGTGGCACAGTCCACTGGCGCATCATCGGCCTGATGGTGGAGCTAGTCGACGAGCTAAATCTCACCAATATCTGCGTCGGCAATGCCACCCGCGAATCCATTCTTAAAGATCTGCTCAATGATGCCGCAGCCCTGATTGAAGCCAAAGACAATGCACTGACCAATGAAGAGCGCTACACCGTAGCCATGGCCCTAGGCCGCATTGGCGATACTCGCCCTGGCGTCGGCTGTGTCGAAGGGGTTCCTGATATCGAATGGGTGCCAGTAGATGGCGAGTCTTTCGCTATCGCCAAGCACTTGGTGACTCGGCAGCAGTATCGAGCTTTTGTCGAATCCGCCGAGTACCAGAATGCGAGCTGGTGGCGGGGGCACGATATCGATCCTGATTGGGCAGAAAAAGGCTGGTCAAAAGACTATTGGTCGATCGGCAGTTTACCCATGGCAGATGTCTCGTGGTTTCAGGCCCATGCATTTTGTCTCTGGCTCGGCGAGAGGCTTGCGCTGCCCATCCAGCTGCCAACTGAGACACAATGGATGAGAACTGCTGCAGGAGAGTGCGGCGATACTTATCCTTGGGGTAGTGACGATAATGACATCGATCAGAGGTGTAACATCCGCGGCAGTCTCGATAGTCGAGTGGCTCCAGTCGGCATGTTTCAGCGAGGTAACCGGATCTATTCGGAAAAAGAAGTCTGTGATTTAGCGGGTAATCTATGGGAGTGGAGTGCCGATTGGAGTGATAGTGATAAAGATGCAAAAGCCCTCCGTGGCGGGGCTTTCTTCCCCGATACTAGGACTGCCCGGGCCTCGGCGCGCGACTGGTATCTTCCTGACTTCCGTAACTTCAACATCGGTTTTCGTGTATTGTCGTCCCCATTCGAAACCAACACCTGAATCCTCTGAACTCTAGGGCGAAGCCCTCGAAATTTTTTTGCCATTTCGGGTGCTTCAATTCTCTTCATCTTTTTCATCTTTCGAAAGGCGGACCACCTCTGAAAAAATCGCTTCACGTAGACGCCATGTATCCCCATGGCTAGCGTGAGCAGCCCAGCTGACCGCCGACTCACGCAAATCATCTAGTGACAACTCCCCTGCTTCGACTTGTCGGATCATTCGGCGATATTTCCTATGAAAGTGCCTTGCTTTTCGATTTTTGATACGGCGATGAGTGTTTCTGTGCCATATTCATATCGCCGTTGATCGATCCACTCCCGCCTCCGCGCTAGATGGAAATATAAGCGAATACTAGCTACATAGCCCCCTTCCGCACGTTTGGTAACTCGCAGATTTTTAATGTCATTTTTCGGTTCGACTTGTCCGACATTGGAGCGCCATAGGGTAACAAAAGTTTCTAGCACCCCGCTGGGGTGCATTTTCACTTCTGCTCCATCCGGTGGCTGCGCTATGCTTGCCACCGGCTACTATCTTGGAGTCCCTCCGGGACGTGATAGAGCCCTGGAGGGGCTAAGAGCTGGTAGCCTGGGGTGAAACCCCAGGTCAAATACCTATCTGTAAGACCCCACACTGGAAGGGTGGTAAAAACGTTTGCCCCCTATTTAAGCTCAAAGGTTCGGGTAAATATCACCATCTCTTTGCGACTATCTGACATGAGGAAAAGATGCCCCCAAATTGAAAAAATTTCGAGGGCTTCGCCCTAGAGTTCAGAGGATTCAGGTATTTTAGCGAATAGGAACGACAATACACGAAAACCGATGCTGATGTTACGGACGTCAGGCGGTTCCCAGGTGCGCGCCGAGGCCCGGGCAAGCCCAGTAATGTAGTAGAACCCCCCGCCACGGAGGGTCCGATTTTCCGAGCCTGAGCCCTCTCTCAGCACGGGATACTGCCCCTGTGCCGATGCTGTCCACTCCCACACATTTCCAGACAGATCCTCAATATTGTGCCCATATTGCCTTCCCAAATCCCCAAAAAGGCCAACAGCAGAAAGGTGATAAATTCCTTGATCTATAGTATGACTTCTAGCATTAAGATCGTCTTCATCACCCCATGGATACAATGTGCTCGTCTCGCCCCTAGCGGCGTACTCCCACTCCTCTTCCAGTGGCAAGCGTATCGAGTGCCCTAGATTCTCCGATAGCCATGCGCAGTATGCATACGCCTCGTGATAGGATATGCCAGTAGCAGGTACATTGCCGACTTGAAAAAAGCGATCATAGCTGTGATAGCTTGGACCTGAGATTGCCTCCTCATCTCTCCACGCCAGCCCTTCGTCGCTCCACCACTTCGACTTCTCATAGTAACCACCAGCTTCTACAAAACACTCATACTGAGCAACGGTGATCGGGTGCACCGACAGATGATATGCGGTCTGAATCGTATCACAGACAAATGCCGGTTTTTCACCTACATAAGCCAGCGCATCGCTCTCGTCAGCCCCCATCCTAAAACCACCGACTGGCGGAGGAATCACCTCTGACCACTGGATATCTGGTAGCCCATCGATCGTCACGCCCACTCCGGGGCGATCATCGCCCATCAGGCCCAAGCTGATACCGCAATAAATCCGCTCAGGTACCGTTGGCTGCTGCGCCAACATCAGCTCCTCCAAACGATCTTTGCATCGATCCCACAGATCGGGATCCAGATCACGATCACCAAACTCGGCCAACATCTCGCCAGCGATCTGCAGGGACAGCGTCGTGTCTTCGTCGGCCAACTTTCGCACCAGCAGGATAAGCTTTGCCCGATCATCCTCACACCACAGCCAACTGACACCGAACAACACCGCTTCGCGCCAAATCTCGGTCCACTGCTGATAATCCATACAAACTCCTGTGATCGAAAAGCCAGGCTGAGCACACTGATGCTGCACCAGATACCACCCAGCGAGAAACTCGCTATACTGGCGGTGCGGAAACACAAAGGGCGACCCCTCGCCCTCCATCTGATCGAGCAGTCCTCCCTGCTCCTTGATGAAGACGATCATATTCTCGATCCAGATCTTTACCGCACTATCGATATCTGGCTGCTCGGCGTAAATCTCAGTCGGCCGACAGAGAACCGCTAAAAACGCCCGCAACTCCTCCTCAGCGATGGCTATGCCTGTCTCGCTACTCCCTGCGCCAGCAAAACCTCTGGTCAGTCGAAAGACTAAGGAGCCAAGCTCGCGGCGAATGGTATCCAAGTCCAGCACTCCGCGCCCAGTGATATAACCTCGCTCCCGACACAGCTGCTCAAAGCGGTCGATACCACCCTCTGCGCCACGCGTGCGGCGCTCCTCCCATTTGCCCAGTAGCAGATCGAGCAACTGACTGAACAAATCGGCCCGCCCACGCGGCAGTCTGCGCTCGGTCGCATGGATGCGGCACATCATGGTCAGCATGAGAGGCGTGGGTGCCAAATCGGCCAGCGCCGAAATCTGGCCTTCGCTCAAGGCTTTGCGAAAAACGGCTACCAATTCCTCGCCCTCTGTCGGCGTGAGCCAGCGTCGGCTGACTAGCTCGGTGAACCAACTGTCGATGAATTCATCGATCTCCGCTGGGTCGAAGGGCAGTATCTCGTGTGTCGGCCACCGCGTCTGCTCGCCATCGGCATCGCGCACTGCCCAAGGGCACTCACCACTGGGGTAAGAGCGCACTCGCGAAGTGACATAGATCGGTAGCCGAGGGTAGCGATCCGCCAACACGGAAATCATCCGGCTAATATGCTGGCGGTCGGACCCCGCGATGGGTACCTCGTCGAGACCATCGAACAAAAACACCCCATTGACCTGACCATGCACAATCGGCGCGGCCAGCCATTCTTTGAATCCCTGAACTAAGCCCGAGTACTTTGGCTCCCACTGCTCCTCTAGGAATTCCCAAAAACACTGATGCAGACTGCTATCGGTAATCTCCGTGGGTCGATGCTCTCGAAACCACGGAGCAAAGCGGCGTAGGTAGATGAGCACCGGCACCCCGGGATGAAACGGGCTGCCCTCCTCTGGCGATAGATGCCGGTGGCACAGGTAGCGCAGCAGAAAAGTCTTGCCAATGCCTGGCCCGGCAGTGATCACCTGCCGATGCTGCTGACCGAGCAACTCTAACAAGGCACCCGTCTGCTCGCCAGCGGCCTCGCCTCGCGAAAACTCGGTACCGAGCACACGCCGCCCACGCCGCTGAACGTAGACATTCTCCAAGCGAGGCGGCAGGCTAGTGGAGCAGCTATCGCCGCTGCCGAGATTGTGCTCTTTTAGGTAGCGCTCGCGCTCCTGCAAATCGCAGAGATATTCTTTCAGCGTGGCACGGCTGAGCGAATCGGGGAAAGCAGCCTGACTCTGTAGCTGCTCCAGTAGCGCGACTACGGTATCGATGCCTGGCTCGGCTGAATCGTCCGCTGCGGGCGTGGCGGAGCCGAGTAGGGCTCCGATGGCTGCGCGAAACATTTGCTCTGCCATCGGCTGGTCGTTTGCAGCATTGTCCACATAGAACTGTGCTTGGGCGAGGATCCGCTCGTCTGCTACGGAAACTCGCAACCAGGTGATCGCCTCGGTGGAGCCTACTTGGTTTACTTTTTCGATGAAATCGTCAACTAGGCTGGGGTGGTATAGGCTCATGGGTAGATAAATGCGTCGAGTGCTGGCTAGGTATACACTGCGATCGCGGGACTGACCAGTCAGCAAGTCTGGCTTTTGGTGGGTTGGGGGGCTTGGTGCGAGAGGGGAGGTTTACTGGGGTTGATGGCTCAGGTAGCTGGGCGACGGGACGTCGCCCCTCCTTGGCGCAAGCGGCTAGCTACGGGGAACTCACCCTGCCGCGCCGTCGTTAGGCCCAAGGAGAGGCTGCTTTTAGCTGCCTGGCTACCTCGGCCGAAGCATACGGCTCAGCCTGCCGGGCAGCTGAAAGCAGCCCCTCCTTGAGGCTTGAAATTTGAAACCCTACTTAGCCTTTCGAGAGGGTTTCGACTACGGAGAATAGGGCGGGCTTGGCTAGGCCCTGGCGGTCGAAGAAGAGGGGGTGGTTGGTGCGTTGCCAGGGCCAGTAGTTGAGCCAGCTGTGGCCGTCGTGGAGATTCCAGAAGGAGACGCGGGCGATGGTGTCGCTGTGGGTGTCCATGATCTGGAATAGCTTGGCATACTCTGCGGCCTGCTGATCGAGGACGTTGGCTGGCACGGTAGGATAGGGATTCCAGCTCTTCATCTCCTCGCGGTGTTTGCCGCCGTCGTAGTACCAGCGGGCGCGGGTGACGACATCCATATCGAGCTCGGAGAAGACAACTTTCACCCCCAGCTCGTCCATGGCTTTGAGCGCGCGCTCGATGCCCTCGTAGGGAATCATGCCGTACTCGTAGTGAGCCTGTAGGCCGAGCGCCTCGATGGGACCGCCCTGCTCGCGGACGGATTTGATCAAGCGCACGAGTTTCTCGAGCTTACCGGGATGATCGCAGCGGTAGTCATTGTAGACCAGCAGTGCATCGGGGTCGGCCTCTTTGGCGTATTGAAAGGCTTTCACGAGAAACTCTTCGCCGAGTATATTATTCCACTCGATATCGCGGAGGTATTCTTTGTCGCTATCGGCGAGGGCTTCATTCACCACATCCCACATCTTGACCCGACCTTTGTAGCGACCGGCTACGGTGTGGATGTGGGTGCGCAGGCGCTCGAGGAGCTTCTCTTTGCTCACGGTCTCTTCGCCATCTTTGAAAAACCAGGCGGGGGTGGTACCGGGGCGTGCCCAGATCAAGCAATGGCCGACGACATCTAGACCCTCGCGCTCGCAGATCTCTACGAAGCGATCGGCTTTTTCGAAAGTGAACTCACCCTCTACCTTCTGCACTTTGGTGGACTTCATGCAGTTCTCCGGAGTGACGATGGTGAAATGCTTTTTCAGCAGCGCCAGATCCTCCGTCGACTCGAGGGTCTTCAGGCTGGTGCCAACGCCGATGTGAAAGCGATCGCCCACGGCGGCTTTGAGCGCTGGGGTCTCTTCGGGGGTGGGCTTCTTTACGGCGGCTTCTTGCTGCTGCTTTTGTTGTTTCGGCTTCATGGCATGGTCGATAGCGCTCTTGATGTAGGTCTTCCCCTTTTCGAGAACCTCACTGTACTTCGGATCGTCGATCGAGTTGGTCTGCTCGCCGGGGTCGACTTTCAGATTGGTGAGCACGCCTGCTGATTGACTGCCATCTTCGCGATGCCACTCGGTGTAGCGGAAGTTTCCAAAGCGCACACTGTGGCCCATCTCCTTTCGCGCTGGGTAGGAGGAGTAGGCGTAGTTGCGATGACCCGCCTCGGGATCGGAGAACAGCTTTTTGAAGCTGCGCCCTTGGCAGTGCTCAGGCGTGGCGATGCCGGTGAGATCGCAGAGTGTCGGGTAGAGATCGATCAGCTCGACGAGACGCTGAGTCTTGGCACCCGATACGCCGCCGGGCACACGCATGAGCAGCGGCACGCGGGTGTCGACCTCGAGATTGGTGTGCTTGCACCAGCTGGAGTGATCGCCCAGCTTCCAGCCGTGATCGCCCCAGAGGACGACGATGGTGTTGTCAGCCAGACCATGTTTGTCGAGCGCATCGAGGAGTTTGCCCAGATTGGCATCGGTGTAGCTGCAGCAGGCGGCGTAGCCGTGGAGTAAACGCTTGTTGAGCTCGTCGGAGTACTCGAGCGGCTTTTTCGGAAAGATATCGGAGTATTTGGCGATCTCGCCGGGATTCTGGTTGGCCGCGTAGACGGGGTAGCCAGGAGGGATGCCTTTGTTGGCCGGCATGGCGAAGTCGTCCCGCTGGTAGAGATCCCAATATTTCTGCGGAGCCACAAAGGGTAAGTGCGGCTTGGTGAAACCGACCCCAAAGAAGAAAGGCTTGCCCCCCTCCTGCCCCGCCAGCTCGCCGAGCACCTGGGCAGCGCGCTGGGCACGCAGACCATCGGAGTAGGCAGTATCGGCCACATCCGCACTCTCGGTAGTAGGGCCATTCAGCTTCTCCATCTTCGGATCCGACTTGGCTTTTTCTTTGGCCTCCTTGGCAGCGGCGATGTTTTCGGGATCTTTGTAGGTGGGAGCACCCTGGTAAAGCCACTGCTGCCAGTTCGACTTATCGACGGCCACGCCATTGGTGCCGTGGTAGATTTTGCCGAGACCGATGGTCTGGTAGCCCTGAGCACCGAAGTGCTGATTCATGGTGATCAGATCGGGGTGCCGCTCGCGCCAGCCCTCGATGTGGTAGGTCTGCTCACCAGTCAGAGTCGGGTAGAGACCACCCATGATCGATAAGCGCGAGGCTCCACACACCGCCTGCTGGCAGTAGGCTCGCTGAAACTGCACCCCAGTCTCGGCCAGGCGATCGAAATTGGGCGTGTGGATATCGACCCCGTAGCTAGCCAACTCGGGGCGCAGATCGTCGACGGCGATGAATAGGACATTGGGGCGATCTCCAGCAGCAGACACAGCAGCTGCCAAAAACGAGGCAAACAGAATAACCAGTAATCTCATGATTTGAGCCCTAGATGAAACAGAACAGCGCGCCTAAAAGCGAGTCCAAATACCGACCTGAATCAGCTAGCACTAAGAAATGGAATAAAAATATCCTATTTTTTAAAAATTATTGTATTTTTAAAAATATTAACTAAATTTAAAAAGTTTAGCGAGGGGCCAATCCACACCCCTCTATTGTTTCCAGATGATTCGCCGTAACCTAGCTAAATTTAGGATGCTTCACCTACGCAGCCAAGTGCTCGTGGTGGCGAATATCTTGCTGATCTTCAACTTCGCTTGGGTGGGCTTCATCATCCTCTCCTACGAGATCGATCGACTAGAAGATTTCGTCGAACAACAGGTCTGGGAGAAAACCGAGATCGTCGCTGGCCTAGCCAAAAATGCCATGGCAGACGACCAGGTGGAGCCCTTCGTCGAGCGCATTAAAAAAGCGAGTGAGCTAAGCCGTGGCCTCGTACAGATGCAGCTAAAAGACAACTTCGGCGGGATGGTCTACGAACTCGATTCGCCGAATCTCGCCGAGAATCCGCGCACGATCGAGCAGCTCATCCAGCTGCACCACGAAGGCACCTACCTCGGCTCTTGCCAGATCCAGTGGAGCTACTGGGAATTCGCCATCCCTCAGGTGAAACGCATGATGCGCAACCTCTCGGGCATCTTCCTATTCGGCTGCCTAGTGATGGGTGGCTTCGTCTACTTTATCCAAAAATTTGTCACCTCTCCGCTGGAGTTTCTGGACAAAAAGATTCACTCCATCACAGATGATCCCACAGACATCCTGCAGCACGGCGACCTACCGAACCGCGAGGTGCAGAATATCGAAGACAGCCTAGACCAGATGGCCGAGGTGATGCAGGAGCGCGCCGAGAAGGACGCCCAGATCAAAGCTGCAGAGGACACCGCCAAGGCTAAGATGGCATTCCTCTCGATGATGAGCCACGAGATCCGCACTCCGCTCGGTGCTATGCTAGGCTATGGTCAGCTACTCGCTCAGGGCGAGCATACCGAGGAGCAGCGCGAGCATCTCAACCACATCCTAAGCAGTGGCGAATTCCTCCTACAGATCATCAACGATATCCTCGACCTCTCTCGTATCGAGACGGAGGGTATCGAGCTGGAGCCACGCCCATTCCTGCCCAAGCAGATGATCACCGAGCTGATCAATATGGTCCGCCCGATCGCCGATAGTAAAGGGCTGGACCTGGTCCTCGATATCCAGCTCGACGAAAAACAGGCCTTCATAGGCGATGCTCACCGACTCAAGCAGGTGATGATGAATATCGTCGGCAACGCGATCAAATTCACCGAAACCGGATCGGTAGAGATCGAGCTACAGCTCATCGATATCGATCCTGCGGCCACTGAGCTACGCTTTGCCATCACCGATACCGGTGTGGGTATGTCCGAAGAGCAGATGGGCCACATTTTCGATCCTTTCTCGCAGGCGGATAACTCGGTGTCGCGCAAATTCGGCGGCAGTGGCCTAGGCTTGGCTATCTGTAAAAATCTAGTCAATAAAATGGGCGGCGAGATCGAAGTCGCCAGCGAGCCGGCAGTGGGCTCTACCTTTTCATTCTCGGTAGACGCTCCGACCACAGATGAAGCCCCAGAGTCCTCCTCTCCGCTGAAAACAGGCACAGCGCTGTGCAAAGGCGATCCCGAGCCACCGAAAGAGTCGAAAAAGTCTAATCCAGATCTACAGATACTCGTGGCCGAGGACCAGCTGGTGAACCGCCGGCTGATCAGCAAGGTCTTGACCAATCTAGGCTATGCCGAGCCCATTTTTGCGAAAGATGGTCGCGAATGCGATCACATGCTAAATGACCGTGTCGAGTGCGATGTGATCTTTCTCGATGTCCATATGCCTGGTCTAGATGGCACAGACATCGCGCGCAAGATCGTAGCTGGCGACTATGGCAAACGCATCAAGAAAACACCTGTCGCTATGATGTCTGCCGACCTGATGGCGAAGAAAGAGACTGAAGAAATCGGCATCTCCGACTTTATCAGCAAGCCAGTCGACTTTGAGTGTCTCAAAGAGTACCTCGACGATATCACTCCAAAAATCCGCAATCTCCATCCACGGAAACCGGAGAAAAAGAATCTACGCATCCTAGTGGTCGATGACCAGCCGGTGATTCGAAATCTGATGGACAAATTCCTCTCCAGCTTGGGCTACCAGGCCGACTTCGCTGAGGATGGCGTAGACTGTATCGAAAAACTATCGACCGCTGCACCGTACGATCTGATGTTCCTCGACCTACGTATGCCGCGCATGGATGGCTTTGCCGTGGCCAAAGAAATTCGCTCTGGTGGCGTCACTGGAGTCCGCGACGATCTACCGATCGCGGTGGTATCGGCAGAGATCGTCCCCGAAGAAGATCGAGAGGATCTCGGCGCGGACGACTTCATCCAAAAGCCATTCAGCCTGCATGAGCTGCGCAGCTTCATCAATAGCATCGAGGCCCCAGACGATTCGCTGGCTCTACCATCCTAGCCCGACTACGCTGTCGCCAGCGGCGCCGAACGCACAAAAGGCGGCACCGAACAACCGATCGCATCAGCGATGGCCCGGATCAGCTCCGCCTCGTGACTCGAGATGATACCATCGGACAGCACCGCTTTACTACAGGCTAGGAGAAACTCCTTTTTCACAATAGGCGTCGCCGCCTCAAATTTCTCGATCGCCTCGCGGATCGCCACCAGCCCGCAGCTCTCAGGGCCCTGTAGCGATACCGAGATGCCCCCATCTACCTCACTCAGATGAGCCGCAGCACTAGCAAACGAAGCCTCCATATCTGACTGGCTATCTGGATTGCTAAAAGCGGCTAACGTACTGACCAGCACACTGGTCTCCTGCTGCAGGTCGGAAATACGCCGGTAGCGGATACGAGTCGGCTTGCGCACGCGGAAGTAAGTATCCAAATGACGGCCAACCACTTTCTGCAGGGTAAACTCGAACAAATCTACCATCTCATCGCTGACGATCAGCCCCTCCATGACCTGGCGAAAGCGATGATACTCAGCTGGCGATAGACGGCGCAGCGCAGGGATCGAGATATCGACCATAGCCAGCTTCACCGAGGAGTGCAGATGGGCCAGCTCGCCATAGAGCTGCACGACATGCTGATAGGTGTAGACATCGAGAGCCTGCTCTAGCTGCTGGAGCTCCTGGTCACGCAGTCTCTCATCCTGCGCCAGTAGCAGCGCAAAGATCACAGCCTGGGCTCCTGGCTCACTATGCGCCGCCTCCAGCCAGTGCTCGGGCATGTGCTCCAGTATATCGTGACTCAGAGCGATCTGCTCGGCATGGACAGAGCTCATGCTCTCTGCCGCCTCACTCTCGGAGAGCTGTACAGCCACCTGATCGCCAGCCAGCATCATGCCAGGTATCGGTACGCCGGGGACACCGACTGGTGGGCGATTGGGATTTTCCCTCTGACCAGCACTTGAGCTATCGGTCTCCGCCGTGATCGGCGGCAGGCTGACTGAGCCATAGTCGCCCCCCCAGTTAGGCAGCAGTCGCTTGATGCGATCTTTCAGCGGCGGATGCGTCGCAAAAGCATTGCCCGATAGAGCGGTGCCAAAGAACAGGTGACTCGCATCGCGCGCCATCGGGTGCTGGATCTGCGAGCCCTCGCTCAGAGCACCTATCTTTTTCAGCGCTCCGGCAATGCCATCGGGATTTCTAGTAAACTGGACAGCCGAGGCATCGGCCAAGTACTCACGCTGACGCGAGATCGACGCCTTGATCAGATTGGCGAAAAACATACCGACATAGCCGATGATGATCAGCCCTATCCCCCCAGCAAAGATAGCCAGCACAGCGCCCCCACCCTCTCGACTACGACTCCCTCTCGCGTACCAGGTACTGCGCAGGAGCATCTCACCGATCAGTGTGAGAAAGAGGATGCCAAATAGCAGTCCTATGAGGCGCATATTCAGCCGCATGTCACCATTCAAGATGTGGGCAAACTCATGAGCGATCACGCCCTGCAGCTCATCGCGAGTCAGCAGTTTCATGCAGCCGCGGGTGACCCCGATCACCGCATCGCTCGTCGACCTGCCAGCAGCAAAAGCATTGATCGAGTCCTCGCTATCCATCACATAGACCTCAGGCACAGGGACGCCAGAGGCGATCGCCATCTCCTCGACGATATTCAGCAGCCGACTCTCGTGGAAATCGGTCGTATGCACATCCACATGGCGACCACCCAGCTCGTGAGCCACGACTCGACCACCGCCCATGAGCTGCATCGACTTGTAGGAAGAAGCCAAGAAAATAGAGCCTCCAGTGAGCCCAGAGGTGATCAACAGTAGCTCAGGCTGCCACAAGTCGAGCGCGCCGACACTTCCCGGAGATGTCTTCTGCCCGAGAAAGAAGAGTACACCCGTAGCGAGAGCATACACCGCCAAGATGATGCCGATCACCGCGAGGATGAAGTAAAACACTAGGACGTGAGAATTCTTCCTAGCTTTCTCCTGATGATCGAAAAAATCCATCGAGACAGATAGCGATAAAAGATTAGCGCATCACACGACGAGGATTTTTCAGCAGCCACAGCTCCTCATCCTCGATGACGTGGACCGATGTCTCGTCCTTGATGTTCTTCACCCGCTTACGGATATTTTTCCAGATCGTGCGGTGGTAGCCGATACTAGCAGAAAAAAGCGTCAGTAGATCGATGAACTTTTTGTCCTCAGCCAGAGATGGCTCATCCACATGGATGCGCGAATCGGTGCCTAGGGCGATCAGCTTGCCATCGATCTTGCCGATACGACGCCCCTGCACCTCGATGTGGTAGTCGATCCCCAGAGAGAACCAATATTTCTTCACATCGATGTACCACATCTCATCAGTCTTATCATTCAGGTAGGCGAAAGAGAAAACCGCTGGGCGGAAAAAGCGACGGCACTGCTGCACCTGCACCATGTAGTCGTAACCAGGCAGATTGATCCCAAAGGTGATCAAAGCCTTTCTCGAGCCGATCGACTGATGCACCTCGCGCACCGTCATCTCCTCGAGCGAGCCTTTCCAGCTGATGTTTTTTCCAGTCGAGCGAAACAGCTTTAGCACCAGGCGAGCCTTATCGACATCCTTATTATCCATGGCCATCATCGAGTCCTCGTCGAGTTTGGCATTTAGCTCCTCGGTCTGCTCTTTGTTCAGGCGGCCCTTCGCCTTGATACCGGCCTTCAGGTCCTGGCGGCGCTTCTTCTTGATCGCATTCAGAGAGCGCTCGCGCTCTTCCTTGCTAGGTTTCCAAACATCGGTACGGATACCGATGATGTGCGTCTCATCATTGGTCCCCGCCTCTTTGTCCTTATCATAGATCTGCCCAGTCAGTTCCATATTCTTGGAAAACTGGCGATCCTCTGCGGACTTTAGCTTAGTGAGTACCTCGATATTGGTGGGGTGCAGCCCGGGAGCCGCCCACATATCGACGAGTCGACTGTAGTTCTTCTGGGTTTCACCTGTCAGTTTGCCTTCGGTAGCCATAAGCTTAGGAGAGACAAGCTTTTAGCTTTAGTCAAATGGTTAAGCGATGAGCTGTACTGATGAATCAAGGTTCGAAATAAAGCAGGAATGAGGCTGATGCTCGAACAATGACAAAGAGAAGAGTCAAACCAGACGCCAGCACTCCAAGCCCGATCATCCCCCAAAAGGAACTGAATGGTCGGACATTAAAGCAACCTAGACATGTGGAAAAAAGGACCATCAAATACAAAACACTGACCACAAGACCGAAGACCTTACCAGCACGATACGTCATCCTCCCACCATCGATCCCATTCTCAAAACTCATCTCGGTCCCGATATAGACCATCAGAAACTGGGCAAGAAACACAATCCCACCCAGACAAAGGGCAATGATTAAGTTTCTAATTTTTTTCGGCTCGGCAAGCCTGTCTCTCTCTAAATGCGGAGGCATTGGCGGATAGGCTTTGTAGCCACAGGCGTTAGATCAGTAAACTCTGGGCGAAAAATCGCCGATACTTTCTAGGCGGAAGATCTCGTCTGCGACATTGGCGAGATACCAGCCGTTTTTGATGATCGCCTTCTTGGTATCGGCATCGCCATCGACATAGCAGATCATGCCGTAGATCTTTTTGTCAGCATGCTCAGGGAGGAAGCCTTTCACACCTGCCATCTTATTCTGCATCTGCTCGATATCGCGAGTGCGGAGTTTGCTTTTGATCTCGACTACTACGGCCTCGTTTTGTGAGTCATTGGTGTAGCCAAACATATCCAGTTCTTGCTCGTCGCCATTGCGGCGGGTGCGCTGACGAGAGACCACAGTCGTCATGCCGAATTCTTCTTTGAGCACTCGAGCGATGGAATTGGCTGCAAAACCTTCGGTAAAACTGCCAAATTTTTCACCAATGCCGCCTAGCTGCTGACCGAGAGCCTTTAGTTTACGATCGGTCTCTTTCATTTGCCGATCAGTCTCTTTCATTTGCCGATCAGTCTCTTTTTGACTGACAGCTATGCTAGCAACTAGCTCTTTTAGCTCTGTTAATTCCATAACCGTGATCAAATTAACACGTTATTCCCCCATGGGTCAACTGTTCTGATTGGGCCATTAAGCCATACTATGGTAGCATGTGGCAAATCAACTCCCTAATAAGATCAGCACGATAATCACGATCATTCCGTTATTCAGCGCATGGGCTGTCATCGATGCGACCAGCGAATCTCGCCACTCGCGCAGCAGGGCAAACCCAATACCCATGGAACATAGGGCCGGCACAGCAAACCAACCCTGCGGATGAATGACGGCAAAGATAAAGCCGCCGACTATAGAACTGATAATAAGCCCCCAACCATGGCGCAGGTAGCGAAACAAGGAACCTCTGAACATGGTCTCCTCCAAAAACGGGGCAATCGCTGCCGCAAAAAATAACAACACCAAACGTTCTATCCAACCACCGGAACCAGTGAGCATACCGACAATCGGATGACTGGAGTCCGCCATATCAGCACTACCTGAATCGGGGCCGAGTAAATTGTACACCCCCATCAAGATCATCGCCAAAATCAAACCAGCCACAGCAAACACCAGCAGCCCCAAGTACCCCAAGATACCAGCCCATACCTCGCGCAGCCAGCCGCGCCCTCGAGTCCACCCCATCAGTCTGCAAGTCTCTCTCCAGCCACACCCACGAATGCAGGGCCAAAAGAGAGCTAGCAGAAATGAGATCGCATACGCAGCCATCGAAAGCTCAGGGACGAACTCGCTTGCCCAGCTCCCCAGAGCCATCACGGATAGGTAGACAGCGAAAGCCTCGAGGAATAAATGCTTTCGCTCAGCCCCCTGCTCACGGTCATAACGAAACACCACCTGCCCACTGGATCGCTTGACGAAAAGCAGAATCAACAAAACCAATCCAGTCACTAGCGCCAGACAGAGCCCGAAAAACACTAGCATAATCACCACCATCGACACCGCAGCTTGGGAGCGGATCGCATCGCCAAATGCATCATCCGGAGTCGAGGGCGGCACCAACTGCGCGAACCATCCCAACTCAGACTCGAGCGACTCTCGCTGGACCTCATCGACACCCTGCGTTAGACCAGAGCGCACTTGCCCGACTAGCTCAGCCTCCTCCGCAGCTATCCCATCCAGTATCTCCGCTGCCGCATCGGCACCGTCTGCACTATCGACAAAGCTATAGACTATAGCAGCTGCGATGCGGCCATGATCGCTCAGCGCCATATCCTCGAGCTGCTGCAAGGTGGCGGCAGCCTCTTGAGGACTAAACTGCGAGATACCGATAACCATCCGGCTCTGCAGCTCTAGCAGGGCCAGATCGGACCGGACATCGGCCCAGGTCGCCGCACTATCCGGCTCAGCCTCGGTCTCTGCCTCGGCGGGATAGTTCGCTGTCCATGCCAGATAAGCAACGCTAGCGGCTATCGCCGCCCAAGCGATCCATACTGATAGTCTACTATTCACGATAGGGGATTAGTCTTTCACATCGTAGCAGTGGAGCAGCTCCTGATCGCGCAGGTATAGCTGACCACCGATCACCACGGGGTGAGTCCACACTTTGCCCTGCGGATTGCGCTGGCTGCTCTGTGGCTCCAGCACGAAGCGACCTTTTTCCTTGTAGCCATCTGGAGTCGCCTCGACCAGCGTGACGGCACCATTCTGCTCATTGAGCGCATAGATCATACCATCGGCGATGTGCACAGCGCCCTTTGCCAGATGCTGGCCGTCTTTTTCCTGCCAGACCATCTCCCCAGACTTCCAGTCCTGACAGACCAGTCCTGGGCCATCGCTGAATCCATACAAATGATCACCAAACTTGATCACTCCGCCATGGTGATTTTTCATCACCTTATTCTCCCAAAGAGTGGTCACCTCATTACTCGAGCTCACCTCGAAAGCCTTACAACCCACTCCGTAACCTGCTGCCACATAAACCTGATTTCCCTCGACGATTGGAGTCGGGATCACGGCCGTCCTTCCATCGAAGTCCCCCTGCCAGAGCAGCTTACCTGAGTCTGCTGCGACTCCGACGACGACCTTTTCGAAAAACTTCACATACTGCCGCACGCCATTCATCTCGACTACGAGGATACTAGCGTACTCGGCCTTACCAGGACGTACCTCGTCGGCCTTCCAGATCACTTTGCCCGTTGCCTTATCGAGAGCTACGATACCTGCCTCGTTTCCACCTGGTGCGACGATCAGTTTATCTCCATCGACCAGTGGTGACTCGGAGTAGCCCCAGCCGCCGGCTTTACCTTTGAAATCGTCAATCATGTGGACTTTCCAGTCGATATTGCCCGACTCGGCATCGACACAGGCCAAAGTCCCTTTAGGGCCGAGGCCGTAGAGTTTGCCATCGCTATAGGTAGGCGTACCACGTGGCCCGTGCCCCCAGCCTGCGCTGTAGCCTTTTTGATCGTCCTCTGAAAAAGACTTGGACCAGACCTTGCTACCATCAGCAGTATTGATACAGACCATATGCACATCGGAGCCCTTTGTTCCCATAGTATACAGATTGCCACCTACGATGGAAAAGCCCGAGTAGCCCATACCCGCATCATCGAATACCCACTTCTGCTGTGGCCCATCAGCAGGCCACTCCTTTAGCAGGCCCGTATCTGGAGAGATATCGGTGCTGCCGGGACCGCGAAAAGTCGTCCAACTGCCGCCACCGGTGCTACTCACACTAGCCAGCGCTTCTTTGATGTAAGCCTGATCTGCCTCCGACAGCGAGTTCAGTGGTACCGGCACCGTCTGCCCAGAAGCGAGCTTCAGTAGGACATTGCTGCCCTCCACCTTTACCATCTCCGCCTCGATCGTCCGCCCCGTAGCAGCTTGAGTCCACGTGCGAGCCTTGAGATTAGCAGTCGCCAAGACAGCGACCACAGCACAAATCACCAAAAGAGATCTCGTAATCATAACACTCATTATGGTGAACACCCCACCCTGCACATGCAAGCGAGGATTCCGTGTGTATCCGTAGTCATTTTAATAATTTTTAAAATAAACACGTCTAATTGGTTAATTTATTTGAAATATTTAAAAAAACAGATTACCTTCAAAACGAAACCAAACACTTACAGACAGAAACCAAACACACATGAGTAACCGAAGCATTTTTCGGGTATGCGGCACTCTGCTCGTGCTAGCATCCCTGATCGGCTGCCAAAGCAGCTCCCAACAGGCCTCACGCTATCCTGCGATGGGCCAAGCGACTGAGACCGTGACGTCTAGCCCGGCACCTCCAGTCTACACTGCCAATATCAACCACTCTGTACTCTCCAGAGCGACGACATCCAACACCAGCGTGGTGATCAGTATCGGCAGCCAGCAGGGCTACCTGCTAGTAGATGGCGATGTCGCAGCCTCCAGCCAAGTCTCCACCGCCCGCACAGGGAAGTACACTCCCCGTGGCACTTTCTCGATGACTGAGCGAGTCCGCTCAGGAAAGATCTCCAACATCTACAATGTCGCCATGCCATTCTGGATGCGACTCGATGGCTCGCCTATCGGTGTGCACGCTGGCTACATCCCAGGCTATCCTGCCTCGGCTGGCTGTATCCGTCTACCATACGATATGGCCAAAGTGGTCTACGAGAACACACGCAGCGGCACCAAAGTGCGTGTGGTCGACCACTGGTCCCGCTAGTGGACTGACACTCATTTTTATATTTCCCTACAAACACACACATCCATCAACACAGAACGAAATGCGGGGACTCCGGCGACTTAGCTGGGTCCCCGCTTTTATTTTATAAAATTCCCCGCTAAAATCAGGTCTCCAGCCAGAGCGTCTCACCGATTGACGAAGGTTACTTTTTTTGAGACCCTAGTCGATCGACTCACACCTACAGCCCCACCCATGGAGACGTCGACTCGCCGTGCTATCACTATCGCTCGGCGCAGTAGCCGCTATCGCTTTGCCTAGGCCGAGTGCCGCTCAGGAGGCGACTAGCGAATCGGAAGTGATCGGCAGGAGCGCTACAGAGGCCCAGCTCTATGTCTGGGCCGAGCACCTACCACTGAAGATGCGATTTGCGGTATATATCCGCACTCTTCAGACTGACTTTCGGCATGCCTTGGGGCTCTACGACAGCGATGACTGGGAGGTAAAACTGAAAGTCCATCTCCATGGAGATGGCAGAGCGGTGCACTCTGGCGATGATGTCATGATCGGTGGCGAGGCACACGCCGATCAACGATTCTCCCTGCAAATGGATGTGAAGATCCACGACCGCTTCGAGATGAGCGACTTTCGCGCCCAGATCCTCCGACTACTACTGATAGAGCAGATGCTGCAGGCCTACCTCGAGCAGCCTGAAAATTTCAAAACCTCCAAATTTGAGCCACCGGCCTGGCTGATCCATGGCTTTGACCAGTATCTACACCATCGCCGTCTAGGTAAGCCCAGCTATTTCTACGATGGCTTCATCGAGAGTAATCAACTGCTAAAAGTCGATGAAATCCTGCAGCTGGAAAATGTCGACCAGCTCACACCCACCTCTTTAGCTCTGTTTCGCGCCTCTTCGGCAGTACTAGTGGGTGCCCTGTGTGAGCAGCGCGACGGGGGCGCCTCTCTGCGAGCACTGCTCCAGGAGCTGGCTATCGCACCCGACTCCAATTGCTCGGTACTTTTCCGCAAACACTTCCCTGCTCTGCGCGAGACAGGCGGTGGCATCGAGAAATGGTGGGCTCTACAGCTCGCCTCCGTCAGCCAGCAGCAAAGCTTCGAGTACCTATCCCCTGAAGAGACCGAGAAGATGATCGATCAGGCGATGACGGTACGCTTCTCTGCCCAAGAGTCTCGCTCTGCAGAAGACAATGAACCCGAGCTGCCCCAATCCCACAAAGCAGGGCGCCAGTTGCTCGACCGGTTCAAAGCCAAAAGACAGGAGCGAAAGCAAAATCGTATCCCCGAGCGGGAGGCTGTCGACTTTCAGGGGCATGTGAGCGAATACCGCAAATATACCGGCCTACCCAACTGGCAGAAGAAAGTCCAAGGCTGCGCGACCAATGCATCACTACTCGAGATCAAGGCTTTTCCCCTCTACCGAAAGCTACTGCGCCGCTACTCTGCAGTCTGCAATAAGATAGCCGCGGGCGATCTTGCCACGGTCGATGCGGAACTGGCGCAGCTACACCAGAGACGCCAGCAGATCTCAGCCAGCCTGAGCTCGACACGGGACTATCTGAATCACTTCGAAGCCACTCGTAGCCCAAAACTAAGCGACGCGTTCGATAGCTATTTCCGCTTTATCGAAACGCCATCGGTAAATCCATCGCAGCCTGGCGATGCGATACACCGCGCCATGGATCGAGTCGAAAAACAAATAGCTCAGTGATCTTGTTTTTCGAGAAGTGGGCTATTTTTGGGGAAGCGTAAGCCCGACACCCCTTTGCATTTAGGACACCAAAAACACCTCTGGAGGGCAACCCAGAGGTGTTTTTTGAGTGTATGAATCGCATTGGTTGAATCCCCTGCTCCCACAAATATCCTTGGGACAGAGATTCAAAATTTAGTTAATTATCGAGCGTCGAAGAAGTCGCGCAGCTGTGAGTAAATAGGCTGCACTTCGCTTTCGCGACCTTCAGCTTGTGCTGTCATTACCGCCTCAATGTTTTGAGCGATAGTGTCGCGCAGAGCTGCTACGAGATCGATACCTTTGCGAGTGATCTGGACCATCACCTTGCGGCGATCGTCAGCTGCGTGTAGACGCTGGACATAACCGAGCTTCTCGAGTCGGTCTACCAGGCCGGTAGCTGCAGCAGTGGAATGCCCCATCTTCTTAGAGATATCAGTCATGGTGAGGTAGTCCTCACTAGAAAGATAACCGAGCAAGAAGAACTGAGCGTAAGAGATGTTGCCCTTGTTGAGTTCCTTTGAAAGGTCCAAGAGGAACG
Organism: Verrucomicrobiota bacterium; assembly: GCA_020630975.1. Classification (GTDB taxonomy): domain Bacteria; phylum Verrucomicrobiota; class Verrucomicrobiia; order Verrucomicrobiales; family DEV007; genus Arctic95D-9. Next base: position 50,861 of record JAHDID010000013.1, read on the forward strand.
AACGCTGAGCGAACATGAACAAGTCTGCCATGCGGTCCGCGTTGAGTTCCACGAGTCTGTTGTTTGTGTCGTTTACTATTGCCATTGGATTAATCCTCCGTAATGCGATTCGTGTTTTAATTTAACGTGATTCTAAAATTAACTTCCTTTTCGAACCTATATCAAGTCGATTTTTTATAATTATTAGATTTAAGCCCGCTTTTAAGGAAATTATTTTATAATTTATTATCGTTTGTTTTCCAAGTTTCGCAATCTTAAATATCAGATTTGGTTGGTCTTTTGAGATTTGAAGAAGCAAAGCCTTGTTTTCCTTGAACGGGCGGTAACCATTTTTCTGAGAAATTTTTGGTTTTCCTGAAAAGAAAACCTAGGGTGACTATTTGCCCTCGGCGCCCTTTTTAGTTCATGAGATTCACACTTAGGCAGAGCGAATGGTCTCTAGATTTCCTGAGCACAGCAGAATGGTACTTCGTCTACGAATTACCCAATCTCGCTGCTGGCAAAGGATTCTCCGACCAGACCCGCGCCAACATCATACCTCCTCCTATCGTCGACGCCGATGGAGAAGCCGTCGAGAACGAGGATGTCGACGATTGGAATGAATTCGTCCGTCCAGACATCGACGATATTTTTGACCAAAGCCTAGCGATCGTCAGTCGCGATATCGAGGCTGCGCAGAAGTCCGAAAACCCGATGGAGTGGTTCGATGAGGACGAAGATGTGCCCGAAACCCCGCTCGAAGGCCCCATGTGGCGGGTGCCTGTCACCATGGACCATGCCGAGGCGTGGTATGGTGTGCTCAATCGTGCCCGCCTGCTGATGAATGAAGAACATGGCCTGGCGGAGGATGATTCTCGATTCATCGCCTCGCTATTTGGTGCTGAGAGCGGCGAGATCCCTCAGGATAAAGCTCTGATGCTGGCGCAGTATGAATTCTACTGCGTGATACAAAACATCCTGATCGAAAACGTGATCCAGTAGGAACCGCGCCCACCCCAATCATGGATCTACTCTGCACTCCACACGGCGTATCCACCGAGCGCTGCGAGCTAGTGCAGGCCAGCGTGGGCGAGCTACTCCAGCTAGCTAGGGGCTCTGCCGAGCGAGCCTATGCCCCGTACTCGAAATTCCACGTCGGTGCAGCGGTCCTGGCACAGAATGATCTAGGCGAGACCGATAGCTTCATCGGCTGCAATGTGGAGAATGCCAGCTACGGCGCTACCATGTGCGCCGAGCGCAGTGCGATCTTTTCCGCAGTCTCTGCAGGCTACCGCCAGATCCAGATCCTAGCCCTATCTACCACTGCCACTGCCGACCACCCAGAGCTGAGCATGCGCTCCCCCTGCGGGCTCTGTCGACAGGTGATCAGTGAATTCGCCTCGGAAAAAACGCTAATTGCTATCGATGGTGGCACGAAAAATGGTAAGCAAAACGTCGATTTAGCGACAATTGACACTCTACTACCGTGGAGATTTCAGTTATAGTATGCTGGAGCCGTTTTTGCCCTGATAAGCCTTGTCTGAATCTAACCAACTCAAGATTAATGACTACCAGATCCACCTTCCGGCTCTGGGTGAGGGCACTTATGGAAAGGTGTATCGTGCGACCTACCGCAGCCTGTCCGATCGCGCGTTGAAAGTCTTTCGCCCGGGTGCGGTAGACATCGTCACCATGGCGCGCGAGCTAGAAAAGCTCTCCAAAGTCGCCGAGCACAGCGGCATCGTGACGCTGCACGATTTCGACCTGCTCAATGAGCCGCCCTACTACGCCATGGGGCTGCACGCCGATACGGCTCCAGACGGCAGCTGGGAGACCCGTACACTCGAGAGACTGTGTGGCCACGTCGATTACAAAGAAGCCTGGCGCCTGATCCGCGATATCGCCGATGCTGTCGCCTACCTGCACCGGCACCAGATCGTGCACTGCGACCTGAAGCCCTCCAATATCCTGCTGACCGACGAGACCCCGCACAATATCAAGATCTGCGACTTTGGGCAGAGCCGCGGTCTGGCAGCCGAGACCTTTGAGCCAGTCGGCACACCGCTCTATGCCAGCCCCGAGCAGCTGCGCAGCCCCAGCGACTCGTCCGATGGCCGTGGCTACCGCTGGGATGTATATTCCTTTGGCGTGGTCGCCTACAAGCTGCTGACCGGTGATCTGCCGCGCCTACAGCAGCTAGCCGATGCCGAAAAGACCAGCCTCGATATGGAGGCCACCATCAATGAAGCCTCGCTCGAGGCCACTCTGGCCGACACTGGCCAAAAGCTAGACGGCCAAAATCTCGCCAATATGGTGGAGGCCGTAGATGAGATCACCTGGCCGGACAATTACTACATCCCCACCTCGCGAAAGCTACTCATCGAGGAATGCCTGTCGCTAGACCCTGCCCAGCGCCCAGCCGACATGCGCGAGGTGCGCCGCCGCATACAGGAGCGCGATCACATGCGAGCCGTGCGCCGAGCCCGCCGGGTCAATATCGTCTTTGCCGTACTGCTGGTAGCGGCTCTGTGGGCCGGCACCTTCGCCTTCATCCAGGCGGGCCGAGCCCAAAAAGCCACCGAAGAGGCCATGGTATCCAGCAAGCAGGCCCAGGATCTGGCCCTGATCATCGTAGATGAGATCAGCTCCATGACCAAAGGCGAGCTATCTGGCCAGGGTGCGACCAAGCTGTACTCCATCGTCGCGGAAAATTCCGAGACCTTTCTCGACAACCTGCCAAAGACCAATCAGTCAGAGACCACCCTACGGCTATCGGCACAGACCGCATCGATGCGTGGCCGCCAGGCCTACAATCTAGCTGCCAACACCAAACAACAGGACGAAGCCCTGCCCTACTACCAGGAGGCGCTAAATAAATTCACCAACGCCTACGAGATCCGCTCAGAGCTGGGTGGCGATCAGCTCGACCGCCTGGCCACCAAAGATCTCATGCAGATCGGCCTGATCCAGGAGCGCCTCGGCCGTATCCAAGATGCCGTCGATAGCTTTGACCAAGTGCGAGAGCGCCGCCTCGCACACTTCGCCGATACAGACAACGCCTCCCGCCAACAGATACGTGAGATCACCACCGTCTACCAGGCACTGGCAGATCTCTATGCCAAAACCGATCAGGGGAAACTAGCCATCTCGACACTCGACGAGATAGCCAACCTACTCACCGACGCCATCAAAGACGCAAGCTCAGATCAGCTCAGAGCCTACCAACAGGCGCTCATGCCTATGCTAGCTCGGATGGGAGAGGTGCAGATCGCCGAAAAAGAACCTCGCGGAGCCTACGTCACCTACGAAGATTTAGCCTCCATAGCAGATCAGGTCCGCTCTGGCTCGCCGACAGACAACGACGAAGCGCGAAACTACTTTCTGACCGCGACTCACCAGCTGGGGCTCATCCAGCTAGACCGCGGCGATACCGAGGCCGCCGAGCAGCTATTTCGCGAAGAGATCCGTATCCGGCAAAAGACCGCCCGCCTGCGGCCCTACGACCCCGATCTGAAGATAGGCCTCGCAGCCGCTTACCAAAAAGCATCGGCCTGTCTGGATCTATCCGATCTCACTTCGCGCAATCTCGGCGAATACTACCTAGAACAGGCCCTAGCTCTACTCTCCAGTCTCCCGCCCGACCTGAGAAATACCGATACCAATACCACCCAAGCTGCTCTGTATCAGGCGCAGCTAGACGCCCTGCGCGAGATGGAAGAGTGACCCTACTGGTAGATTCAATAGGGTACAATTTTCATTCAATAGGGTACAATCTCACTCCGAGCCGATTGTTCGCCTATCCATCAGCTCGAACTTCAGCAAATGATTGCGATGCAGCACGAGCTCTTCAGTCGTCGTCTCAGTCTTGGCATTGGCACCATACTCCACTCGTGCAGTCACCTTCATCGGCGAGACATCTAGTCTAGCGATGCGAAAGACCGGCTCGTGACGCATCCGGATAAAGCAGTGCAGTGGCATTTGTTTGTGGCTCGCATTCCACAGCAGATGAGCGGGGGGAAATGCGGGTATCTCTCCCAGAGCCGAAAGGACTTCGCGCAGTAGAGAGCCGCCATATTTTCGGCTCAGCTTCTTCGCTGTCATGATATTGCGTACCCGCTCTAGATAGGCCGCTAGAGGATTGGTACGCTCCTCGACCATCTCTTCAATCAGGTCACGAGCATGCATAGCCATGGTAGCCTGCAGCTCCTCCCGCGAGATGTCTCCAGCCTCAAATTGGCGGAATAACTCCGGTGGCGTGGGTAGCGAGCTAAACTTCACAATAACACCGAGACTAGCGGCTCGGCGCTCTGGCGTCTAGCCTATTTCCTCCTCCAGCACACGGTCGATCACTTCCTTGAGTTTATCTTTGCGCACAGGCTTGCTGATGTAGTCATCCATACCCGCATCGATGAAACGCTCGCGATCGCCTTTGATCGCATTGGCCGTCAGCGCTACGATCTTGGGCCGAAATTTTGGGTTCGGAAAGAGCTCGCGGATCTTAGCAGTGGCCTCCACGCCATCCATCTCGGGCATCTCGACATCCATCAGGATCACATCATAGGTTTCGCCATTTTGCAGTCGATTCACCACCTGCAGACCAGTCGTCGCGACTTCTTGCTCATGGCCTAGCTGATTGAGCATCTTGCCCGCTACACGGAGATTGATCGGATTGTCCTCCGCGAGTAGCACTCGTAGACCTACCTCGGTGCTAGGCATATGGTGACTCTGGACACTGCGCTTTTGGATCTGCTCGCGAGAGGCAGATTGTATCGCCTTCTTCAGAGGCCCCAGCATCACGGGCTTTGATACAAACTCATCGAATGTGCGTTCGCCAGAGGCATCGCTAGGCAAGTGGCCCAGAGAGCTGGCCAATATCATCGGAGTCTTGCTAAACGACTCCATTTTTCGAAATTCTCGAATCAGAGCTAACCCCGAAAGCCGGGGCATCATCATATCGATCAAAGCCAGGTCGAACTGCTGCGGGTGCGCCTTTAGCGTATCTAGGGCATCCATCGCACAGTCAAAGACGACCACATCCATACCGAGATATTCGCACTGCGAGCTGAGCACAGCCAGGTTGGTATGATTATCCTCGACTAGCAGGACCTTATAGCCTGAGAAGTCGGCATCGTCCAGATAAGGGGCTGCCTCTTTATCGATCGGCAATTGTAGATCGATATGAAATACGGTGCCTTCGCCCAGCTCACTTTCTACCTCTATACTGCCACCCATCTCCTCGACGATGTGCTTGGTGATCGATAGGCCTAAGCCAGTGCCACCATAAATCCGCGTGGTCGAGGTATCGACTTGAGTGAACTTATCGAAAATATCTTGTGTCTGATCAGCCGGTATACCGATACCTGTATCCCTCACCGACAATCGCAAACCTGCATAACCCTCTGCAGTCGACTCACGAGATGTGATGCAGAGCTCCACCTCCCCTTTGTCAGTAAATTTCACGGCATTCCCCAGCAGATTGATGATCACCTGCCGCAGCCTCACGATATCACCGTAGTAGCCATCCCAGATAGCGGGATCGATGTAGCCGATCAGCTCTAGCTCTTTAGCCGAAGCCAAGCCACGGACACCCGCTAGAGCCGACTCAACGCAGTCCGATAGCGAGAAAGGCATAGCCTCTAGCTCCATGCTACCAGACTCGATTTTTGAGAAATCTAGGATCTGATTAATGATCTCCAGCAGCGACTCGCCACTGATCAGTATGGTACTGGCCAGTTCGCGTTGCTCGCTAGTGAGCTCTGTCTCGCGCAAGAGATCCGCCACACCTATGATGCCATTCATCGGTGTCCGGATCTCATGGCTCATGTTTGCTAGGAATCGACTTTTCGCCAGATTCGAGCGCTCGGCCTCATTCTTGGCCTCCTTCAGGCTCTCGATCATCTTGTTGCGACGAGAGACATCGCGCACAAATCCCTGCACCACATTCCTGCCTCCGATCTCGATGAGCGAACATGATATCTCCACAGGAAACTCCTGCGCATCGATCCTGCGCATCAATGTCTCGAAACGACATGCGCCGAAATCAGTCAGATCGGTCAAAAAGTTCTCAAAGCGCCGAGCCTCGAATGGGCAGAAAAACTCGCGAATGTTCAGCCCTTTCAGCCGCTTACGACTCTGACCAATCAGATTGCTGAACTCAGGGTTTGTCTCTAGTATCTCGCCATCCAGCTCATGGATCACGATGCCGTCTAGAGTGAAATCGAACAGAGAGCGATACTGTTTCTGTCGTCGTTTCAGCTCGTTATTCGCCTGCTCGCCGATCTTCTTATTAGCACGATGTAACGCTAGCGTCTTTTCCTTGAGCATTCGCTCGGCGGCTTTCCTCGCTTGCCGCTCGCGCTCGATACTGCGCTGCCACTTGGCATTTTCTGGTGTTTCGGGGTTCATGTGTCGGGGCCTCCGACTGAGCGAGGGGGATCAGTCAAAGTTTTTGGGACCATAGTGTAGACTTGAAATAATTTTATATCTACTATAATTTTAATAAGTTTTCGCAAGATAATCAGCTTATAATTATCAACACTTGCTACTAATCTCGAATCCACGACCCCTCACTTTGACATAATTTATAATCTTTCACTAGACCTGCTGTAAATTATGGTAAATATTGTGACACCCACCACTGTCAGGATGCATTTATTAATCGCCGAAGATAACCCGACCAACGCCGCTGTGCTCCAAAGGCTCCTGAAACGCTTGGAACACACCTCGGATCACGTAGAAAACGGATTCGATGCCGTGGTGAAGATGCGTGGGCACCATCAGTACGATGCGATCCTCATGGATCTGCAGATGCCTGTGATGGACGGTTTGGAGGCCACCCGTACGATCATCGCCGAGCAGAGCACTACGCCACCGATTATTGCCTGTACAGCAAACACTTTCGACTCCGATCGCAGAGAAGCCCGCGATGCTGGTATGTGTGACTTCATCTGCAAGCCAGTGAAAATGGATGCTCTGAGCGAGGCTCTGGCCAACATTCCCATCGCTGCCAGCCCAGAACCAGACGCTGCCGTCGAGGCAGCAGCCCCCGCCCCTGCAGCACCACCTGTAGACGTCGGTGTGGATTGGGAGCATTTCGACCTGATGATGGGCGATGGAGATGCTGATATGCTCCAGATCTTCGAAGAATTTTGCGTCACTGTTCCATCAGAGTTTAGTACCCTTTGCGGCTTATCTCTGTCACAAGATTGGATTTCTCTAGGAAAACTAGCGCATCGTATGAAAGGCAGTTTTGCCACATTTGGCGCAACCCGACTGGCCAACGAAATGAGCCAAATTGAACAAGCTACCAAGGCTGGCTACACCGTGAATCTCACTGCTGATTGGCAGAATGAAGCCCAGAGACATTTCAATACGGCAATAGCCGCTATGCGATCGAAGCTACCCTATCAATAGATGAGATTATAATTATTATAAATACTGTAATTATTGATTGTATTTTATAGAATATAAGATTAGTGTGCCCCCTCAACACGAACACAACAAAAAACTCTCCCACATGAGCACACCCCGCAAACCCACGTTGTCGTTCATCGTACCCGCGATGAATGAAGCCCCTACTATCCGTACACTATTTGATGGTATCCAGGCACACGCCACGCCCGTCTGCCGTTCTTTCGAGATTATATTCATCGATGACGGTAGCTCCGATGGCACTTGGGATGAGATGGTGAAGTTGGCCGACGAATACCCTGATATCATCAAAGCTATTCGGCATCGCAGAAATTTCTCAAAAGCAAACGCTCTCGCCGAAGGATACAAAGAAGCTGTCGGCGAACTTGTCTTCACTATGGATGCCGATCTACAGGATGACCCTGCTGAGATCCCGAACTTCATCGAGAAGCTGCAGACTGACAATTTAGACATCGTCTCCGGCTACAAGGAAACTCGCCACGATCCGTGGCACAAGGTACTACCTAGCCGCGTTTTTAACAAGATCATCAGCCGAGTCAGCGGTGTGAAACTCCACGACCACAACTGTGGCTTCAAATGCTACCGCAACGAAGTGGTCAAGACACTGCCTATGTATGGAGGAATGCACCGCATGGTGCCATCGATCGCGGGGATCTTTGGCTACCGTAGCGGCGAAATCGTTGTGAAACACCATCCTCGAGAGTTTGGAGTCAGTAAATACGGTACCAGACGTATTCTACATGGTATCGCAGACATCGTGACGATCGCTTTCATCAAAAACTATCGCGATCAACCGAATCATATCCTAGGCATTGTAGCGCTACTATTAGCAAACATCGCTTTAGCGATATCTACGGCAATGAGTTTTTTCTCAACTCCTGAAATTGTCAGCCAATTTGCCAACCTCCTGAGCACTGCCAGTCTCACCAGCGCCCTAGTACTATTTTTCCTCGGTATGCTCGCCGAAATCGAAGTATGGCGCTCTCTACTTCCGTCTGGCGATCATCAAATCGCCGAGCAGCGTGGCCGCCATAACAATGGTAACCAGCTACAACAGTCTCGTGCAACAACACCTCGCCAGAAGCGTGCTCTGGTAGCAGACGACGATCCCATCATCTCTAGAGTCCTCAGCAATATCCTAAATAAAGATGGCTGGGATATCGAGACAGCTACCAACTTCGAAGAGGCTGTCACTAAAATCGACTCCAGCATCTCAGTCGCATTCGTAGATGTCCATATGCCTGGCCCTAAGCACAAAGAAGCCGTGCGCCAGATGCTAGAGAAAGCACCCGACACACGCATCGTGACCGTATCCTCTGATGATTGCGATCTCGTGTCGAATGCCGCGATGCACGCAGGAGCGACGACTTTCCTACAAAAGCCCATCAATCCTACCGATGTGCTCTCCGAAGCAGCCCTCGCTCTCAAATCCGAGGCCGAGGCGCAGGAAGAGGATATCCCTCTAGCCAGATAAGAAAATTTAAGTTCTCCCCCGAGGATGACAAGCCAGTAGCTCGAGCAGAGCTGCTGGCTTCTCTTTTTTACACAGGTAGCAATAAAAGCCATGGCTATGGCGTCTATCCAGCCTCTCGACTAGGCGGAGATATGCTATGCTCTGGCCATGTGGCGAGTTATTGCACTTCTTCTGTTTTCTGCCCCTCTAGTTTGGGCAGCTCCCGACCGGCCAAATATCCTCTGGCTATCCGCCGAGGATATCAGCCCCCACCTAGGCTGCTATGGCGATCCCCATGCCATCACCCCGCATCTCGACCAGCTAGCTAGCGAGGGTACCCGCTACACCCACGCATTCACCACGGCAGGTGTGTGCGCCCCCTGTCGGTCAGGCATCATCACCGGCATGTATCAAAACTCGGTCGGCAGCCACCACATGCGCTGTAGCGCCAAGCTACCCGAGTGGCTGCGCCCATTCCCCCTCTATCTGCGCGATGCGGGCTACTACTGTACCAACAAGACCAAGACCGACTACCAATTCACCAAGCCCTCTCCCAAAGAAATCTGGGACCACCCCAAAGGCGATTGGAAAAAGCGCCCCGACAAGGACACGCCATTCTTTGCCGTGTACAACTTCACCGGCTGCCACGAGAGCGGTATCGCTAGCGAGGGGAAATACAAATCCATCTCCGCTGTGCTGACAGACGAACAACGCCAGGATCCGGCAGCCTTCACCAACCTACCACCCTACTACCCCGATACCCCAGTGGTGCGTGAGGACTGGAAGCGAAACTACGAAAACATCACCGCCATGGACCACTGGGCTGGCGAGAAAATCCAAGAACTGAAGGACGCCGGCGAGTACGAAAACACCATCATCTTCTTTTGGTCCGACCACGGTGTCGGCCTACCTCGTGCCAAACGCTGGCTGTACGACTCCGGCACCCACATCCCGCTAATCGTACGCATCCCAGAGAAATACCGCACGGCTGGCCAAGGCGTCCCCGGTACGGTCTCAGACGAGCTGGTCAATTCAGTCGATTTCGCCCCCACGGTGCTCAATCTCGCTGGCATCGAGCTGCCCGATTTCTTTCACGGGCGCGCCTTTCTCGGAGCTGGGCTGACAGCCCCTCGCGACTACGTCTACGGTGCGCGCGATCGCATGGACGAGCGCTACGACATCATCCGAGCCATCCGCGACAAACGCTACCGCTACGTGCGCAACTTCGAGCCGCTAAAGCCCTACTACCAGTATATGAATACCCCGGAGAAAGGCGCCACCATGCAGGAGATCCGCCGCCTCGAGACGGCTGGAGAGCTACAGCGAGCCATGGGCCAATTCTCCGCCGCCCGCAAACCTGTGGAAGAACTCTACGATCTCGAAACCGATCCTCACGAGATCCACAACCTCGCTGCCGATCCCGGCCATGCCGAAAAACTGGCCGAGATGCGCAAAGAGCTCTCCGCCTGGCAATATCAAGTAGGCGACATAGGCCTGATGCCAGAGTCCGAGATCGAACGCCGCGAGGACGCAGTCGACTCCACCTATGCTATCCTCCGCCAGGATGGTGATGGCAGTACATTCATCGGCCAGCTCGTGGATGTGGCCACCCGTGCCTCCGAAGGCGAGTCGGCTTTCCCCAAACTAATCGCCGCCCTCACCCACAGCGATCCTGCCATCCGCTACTGGGGTGCCACAGGGCTGGGAAATTTCGCCCAAGCAGCGCAGCCACACGCCGATGCGCTGCAGCCGCTACTAGCCGACTCCTCAGCAGCCGTGCGTATCGCAGCAGGTCGTGCCCTATGCCGCATGGGCCAGACCGAGCAGGCACTACCACTTCTGGCTGCCGAGCTATCTGGCGATCTGCAGTGGGCCCGACTAGAGGCTGCGATCGCCCTGGACTATCTCGACGAGACCGCTCGCCCCGTGCTGGCAGCCATCAAAGGCGGCCTCGTCAAACAGCCAAACAAATACATCGTGCGCGTCTGCAACCGCGCGGCAAACGACCTGGAGGGCACCACCAATGTCGTCCCCTAGCATGCTAGATGCAGCACTCATCGCTGGCGGCCGGTCCCGCAGATTTGGCTCGGACAAAGCTTTCGCCACCTACGAGGGCGCTCCTCTCTATGCCCACCAGCTGCGCAAGCTGGCTCGCCTAGATGTCGCTCAAATCTACCTATCTACGCATGCCGATCAGCCCTACCCCGAGCACATCGAGGGTGTCACTCGTCTCAACGATCCCGGCGAATCCATAGGCCCCATCGGTGCACTGCATCAGGTATTTTCCACCAGTCAGGCAGAGCAGATCTATGTGCTAGCAGTCGATATGCCTCTGCTCGAGCCAGACCTAGCCCTTCCAGGCGTCCCGAGCATCAATGGCCGCTGGGAGCCACTCGCCGCCGTATACCCTCGAGCAGCTATGCTCCCCCTGCTAGAGAGCCAGATCGCCGCTGGCGAATACTCCCTACAGCGCCTCCTAGACCTAGCCAAGCAGCAGGGCATCCTCTCTCGCCACACCGTCTCCCGCACCCAGGAGCGCTCCTACGCTAATCTCAACACCATCCAAGACCTCGCCGATATCACCGATGAAGGCCCCGGCACCACCACCCTAGTCCGCTACCGACTAGGCTCAGGCTACAGCGAGCCCGCACCCGACCACCTCGCCGTGGAGGAGCCGCTCGAGATCCGTGTCAATGGCACCAGCATCGCAGTGATGATGCGTACTCCCGGGCACGATGCCGAGCTCGCCACTGGTTTTCTCTACACCGAGGGCCAGATCCGCTCCGCCTCCGAGATCCTCGATATCGAGCACTGCCCCGATGTCGATCCCGAGCAGCGTGGCAATACTCTGAATGTCCGCCTAACTGCAGGCGATGCCGATCTGTCCTCTCTCACCCGACACGTCTTTACCTCTTCGAGCTGCGGTGTGTGTGGCAAAGCTACGATCGACTCTGTCTTCCAAGATTTTCCCGCTATCCAGTGCGACGCCCCTGCTCCGATCGATCCCGAGATTATCCTATCTCTCCCAGCCAAACTCCGCGCCCAGCAGGAGACATTCGACAAGACCGGCGGCCTGCACGCCTCCGCCCTATTCGACCAAACGGGCGAGCTACTACTCCTGCGAGAGGATGTCGGTCGGCACAATGCACTCGACAAAGTCATCGGCCATGCCCTGCGTGAGCAGCTGGATCTGCAGTCCGCTATACTGCTAGTCAGTGGGCGCATCTCATTCGAGCTCATGCAAAAGGCCCTGGCTGCCAGGGTGCCAGTCGTAGCCGGTATCTCAGCGCCCAGCAGTCTAGCTGTGGATCTGGCCCATCGAGCGGGGGTGACGCTAGTCGGCTTCCTCCGCGAGCGGGGTTTCAATCTCTACCGCCCAGAGATAGAGGGAGTGGCGGGGGGAGAAAACTCTTAGGAGCCCTGTGCTATTCACACAGGGCCCCCAGAGACTTTGCAAGGTCTAACGGAACGCTCGTTAAACAATACAAACACACACACCTATGGAACGCAGGGCGCTAAGATTCCGTAGATTTAAATTGAGATAAAATGAATCGGGCCACATGCGGGAACACCGCGATGCCGATAAAAGCGACTGCCAGCCCCGGTGTCAGGACGCTGCGCAGCCCCTCTTCAGACAGCTCGCGCAGGCTAGGCAGCTGCGAACCCGTGTAGACGTAGAGCACGCCTCCAGGTAGCATACTCAGCTGGCTCACCCACCAGTAAGTCCGCAGCCGGATCGGCGTGAGCCCCATCAGGATATTCGTCAGGAAAAAGGGCATCCATGGGATAAGCCGCATGGAGAATAGATAAAATGGCCCCTCGCGCTCCAGAGCTCGATCCACCTCTGCGAGGCGATCGCCATAGCGCTCTCGGACAAAGGCCCCAAAGACAAACCGACTCATCAAAAAGGCCAAAGTCGCCCCCATAGTCGCCGCCACATTGGCCATCGGTAGGCCCAGCGCCAAGCCAAAGAGCTTGCCAGCTACCAGCGACAGCAGCCCCGCGCCCGGCATCATCATACCAGTGTGCAGAGCGTAATAGACGACGAACCCCAAGCCAAGCAGAAGCGGCCACTGTGACTTCACAGATAATAGCCGATCCTCGTATGCAACAAAGGCATCGAGAGTCAGCTGGCCACGAAAGAAATAAGCTACGGCTCCGATAGCGACGATAAGAAATATCGTCGGCAGCAGCCTAAGCCACGAAGTCGATCGCGACATATGCTACCTCGATCACTCGAGTGCTCCCTCACTCACAATCGCCATCACGATGGCAAAGATCATGAAACCACCAACAAGCACACTCAATGCGATACCGACATACCCAGTGATCAGACCCGCAGTAGCTAGTCCATCGCCCCCTAGCCCCGGATTCTCAGCGATCTTTTTCTTCGACTTGTGGCCACAGATCACAGCCGCTATCCCAGGAAACAAGCCTATACCATATCCACATGTCATAAGCACAGCGAAGATACCACAGATCAAAGCAGCGATGCTCAGACCATCAGTAGGATTTGCAGCAGGCGCTGGCGTAGGCGCAACTCCAGCTGGCGATACTACATAGGGCGATTGGGCATTAGTAGCGCCCGGGGAGCTAGCCTCGATAAAAGCCGCCGGCTTCACATTCGATGCAGGCTGCCAGTCAGCCATCGACTCATTCCAGACTAGCGTAGTCCGCAGAATCTTTCCCCCATGGATCAGTTGTTCGAATTCTTCTTCTTCGAATGCGATCTGCTCCTTATTAGCGTCTGCGTAATACCACTGCATCTTCACGTTTTAGCATCACAAGACAATCCCGTCTAGCCCGCATTTCCGAGCGACACTATTGGTTTGGCCCAGCGAAGTCCGCGAAAATCACATTGGCAGGTCCGGCACCATCATCCTGCTCATCGGTATCCGCCAGCTGCCCCTCCAGTGCCGTCTCAGCCAATTCCTGCACAGCCCCCTCCACATCGTCGATAGCGATCCGATGGCGAAACTCGACAGGTATCGCATCGACCACCGCCTTCAGCAGGCTTTCCTCCCACCGGTATTGCTCATCCTCCAGAGAGGTGACGATCTCGGTGATCAGTCCTGGCATCAGCACCTGCGCCTCGTACGTCAGCTGAATCTCAAACTCCATGGCGTATGCCTCCAGTGCCGCATACGTCACCTCACTGTCCACTCGCACTCGCTCAGGCAGATACTGGCAGTGAGCCGCCATGTCTTTAAATGCCTGCCGCACAGCAGCCGTGTCGCAGCAATTATCCTCCTCGCCACCATAGATCACCGGATCACATGGGCAGCGGGAGCCGATCAGCCCCTCGCGCATGCATACCGCGGATTTCGGGTAATACGGGCGGTCATGTGGCCGCTCTTTGGCCACCAATGGCGTCGGCATATAGAAAGAACCTACCTCCCAAGTCTCATCATGTAGCGGATAGCTGACTAGCTCCTCCAGCTCGGGGTCCAGATCCGGATCCACCGTGAGTGGAGCCAGACACTCAGATGGCAGCACCTCCATCTTCACCTGCCAATCAGCAGCACATGGAGGGCCCGGCTGGCCATCGACCGCCGAAAAAATCGGTATCCCCGGCATCTCACCAAAGGGATTGTCCCACTGGTAGAAATTCTTTCTCTGCGGCAGGATCTCCTCGTAGAAGCGGAAAAATAGACGAAACACGCGGACCATATAATCCGCCTCGCCTTGATCGAGAAACCAGGGGAAGAAACCCGGCAGATAAGAGCGAAAGCACGGCAATCCCTTTTGCAGCTTCAGTTTCTTTGCTTTCGGGAAATACTTTTCAAAGCAGGATGCATCTTCATCTGCAGCGTCCTCAGTATCCAGAAATTCACACTCCAGTAGGCGTATCTCTGCCAGCCCCGGCACCATGTCGACATCGATACCACGAAAGGCATTTTGCCAAAAAATCGTGCCCTCGGGCGGCATATGGCAATGGATCGCAAAAACCCCTTCAGTACCACCGAGCACCGACACCAGATACAGCGATCGACACTCCGGGTCGCGGATACCGAACAACTCATTATCCGCCATCATCTGCCATGGCTCCAACTGACGAAATCGCACAGCCAGCTCCATCAGCTCACGCCACGTGTTTGCTGAGACTGCCGGTAAAGCGGGCTCTGGAAACTGGCCCATATCCGCGCTGTGATCTGGCCTCGGCAAAAAACCTTCCTCTGGGTAAGTACCCATACATTTCTGTAAACACGGATAAGTGTAACTTCAAGCTATCTTAAGTAGAATTTTCATAAATAATTCACCACCCAAAATGCCCTCAAAATGCCCTATCTCCTAAACAACCGGTTTATTCATTCCCTACAGTGGCAGTCACCTCAACACGCTGAAAACGTAGCTTTCGAGGATATCCCTCACTATCATTATCGGTAATCAACCCCAATCAAGATCGCTTCGGTGTCGCCAGTGTGCGTCCTGTACGATAGTAGGTAGCTCCTAGCTCGACGGGATCGCAGCGAAATCTGCGAAAGACTTTCTCCGCGAGTTCCATTTGCTCTTCGGGTAGCTCACTGGATGGGCCTGCGTTCTGTTTTGGCGGTATCACCACGGTGTCGCCGGCAGACTCTATACCTAGATCCTCCAATAATTGACTAGCCCCCTCTGGCTTGATCAGTTCCTCTAACCACACGGTATGGAAATGGATGTTTGCGGTATCCTCGGTGAGCAGCCGGTAATACTCCTGGCGCGCGAATACCTCGTACACATACCATAGCGCATTGCCGAATAATCCACACTGCTGAAAGGGCTTGGCATCGACGATGGTATTGGGGTAGCGCGAGTCGAGGGTGAATAGCCAGGTGAACCCGGGATTGGAAAAATCGTGCCGGTTGATATAGCTGCGATAGATCTTAAATATGTCCCGCTTTAGAGCGATCAAATGGATCTCGGAATCGCTAGGCAAATGGTAGAGATTCTCTACCAGCCCGGCTTTGGCCAAGACATGGGAAATCTCGATAAAAGTCTCTTGCTGAGTCGCCGCATCTAGGGACAACTTATGCTGCCAAAACGCCTGCACGGGCGGTACATTGCCGACGAAGTTGAAGGCAGTCGAGTGAGCACTATCCGGGCAATTAATGCCCATATAGGGAAACCCTAAGCGCTCGTGTAGCACGGTCGCATTGGCGACATTAGCCTTTAGCAACTCGGTGAGAAAGACGGTACCACTGCGTCCAGTGGTAATGGAGTAGACAAACTTGCTGGGCATGAGGGTTTTTGGGTCGGTAGCGATGTGACAAAACTCGTCAAATCGCAGCCGACTCTACACCCAAACCAGCCATTTAGCTAACAGCCTCGCGTGCTGAAGCTATCGCATAATCGCGATTGAGCTTGGAGATGACATCGGCGCTGATCTCTTTCGGACAGGCAGCCTCGCACTCGTATTGGTTAGTGCAGTTGCCAAAGCCTTCGGCATCCATCTGACGGACCATGGCCAGCACGCGCTTGTCCTTCTCTGGCTCGCCCTGCGGTAGCAGATTGAGGTGCGCCGCCTTGGCTCCCGTAAAGAGCATGGCACTGGCATTTTTACAGCTAGCCACACAGGCACCACAGCCGATACAAGCCGCCGCGTCGAATGCCGCATCGGCTTTGTCTTTCGGGATAGGCACGGAGTTCGCATCCACAGCAGAGCCGGTGCGTACCTCCACATAGCCGCCCGCAGCGATGATGCGATCGAAGGCACTACGGTCTACGACCAGATCTTTCACCACAGGGAAAGCCTTGGCGCGGAATGGCTCGATCCAGATGGTGTCTCCATCGTTGAATTTACGCATGTGCACCTGACAGGTGGTGATACCACGCTCTTTCGAGTGAGGTACACCATTGATATTCAGTGAGCACATACCACAGATGCCCTCGCGGCAGTCGTGGTCGAAGTGAATCGGCTCGCCACCATCTTCGATGATCTGCTCATTCACGATGTCGATCATCTCGAGAAAGGAAGCCTCCTCGGGGATGTCTTTTGCATCGTAGTCGACGATCGTTCCGCGATCGTCTGCGTGAGCTTGGCGCCATACTTTGAGCTTCAGATTCATATGTGGAAAAGAATTAGCGGGTTAAAAAATATAGCTCCTTACTTGTAGCTACGCACGGATGGTTTCACGAACTCGTAGTTGAGATCTTCTTTGTGGAGCTCTGGCTTGTTACCAGGCCCCTTGTCCTCCCAAGCAGCAGCGTACATGAACTCTTCGTCACGACGCTTGGCTTCGCCAGGATTGGTAAAGCCGCTCTGCACCTCTGGATCATCCTCGGTGAACTGGTACTCTTCGCGGAAGTGGCCACCACAGCTTTCTTCGCGGTTGAGCGCATCGTGACAAGTCATCTCAGCAAAGTCGATGAAGTCCTGCACACGGTAGGCTTTCTCCAGCTCCATATTCAGTGCGCCAGCGCTACCGGGGATACGGACATTCTCGTGAAATTCTTCGCGGATTTGTGGGATCTTATCGATCGCCTCTTCGAGCCCCTCTTTGCTGCGCGACATACCGCACTTATCCCAAGTGAGTAGACCCAGCTCGCGGTGAAAGCTATCGACTGTGCGCTTACCTTTCTCGCCGACTTTCATCAGGCCATCGAGACGCTCTGTGACTTTCTCCTCAGCTTCTTTGAACTCAGGCATGTCCGTACTGATCGATCCCGGAGTCTCATTGACGAGGTAGCTCGGTAGCGTCGATGGGATGACGAAGTAGCCATCGGCCAAGCCCTGCATGAGCGCCGAAGCTCCAAGACGGTTGGCACCGTGGTCGGAGAAATTCGCCTCTCCCAGCACGTGTAGACCTGGCACGTTGGACATGAGATTGTAGTCCACCCAGAGCCCACCCATGGTGTAGTGCACCGCAGGGTAGATCTTCATCGGCATGCTGTAGGGATCTTCACCCGAGATCTTCTCATACATGGTGAAAAGGTTGCCATAGCGGGCCTTGATAGTGTCGGCACCGAGGCGCTCGATCGAATCGCGGAAGTCGAGGTAGACACCGAGACCAGTCTTGGCCACACCGCGGCCTTCATCGCAGGCCTCTTTGGCCGAGCGAGATGAGATATCGCGTGGCGCTAGGTTGCCGAAAGAGGGGTATTTCCGCTCGAGATAGTAGTCGCGATCCTCATCGCGCACATCGGCGGCACGCATAGTGCCCTCGCGCAGCTTGGCGGCGATGTCTGCCGACTTTGGCACCCAGATACGACCATCGTTTCGCAGCGACTCAGACATGAGCGTGAGCTTGCTCTGGTAGTCACCACTCACCGGGATACAGGTCGGGTGGATCTGTGTATAACATGGATTGGCGAAGTAAGCACCCTGCTTGTAGGCGCGGAAGGCGGCCATCACATTGCAGCCCATCGCATTGGTCGATAGGTAAAAGACATTGCCGTAGCCACCGCTGGCTAGAATCACACAATCCGCCGAGTGACGCTCGATCTTACCCGTCTGCAGATTTCGGACGATGATGCCTTTGGCATGGCCGTTGACCTTTACCAGATCCATCATCTCGGTGCGTGGGTACATCTGCACGCCACCACGGGCCACCTCTTTCTCCAGCGCCTGGTAGCAGCCGATCAGCAGCTGCTGCCCGGTCTGACCTCTAGCGTAGAAAGTCCGGCTCACCTGAGCACCACCGAAAGAGCGGTTGGCCAGTAGACCGCCATACTCGCGAGCGAAAGGCACCCCCTGAGCGACACACTGGTCGATGATGTTGGTCGAGACTTCTGCCAGGCGGTGCACATTGGCCTCGCGAGAGCGGAAGTCGCCACCTTTGATCGTGTCGTAGAAAAGGCGCCAGACCGAGTCACCATCGTTCTGGTAGTTTTTCGCAGCATTGATGCCGCCCTGAGCAGCGATCGAGTGCGCGCGGCGAGGGCTGTCCTGATAGCAGAAACACTTCACCTGATATCCCAGCTCGGATAGAGTCGCAGCGGCAGAGCCACCGGCTAGACCTGAGCCGACCACGATCACTGAAAATTTCCGTTTATTGGCCGGATTGATCAGTGGCGCATTCGCTTTGTAGTCGGTCCACTTCATGTCGATCGGACCCGATGGTATTGCAGAGTTGAGTGCCATATGTCTAAAAGCTGTTTTGTACCCTATTCAGTCTGGATTGTACCCTATTGAATTTCTTCTTTAATGCTTATCACTGGTGGAGCTAGCCTCCACAGCACTCTGGCTGTGGCCTGCATCCAGCCCTGGATCCTTGACGATGCCGAAAAGAATGGTGAGCGGGATCACGAGGAAGCCCAACCATAATACGACTGTGATCCCCCAACTGAGCGCACGAGTTGCTCCGGCAGTCTTGCGAGTGCGCAGACCGAGAGTCTGAAAGATCGAAGCGATGCCGTGACTGAGGTGCGAACACAGCAGCGTGATAGCGACCACGTAGAAAAGCGACACCACTGGGCCACCAAAACCTTTGATGACCATGCCATAGACATCGTGGTGACCAGCAGCGTCTTTCATCTCAGCTAGCTCTGGGTCGATACGCACGGTGAAGTGCAGGATGTGAAAGATGATGAATGCGAGGATGACCAATCCGCTGATGATCATCATGCGAGAGCTGCGACTGGCTGCCTGAGTCGCGCCGTGAGCATAGCGCTCCTTGCGCGCAGCGCGGTTTTGAGCCGTAAGGGCGATGGTAGCGAAGACGTGCAGCACCAAAGAGACCAACAGACCGATCCTGGCGATCCAGATACCCGCGCCGTGCAGCATGTGGTGCAGGAAGTAAGCGTATTCATTCAGAGCCTCGCGGCCTGCAAAAAGCAGGAGGTTTCCAGCCATATGACCCACCAAGAAACCAACCAATAGAAGGCCAGTGACGGCGACCACGATCTTTTTACCAATCGACGACTGCCAGAACAGCGAAACGGAATTTATCAGCCCTTTCATTAAATTTTACTCTGAGATACGAAATGTCGCTGCTACGGGACTCCCTATTGGCAGGGTTTCAACTCGAAAAACCACCAAGCCCCCACTCTTATTCCCCAAACCACTGACTCGCGACTTTTTTCAAAAAAATGGTTGCAGACCATTCTCATTATTGTTAATCAAAGTTAATAGTATGGAACACAAGACTGTCAAAAAGCATGTGAATCAGGTATTAACTGACATTTACAGTAAGTTACCTTCTGATCGCATCAACTCCCGGATGGTAACAAACGCCAGCATTCGCTTCTCTGGTCCAAGTGGACTCATCGGCTATGGCCGCACCAGCACTCAACCGAAAGTCGAAAACGGAGTCGATACACCCCTAGCCCTCTACCTCTACCTCGGTGCCAAGCCGGACAATGTGGTGGATCTCAGCAAAGGAGAGGTGAAGAGAGCTGATATTTTCCGCGATAAACTGCTCCCCTGCGAAGTCGTAGAAGGTGAAATGCAGTGGCTCAGCGAGGAATCAGGCCAGCTACTGATGACCAGCGAGGTGGTCGATAGCTATCTCGAATCCATCTCGGCGCTGTTTGAAGATCGCGCCAAGATGGCAGCCTAGACCACACACCACGGTTCATTAGATTTTCCATTGTACACAGAAGCGGCCACCTATCAGGTTGGCCGCTTTTTTGTGCGAACAACAATCTATCAGACCTCTCCCTAGAACCAGGATACACCAGGGCACGAAAAAGCCCCTCCTGACCAGGGAGGGGCTTCGAGTTTCGAGTTAATCAAAACATGACCAAATAAACGTCTCGCGTGCCATGATTCAAATTACCGAAACAGCACAGATGCTCACTCAAGCCATCTGCACTGGGGCGTTATTAGTGCTTCGTGGTACGAAACGTCACCAGAAAAATAAGGACATTGGGTATTAATGTCAAACAAATTTGAAAGAAATCTTAATATTGATTCTTACTTGGAATCTTCACTTAGCATAAGACGCCAGTTTCCTTTTAGTAGGTAGACTGGGTCCAATCCAGCTAGCTCGCGCAGGGTCTTGGCAACTTCCCGGCTCTTCTCGCAGCGGTTGCCATCGCAGTAGACGATGACTGGGTGGCCCATGGCATTTTGCAACGTGTCTTGCTGCTCAAAAATACTTTCTGCCAGATTGCCCGCATCCAGGCAGATCGCTCCCGGGTAGTGAGCCTCCTCGTACTTAGCCAGCGGTCGCGCATCGACCCACAGCACACTGCCCTCCCCTACCAGTTGCTTAGCTTTCTCTAGATCGATCTGCCAGCGCACCACATCGTCTGGCAGCACTTGATACCAGCTAGGCCGCTTGGGGTGAAAGAAGGCACACAGGGTCGCACAGAGCAGAGCGATGCCCAAGACGATGGCGGCTTCTTTGATGATCGGTTTCATCTCAACTCACCTACTGAATAGTCATGTAGAGCAACGGACGAGCATGAGCCTCGATCTCGCAATCGGTCTCCAGCCGCACCATACCGAGCAGATTCGACCCCGTGGACTCGGGCGTCAGCAGGATTTGATATTTTTTCCCTTTCTCGAGCTCTTTCAGCTCGGCCTTCACCTCGGAGCGGCTGCTCGTGGCGGATAGCAGATGGATCGGCTCTGGTCGAGTCACCTCAAAGTTCACCACCTTGGTATCGGCCTTTTTGCCTTTTGCCCAAGTGGTCAGGCTGTTATCGATCTTGTAGATCTGCTCCATCTCCAGCTTCACTAGCAGGATCGCCTCGCGCGTGCCGGGCTCATCCGTGCGCAGGTAGAGCTTTTTCTCTGCCAGATGGCCGACTTTCTCTGTGGAGTAGATCGCCGAGATACGAGACGAGCCTCCTGGAGGAATGACCATCGGATCAGCCGACTCCTCGATACAGGCGCAGCCAGCATCGACTTCGAGAATCTTTACCGGCTTGTCTCCCAGATTTACCGCCGTGTAGACAAATTCGACCTCTTTTGTGCCGAGCTTGGCGGAGATGTATTGCTCGGCTGGAGAAAACTCGACGGAACCTCGGCGAATCGAGGTCACCTCCGGCGAGCCTGTCTGAGGAGCGCGGTCTACCGCTACAGTGTTTTCCTCATCAGTAGCGGTAGCGGCCGCCTCTGAGCGATCAGACGCCTGGTCAGCACCATCGCTCTGGGACTGCTGCTGGCAGCTAGTCAGCGCGAGACCAGATAGGAAGAGGAGGAATAAGAATGGATGAACTTTCATGATCCTGCAGGTGGCCCAGTAGGCACGAACCACTGATAGATCATAAAATAAACGATCACGCCTGTCACTGAAACAAACAGCCAAATCGGCAGCGCAAATCGAGCCACCTTGCGGTGCCGCTCGCGCTTTCCCTGAATGGCGGCGATCACAGCGATAATGATCAGCGGCAGATTCGCCACGGCCAGAATGATGTGCGGGATCAAGATCACAAAGTAAACGATACGAGCCACCGGATACTCCTTGGGAAAAGTCGTGTGCCCCGTAGTGTAGTGGTAGTAGAGATAGCAGCCCAAAAAGATCGCAGAAGTGATCAGAGCACCGACCATCGACGCCCGGTGAGCCTTTTCCTTACCGCTGCGAATGAAGATATACCCCAGCACCAGCAACACTGCACTCACCGCGTTTAGCGAGGCATTGATGGGTGGAAAAATCGAACTCGTAGTGGCAGCTAATGTCTCGTGTATCATCTCAGGAAAAAATTACAGAGCTTTCACCGGGATCGCCTCTTTCGGAAACTCGATCGGCTCGTAGTCGCGCAGACGCTTATCAGGATTCATCACCATATCGAGATCGCGCTTCAGTAGCTTGATGGCTGTCGGGCCTCCGACTGGGTGCATCACCCCATAAAAACCTCGGATATTGGCCTCGCCATCGACGATCATCAGTCGCTGATCATGTGCCCACGGCCCCTGCTCGGCGATCACCTTGGGATCGGTATTCTCCTCGCTAGCGTAGAATTTGAACTGGCCGAGCATGTACTTTTTGATGCGCTCAGCATCTCCGGTGAGGAACCACCAGTTATCCGACTCCACGCCCCGGTCCTTCACCCACTTGTCCATCTTTTCTGGAGTGTCGCTCTCGGGATCGACACTGATCGATACTAGGTGAAATCTCGCATCATGCCCGTAGGTATCGAGCAGGTCTTTCATCACACTCGCCATACCCAGACAGCCACCAGGGCAGTCGGTGTATTGGTAGCCGACGACATAAATTTTTCCCCGCAGCTCGCCCAGAGATACCTCGCGTCCATCGCGATTGATGGCTTCGAGATCTTCCTCGAGCCTAGCGATCTTACCCGGACGCCAGTTTTCCTGATTCTCTCGATGATTGGGCAGGTAGGATAGCCACACCAGCAGTCCACCACCGATGATGATCAGACAGATCAGCGCTATCGTCCCATACCAGGCGAATAGATTGATCTCGCGAGGGCCTCCCAGCGGCTCCTCTTGCTCTTGGTTGGTTTTGTTATCAGCTTCCATGTCTCTCTAGATCCATCCGAAGTACCCAAGGAGCATTACGACTGGTAGGTAGATCAAAGTGTAAAAAAACAGCTTTCTCGCATCAGTCCGCTCCGTGGAGCGCAGGAAGACAAAGGCCAGATAACACATCAGCCCACTGACCAGCATGATCAGTATCGCAGAGATCCAGCCCAGCACCCCACTGACCGCTCCATACACCCCGACACCCACTAGCGCCAGTGAGAAGAGCAGCGCCAGCCTCGCTGTGAGCGCACCTTTTTCATCGCCATTAGCCCACATCACAAAGCCGCCGGCCATGTACTGCTCTCGGTACATCCAGTTGATCGCAGCGAAGTGAGGCAGCTGCCAAAAAAACAACAGAGCAAACAGGAATATGCCACCAGAGGCTAAAGGGTGTCCCCCACCCGCGGCCCAGCCGATCAAAGGAGGCAGAGCTCCCGCCACAGCTCCGACCACGGTATTGAAGCTGGAGACTCGCTTCATCGGTGTGTAGACAAAAAGGTAAGTAAACAGCGTGGCTGCAGCAAAGGCACCAGCGGCGAAGTTCATCTTCATCGACAGGTGCACCACACCAAAAGCGCTGAGCAAAAAGCCGAGAATAAACGCTGCGGCACTGGGTATCCGGTTGGCCACCACGGGGCGATCAGCGGTGCGCTCCATCTTGGCATCGGACTCGACTTCCATCACCTGATTGAACACCGCAGCTCCTAGAGCCGCGAGCAGCGAGCCAAATCCCGTGTGAAACAAACCCAACCACGAAAAGCTGCCATCGCCCTTGGTCGCGACGAAGTAGCCAAACAGAGCCGTGACCACCACCAGCACACTGAGTCGAGCCTTGGTGAGGTCCACCAAGTCTGACCAAATCGCTTTCACTGAAATACTCGCTGCCATTTGTGTGTGTTTGTGTTTCGGATGAGAGCTGGACCTTAGCCGCTGGAAGACTCCTGTGCCAACAAATCTCGCTGCGCTGTCAGTCCTGATGACAATACCAACAGCCACTCGCAGATCACGGTGAGCAACAGCGCTGCACCGCCGACGTGGAGCACCTGGATCCAAGGAAAGATCGCGACATGGCCGAGGATGATGCCCATCACCATCATAGCCACCACCAGAGCGATCACAGAGACCACTCGCCAATCTCGGATCTGCAGACGATGCGCCTGCCAAAATGCCCACCCTGCGACCAGCGCGATCGACCACGAGAAACTGCGGTGCACCAGATAGATACCAGTCTTCTCGATCTTTGCGATCCAGCCCGCTCGATCGCTGCCCGCGTGCGCTTTGGCCAGCTCATCAGTCATCTCACGCACCTGTGCGCCCATGATGCCCTCTGCCACCACTAGCACCAGCAGCAGAGCGACTGTCCAGAACAGTCCGCGAGTCGCCTGCGGCACGCTGGGCCGCTCTGTAGCCAGCCACCTGCCGTAGACCAGTAGACCGATCAGCACCATAGCCAAGGCCAGATGAGTGGTGATGATGCCAGGCTTCAGCCCAGAGTAAACGATCTCTCTACCCATCCACGCATTGACCAGGATGATCACCAGAGCCAGCACCGCTACCAGTCGCAGCTGCCAGCGGTCGCGCGCTTTCGGCAAAAAGAAACTGAGCACCACCGAAGCCAGCGAAAAAATGCCTATCGGGATACTCACCAAGCGATTGATAAACTCCGTCCAAGTGTGCACGGGATTGAAACTAGCCAGCACCGACTCTCGAGTCACCTCGGCAGGATCGCGGCCGAGACGCTCTGCTTTGAGCCGAAACTTTTCAAAATCGAGTCGATCCAGATCGACTTGCTCCACCTTCCAAGGTGGAATCAGAGAGCCCCAGCAGCGTGGCCAATCGGGACAGCCCAATCCAGCTCCACTGGCCCGGACGATAGCTCCTACCAATACCAGTAGGAGGAGAAAGAAAAGCACTGCACTGAGGGTCTGCCGATACCAGCGATTTACCCCAGTCAGCTGTGTCTTTTCCATTTATCCGCACCCTATCTAGCTGCTGACTACTGCAGCATCGGCCGCTGCTCAGCGTACCACTCGTCAAAATCTTTGCCCGATTTCACATCGAGCTTGGCCACCATCTTGGCGTGACTAGCTCCACAGAGCTGAGCACATACGATATCCCAGTAGCCAGTCTTCTGCGGGATGAACCACATCGGGATCTCCTGTCCTGGGATCGCATCCTGCTGGATAAACATAGGCACTAGCGCCAGACCGTGAATCACGTCTTTGGAGGTCACCTGGATCACCACTGGGCGGTCTTTGGGCAAAACTAGCTCACCGATGGAGATGAAGTCATCTTTTGCATTGGGATCCTCACCGACCAGACCTACTGGATTCTCGCCGCTCAGGCGATCGTAGGAAGTGATACCCATCTGATTATCAGCCCCGGCGTAGTGGAAAGACCAGCGGTACTGCTCACCTACGGCACGCAGGTTGACCACATCTTCACCTGTAGGGCGCTCGGCTTTGTCGGATCGCTTAGCCCAGAACGGGAACGCGAATCCCAGAAGGAGAACCACCTCGACGATGACCACACCGATCTCCACGTGAGTCGAGAAGTGCGAAGTCATGCCGTGATACTGGGCATTCGGATTTTTCTTCGAGCGAAACTTGAAAAGAATCACAAACAGGAAAGCAGTCCAACCCACAAACAGGATGAGCATGAACCAGTGCACGATGGCCAGCATTTGATTACCTGTCAGACCATGCTTCGAGGCGATCTCGTGCATGTAAAGGACTTCGTTAATTGACTCAATGCTCATGGTTGAAAAGAGGATAAAAAATTTTGGGTCTTAGTGTTCGTCGACCTCTGAAAGTTTAGCCTTGCGGGCTAGATAAAAGATAAATCCAAGGAAGGAACCCAGCACCAGGACTAGGACGCCCAGCATGATGAATACCGCCATATTGGCAGCGATACCGATCTCGCCCACCAGCCCGCTGATACAGCCGGGGCATGCCAGATATGGCTCTGTAGCGAGGTTCGTTCCCATGCCCTAGATGATGATTGATTTCGATTTCCGCAAAAAGCGAATGCCATAGATCGCTAGCGCCACTCCGCCTGCGAGACTGATCCATCCCATGGTATCGAATCCTGCCGGTAAACCCTGCACCAACACCGCCCACAGACCAAACCCTATGGTGATCACCACGGAGAGGACTATAAATGCTAGGTGGAAGTGCTTCAGTGACATTAGTTTATCGAGTTAGTAGACCGCGTAGCGTCTGGATGGTCGGATAAGACTCCTTGATCGGATCAAAAAGAGTGAAAAGCGTCAGCCCCATCAGCGCAGCAAAGAAAATGATGGTGAATACGAGGGTCTTGTAGACCAATCCCTTCTCGTGATTCAAGTGCATGTATATCCATGATACGAGTCCAGCCTTAATGCCGGATACTCCTAGACCGATCACGATATCCTCCCAAGTCGCACCCGGAGGGCCAACATCCAGAATCGGAAAGACACCAAGTGAGATCGCAACACAGGAGAAAACACCAAGCCAAATCCCTACAATGAGGTAGAGCCGCTTGTGCTTCGCCATTTCTTCGGGTGAACCAGCCATATCAAATAAATTCGAAATAAAAAGAATACTAAGTAACTGAGTTTACAGCAGATACATCAGTGGGAAGAGGAAGATCCAAACCAGATCAACAAAGTGCCAGAATAGACCGCCTACCTCGACTCGGTTTGCCAAATGCTCAGGATTCTTGCGATAGAGACGCTTACCAAACACAGCAAAGTAAAGTAGGACCAACGCACCGCCGATCACGTGCAGACCGTGCAGCGCGGTGATGGTGAAATAAGTGGCGTAGTAGTTGCCCGCACGAGGGCCGTGACTGTTCAGGAATTTGATCTTATCCCGAGGCACCTTGATCACCACGTGGTGGCCATGATCGCCATGAGCATCGTCCTTGGCACCGCCCACTTCTTTGGCATGATCATCATGCTTGTCACCATGGTGGTCGTCGTGGTGACCATCCTCATGGTGATACGCTGTGCCCTCGATACCAGCCTTGAACTCATAAATGAACTCCTCCATGAAGCCTTTCTTGTGCTCCTTGTCATGGATTGACTGGATGTTGATGAAATAACCACGAAGCATCTTCTCAGGGATCTCAGCATCCTTCTTGGCGTAGTATCCCTCCATCTCCTCGTAGGCGTGGTCACGATTCTTGTACCATGCCTCTTTGGCATGCTTGTCGCCGATCACATCCCAAACCATGGAGTCCTTCTGCTTGTGCAGAGGCACCAGCTGCATATCCACATAGTGAGGCTCGAAGATAACGCGATCGTCACCACCGACACCGATCAACTTACAGCCATCGGCATAGGTTAGAGTATCGTTGTGAGCGCCCTCTTCACCACGGAAGATCTTGCCGACGCGAGTGCGACGAGCGGTCAGATCGTATGGCTTAGTCAGCTTCGCCACCGCCTTGGTGACCACATCTGGCATCACCGGCTCCTTCAGCTCAACAGCATCTAGAGTACCAGCTTCCTCAGCCGCAAAGACCGCCTTTTCCTTGGCCTTGATCTCGCCACGGTAGCGCTTGCGCTCATCAGACAACTCCTTGGTCATCGCTGTGCGAGTGCGCACGAACCACTTATTGAAATCCCTTTTCGATGAAATGACCTGGGTCTCCTCCTTACCGCCACTACCACCTACCGTCCAAGCGACTGTCATCTCTGGAAACTCACCATCGATGTCGAAGATAAATCCCGGAGAACTACCAATCAGGTTAAACTCGGCCGACTCGACTGAGAATGGAATATCGAAGGATTTATTGAAGATGGTGCCCTCCATCATCGATCCATCTGTCAGTCGGATGTCGAAGTGACGCATCAGCTTGGAGCGATACTCCACGGTCTTAAAACCCATGAAGATCGCAGCACAGGCCACGGTGCACAGCATTAGCGCACGGAACTTTGCGAAATTCCTTTCCTTCAGGGCGACCCAACTAAACACCACCAACACCGAAGAAAGAATCAGGACGAGTGTGTTGATAAAACCGATCAGCACGAAAGTCTTGTGCACATTGATGCCCCAAGGCCAAGGAACATCGACACCGTCGATCACACCCACCCGCAGGAAGACATAGGCCGAGAAAAGACCGCCGAAAAGCATCACCTCGGAGGCTAGGAATAGCCACACTGCTAGTTTTGCATTGTATAGACCTGTGTCACGCCTCGGGGTGACCTCGTATGGTATCTCCATCTCAGTAAAACTTATTGATTCAACAACAACGGTGAGTGTCCCTTAATGATCACTCTTGGCTGACACACTCTTCTCAGACTCCTCAGTGTCTGGAGAGTCATCACCATCTTCACCCTTTTCAAACTGTGGTGAGAAATCTTTGTCCGCGCCAGGCACAGAGTACTCGTATGGCCCACGATAAGCGACAGGCTCCTCAGTGAAATTGCCGTGTGGCGGAGGAGTCGGAGTGGCCCACTCGATCGTAGTCGCATCCCATGGGTTATCGCTAGTCACCTTCTTACCGGTGTAAGCACTCATGAACAAGTTGATCACGAAAGGCACTTGGAAAACAGCCAACAGCCATGCAAAAGTCGAAGTGACCTGGTTGAGGTCGATCATCATCACATTGGCACCCTCTGCTACGAAGTTGAGCTTCTGGAAGATGGTCGCCACAAAAGTGCCATCCTCAGCGAGGATACGAGAGCTGATCTGCTCGTAGGCAGCACCACCATCGAAAGCACGACGGTGGAAACCCTGCATCCCCTGTAGGAACATCGGAGCGAAGATACCGTTCATGCAGATCAGAGAAGGCCAGAAGTGCAGGTGCCCTAGGAAAGAGCTCATCTGACGACCCGTGTGCTTAGGAAACCAGTGATAGATACCCGCGAAAAGACCGAAGATCGTTCCCGGAGCCACCACATAGTGGAAGTGACCAATCACGTAGTAAGTATCGTGTAGGTGCAGGTCAGTCAGGTTAAACGCCAGCGGCAGACCCGTCAGACCACCGATACCAAACATCGGGATAAACGCTGTCGCGAAAAGCATTGCAGGGTTGAAGCGGATCGAACCACCCCACATCGAGATCAGCAGCGAGGTAATCAGGATAACCGAAGGCACCGAAATCAGGACCGTTGTCGCCTGGAAGAAAGTCGAAATCGCCGGTCCCATACCGGTCATATACATGTGGTGCGCCCACACGATGAAAGCCAAGAAGCCAAGCGCCATCACCGCGTATACCATCGACTTGTAGCCCCATAGTGGCTTACGGGTGTTACAAGGCAAGATCTCTGACACGATCGCGATCGCAGGCAAGATCAAAACATACACCTCTGGGTGAGCCAAGAACCAGAACAAGTGCTGATACAGCAGCGGACTACCACCACCAGCGGCGTCGAAAGCCATACCACCGACGTTCAGGCCTGTCGGCACAAAGAAACTAGTGCCAGCTAGACGGTCCATCAGCTGCATGATCGCTGCCACCTCGAGTGGCGGGAAAGCCAAGAGCAGCAGGAACGCTGTGACCAGCATCGCCCACACGAAGAACGGCATGCGCATCCAAGTCATGCCCTTACAACGCAGATTGATCACGGTAGCGATCACATTCGCCGAACCGAGCAGCGATGAACTAATCAAAAATACCATGCCGAGCAGCCATTGCGTCTGCCCGGTCCAGAATAGACTGGAAAAGCCAAGATCCGTCGTGGTCGCCAGTGGTGAGTAGTTGGTCCAGCCCGCTTTGGCAGCACCAGATGGCAGGAAGAAGCTAACAAACATCAGCACACCACCGATCAGGAAACACCAGAAACTGGCCATATTCAGACGCGGAAATGCCATATCTGGCGCACCGATCTGCAGTGGGGTCACATAGTTACCAAACGCACCGAATGCGAGCGGCACCACGCCTAGGAAAACCATGATCGTCCCGTGCATCGCACCGAACATATTGTAGAGATCACCAGTCACACGCCCTTCATTGTCCAGCCAAGCCTGGAACCAAGGCCAATCCGAAAGAATCGGCACAGCGCGGTCTGGATAGGCGATGCTCCAGCGCATCACCATCATCAAAAAGAAACCAAAGGCCAAGAAAAGCAGTGCGGTGAAACCGTACTGGATACCAATCACCTTGTGGTCGCAGGTGAAGACATATTTCTTCCAAAACGGCTCCTCGTGATGGTGGTCATCATGCACGTCGTCGTGGGGATGGGCTGCTGTCTCACTCATAATCGTCTAGTGTGTTTTACGATTCCCTGGTCAAAGTAGATACTTAGAGAGCTTCACCTGTTAGCGGATCCACCTGTGCACCCGGCAGATTGCCGTCTTCAGGTATCGCTAGCAGTTGTGCTTCGTTGTAAGCTCCGGACTGGTCTTTAAACATCTCTCTAGCAGCACCGATCATCTCGACCGTCACGATGCCATCATCGCCGTCTGGTAGGGTGCCAAAATCGCGTCGCACGTAAGTGATGACCTGAGCGAGCTTCTTATCAGAAAGTGTCGACCACGCTGGCATCACGCCATTGTAGGACTGACCAGCTACTGTGAGCGGACCATTGACTCCGTGTAAAAGGATAGCACCCAGGCGCTGTGTTCCGCCGTTGACCCACTCAGAGCCAACCAGAGGAGGGTTACCCGCACCACCTTCACCACCAGCCATGTGACAAGCTGCACATTGACCATAGACTTTTTTACCTTCGCCCATCCACTTCTCGATCCAAGGACGATCATCAACCAATTCCTCTCCACCATCAGACGGCGGACGCGGAGCAGGCACGTAAGTGGTCTCTATGTAGGTGCTATTGGAAAAGCCGTTAGCATTCTTGAACAGGAAACCGCCACCAGCTACCAGGATGATCGCACCAAAAATCAGCGGCCAGAGGCCCACTGACTCGGAACCACTCGGCTGAAGGATCTTCTCACGACGCACGGCACTGTGCATGTCCACCACGCTAGGTGTACCGGCTTCGTAGTCTAGATTTCTTTCCTCTGAGTTGTCGCTCATCGCTTCGTTTTTGGGATTGTACCCTATTGAATAAAAATTGTACCCTATTGAATTCGTCGATTACTGCCGATTGCGAGTATCAGCAACTGGTATCTTTGCATCCTTTCTGCGGGATAGCAGATAGTCCACCAAAGCATCGGCCTTCTCAGTGGGATGGATCGACCCATCCTCTAAAGTGCGATAAAGATGTGGATAAGCTGGCATACCGCTGTCGACATCGAAAGACCTAGGATCGTAGAGATGACGGTGCAACTCCTCACGAGTCAGACGATGACCGACATTCGATAGATCCTGACCGAGGCGCTGATAGCCTAAGTGAGCAAACGACTCACCCAAATAATCTTCTGGACGAGTCTCGCGTGCCAGTCCATCGGCTTCGCGCCCCCCCCAGCCGTAGCGCCACATATCTGGCCCTGCATAGGTAGGACGCACCATCTGAGTGTGACAGTAGGCACAGCCCTCTGCCGCATACACCTGGGCCCCATAATCACTGGAACCATAGCGCAGTGTCGAGCGCTCAGGATAGGCACTGATGCCCTCTACCTCGTCCTCAGCTGTGTAGCCCACTGGAGCTACCTTTGCCTCGGACACATAAGGCATCATGAGCAAAAAGATCCAAGGGAATGCGAAGCAAACCACAAGACCAAGTATCAGTTTCCAAAAAGGTGTCTTCATGTGTCTTTACCACTCTCGGTTACAGAATTCCTAGCTAGCGACCGCCTCCTCTGCCACGTGCTGTGGATCATGATCACCATGACCACCACCGTGGATTAGCGTCGGATTCGCAGACTTCTTACCCTTACCGATAAACATCAGCGCCATCTGGCCAAAGAACCAGAGGTTCGAAAAACCAATCAATACCCATGCCACAGCGGAGCCGATCACCCATGGGCCAGCATTCAAAAACGATGTCGAAAACGGGATGTCTGGCTGTGCCAGATAGCCACCCTGTGCCAGACCTGCTACGAGGAGACAGACCACAAGCGTGAGGATACCGTAGGTGGAATACCAAAAATGGTTACGAATGGAACCAGCAGAAGGCCACTCACATCCGGTGATACGCGGCACGATGAAGTACATGGCGCCGAAAATCGTCATCGAAAAGAAACCGTAAACGGCCAACACATCGAGGCCATTCTGGAAGAAACTGAACTGTAGCTTAGCCTGAACACCAGGAAAGATGGACAGAGCGGAAAGACCACAGTAGCCAGCAAAGAACAGCATACCGATCGCAGTGAAGCGCAGCGAGGGGCTAAACTCCCAGAGCTGAGTCTTGCCACGCAAGGTGCACCAAAGATTTGAGTAAGTAGCGACTACCGCCAACAGAATGAACACCACAGCCGCTCCACTCGCCGCTGGGATCCAAGCCGCGAAAGGACCACCATAGAAGCGATGAAACCCTGTCCAACCGGCCAAAACAGCCAACACCCAAAAACCGAACTTAGCCACGCCGTAACTGTGCACTGGGCGATCAGCAATCTTGGGCACGATGTAGTAGGCTACCGCAAGAGCGATGGGTGCCATCCAGAAGTAGACCAGATTCGAAGCAAACCAAGAGGCAGCACCAGCAGCCATAGCAGGAGCGGCTTCCTGACCGATCAACGCACTAGCTGTGATAAAAATCCAAGGAAACCAAACAGCTGCTCCGACGAGATAATACTCGGAGATGTAGACGGAACCCGACCGACGATTCTTATACATCGGGAAAACCCAGACTGTAAGAGCTGCATAGGTCAAAAGGAACAACGGCAACATCCATGATGGCATATCTAACCATGGGATCGACCGACCAAAACCCAAACCGATGCAAATGACAGCGATAGCGACCAGCGCATTCCAAACATGCCCTAGGACCACTAGGCCACCCTGCTCCTGAGCAGATAGACGATAGCGAGTGAGACGTGCCATCAACCATAGCAGAACTCCGATACCAGCCTGAATCGCCCAGCCATAGACCAGGGCAGTCATGTGCATCGGAAATAGGCGTCCATACTGTAGGAACACAGCCTCCTCGAACAAACCTGGGTTTCTCAGCTTCAGAGCGCTCGCAAAACCAAGCACCGTAGAAACAAACAACCACGCCAAGGCGCTGGTGAAAAAGAACAACACAGGGAACCGAGTCGAGCGATCGACTAGAGCCCTATCCTTGATATCCTCTTCAGTAGCTTGCTGGACAGTCATGTTTTACTAACAACAAAAAATTTAATTAGCAGGTGCGTCTCCACTCTTGCTCTTTCCCTTGGCACCCTGGGATTTCCCTTTGCCTTTGACTCCGCCCTTGGCCTTGCCCTTACCTTTTGCTTTCCCTTTTCCCTGAGCAGCAGCGGCCTGCTTTGCTTCTGGAGCAGCTGCAGGCGCCTCTTCTTTTACCTCAGGCTTCGCCACTGGAGGCTTAGGAGCGGGCGGCGCAGCCTTGGCTGTGAATGGAGAAAATGAACCCACCTCTTGCTTTGCGGGCTTCACGATCGAAGCAACACCACTGTCGCTTCCTGGGCTAGCCTGAAACGTGTTCAGTGCAGTGGCGAGTTTAGTCGTATCAACAGCACCTTGCTGGGCTGCCTGTACACTACCCAACACCTCGGAGCGAACCTCTGCGGCATCAGGCCCAAAATCACCTGAGTAAGTGCGATCGGTTGGCTTATCGAGCCCGCTAAGACCGAGCACCGCTAGAGTCACCACTCCAAAACCGACGAATACAAAGAATCCGACGACCAGGAAAAACAGATCATTAACCGTTCTTTTGACTTCGATACTCATGTTAGTTGACCAAATTTAGGGACTCGTCCAAGCGAGGGTCGCGGCAAGGGTAAAGACTGACAGATTGGATCGATCTGACTAACCAGAAGATGAATACACCCCCAACTCCGACAAAAGCCAACACATCGTAGACCCACATACCTGGGATCCGAACTACGGCACCACCAGTGAGCGTAACAGCCCTCTCAGGAATAACGATCCAGTAGATGTCTGCCACGTGCATCAGCAAGTTCCAACCTGCGACCGAGCACACGATAGGCACGCAGGTCTTGTGAGCACGGACTAGCAGCACTAGGAATGGAACGAAAAAGTGACCGATCACTAGGAAACCAATGGTGTAGAAATTCCAATCTCCAGTATTCCTAGTCAGGAAGAACTTGGTCTCCTCTGTGATATTAGCATACCAGATCAGGAAAAACTGAGAGAAAGCGATATAGGCCCAGAAGATGACGAAAGCGTGCATCAGCTTACCCATGATGTGGTAGTGCTCCTTGGTGATAACTGATGTCAGGTAGCCAAACTTGCGAAGCGCACTGAGCACCAAGATCAGGAAACCCATTGAGTTAAGTGCGGCACCAGCGAACAGATACACACCCCACATCGTAGAGAACCATGCGTAGTCCAGCCCCATCAGCCAATCGAACACCAAGAAAGTCCAAGCCACAGCGAATGGCAGAAGGATGGCACAGCTGAAGCCGCGCAGATCGCGGAAGATCTTGGAGCCTCCCACCTTGTCCTGCTTCACCGAAGCCGTCCGCAAGATGAATATTCCGCCCGCCAAAACGATGAAGTAAAAGAAGTATCGAACATACCAGAAATTAGGATTCAAATAACCCTTCTTCGCATAGAGCAAGGCCTCCTTGTGCTTGAACTCTTTGCCAACCAATATCTCACGCAACTCTTCGTCCGATTTGGCAGCCTTTTCTGCCTTTGCGTCGGCTTTCTTCTTCAGAGCCTTGATCTTATCGTCGAAATGACGGGCATGACCAGGAGTGATATTAGCGATCGCAGCCTTTTCCTTCTCGACTTTAGCAACTTTTGACTGCGCCTCTGCCGCCTCGTCATCTACCTGCTTACGATACTTAGGTAGCAGCTTACCATCCACCTTTTTCTCTGCATACTCGATAGCTGCCTCGCGCTTTGGAAACCACTCCCAAAGAGCATCGCGAAACCCAACCTGAGGAATGATCAACGGCGCGGATAGCACCAGAACGATAGGGATCGTGAAGCCCAAGTTCTCCATGAGACGGCGAACCAGTGTGCCCCATCCCGAGTTTGATGCGTGGTGCAGAAGTGTCCAGAACGTGCCGCCCACCCCTAGTGAAAGGAAGAAAACGATAGCAAACAACCATGAGTAGGCCATGCCATCGGTACGAGCCACACCATCCTGCTCCTGAGGGAATACTAGCGCGAGAACGAAGAAGATGAGGATGGCACCGCCCCCCACCAAAAGAGAAACGATACTCAGAAGACCACCTCCCTTGAGGCGTTCTCCACTTGAGTAATCATCAGCATTTTTTAGCCCAGCCATCTGTCGTCAGTAAAAAAGCGTGTTAGTTGGTCTTAGTAGCAGACTGTAGTGCTCTCACATATGCTGTGATCGCCCAGCGGTCCTGAACTGGAATCATGGCACCATATGCACCCATGAGACCCTTACCATTTTTAATCGTGTGATAGATCTGCCCCTCAGGAAATGCGGCTACGCGAGGGTCGACAAGGTTAGCTGTCGGCGGAATACCGCTGTAGCTCTCAACCTCTGCAAGATAGGCAGCTAGCTTCTGCTGGTAACCCTCATCAGAGTTGCTCTGCTCGCGAGACGGCTTAGTCGGTGGGACGCCCCAATATTTTGATACGATGCCCTTACCGTTACCAGAATCACCGTGACAAGCCGTGCAGAAGATCTGGTAGCGCTCCTCGCCACGGGCTAGGAAAGCCTCATCCACATTGATGCCTTCAGGAAAACCCTTGCCGTAGTTATCTCCTACCAAGCCAGTATCCATGTAGCTATCACCTACACTGAAATCTAAAGGTGTGGACTTGATGCCTTCTGTCTTAGAAGCTGGAAGGTGGAAACCCATAGGAACCGTACCCTCGATCGGACGGCGAGAGCCCATACCATCGGCGAAGAACTCGCTCGGCTTCTGGGTCTTCAGCTTGTACTGACGGTCCATGTCATTGAAAATCTCAATGGGTGGTTGGGAGAACTTATCCCCACGCAACCGCAGTCCGAAAACTGCCGCTACTACCAAAATCGTGAATATGAGAAAAAACCAACGCATCCCGTCAGACTAATCTAGAAACCAAAAAACTACTTACGAGTACACTTCCTCGATGTGGCCTGCGCCAATCTCAGTCAAGAACTCCTTTGTTTGCTCACGCTTAAAACGTGGGTCGCGGCTTTCAATAACCAACAAGAACCCATCGTCCGTGCACTTCTTAAAAAACTCAGAATTGAAAAGAGGGTGATTCCACCTCGGCAACTGCATAAAGATCAGCAGACCGAACAGAGTGGCAAAACCCGAAAATAGAATCGTAAGCTCGAACAGAACCGGGAAGAAAGCCGGCACTGTGTAGAGGTTAGTCGGCTTGCCCTGAACCACTGTAGGATACAGGAGCACCTGAGTGCCGAACTGGAGAATCAGAGCTAGGGCAAAACCTGTGACACCACCACAAAGCACCACAGCTGACAACCAGGACTTACCAAGCCCCATCGCGTGGTCGATGCCGTGCACCGGAAACGGTGTGTGAACATCCCACTTTTTGAAGCCAGAATCACGCACATGCTCTGCTGCATGATAGAGCTCAGCAGCCGAGCCAAACTCGGCTATATAGCCGAACAACTCTTCAGAACTATCACTAACTGCACTCAAAATATAAGATTCCTAATTAAAGATTACCCAAACACTGTTTACGCGCTGTCACCTTGGCGACGCTTCTTCCGCATAGCTTCCCACTCTGGGTAGTGCGGATCCGACTGAGGCAAGATGCCTTTCACCTCGCCAATCGCGATAACTGGCAGGAAGCGCAAGAACAACAGCAAGAACATCATGAACTGACCAAAGGTCCCGATAAACATCAGTTTCTCCACCCAAGTCGCAGAGTAGTAACCCCACTGTCCTGGCAAGAAGTCCCTAGCCACAGAGGTCGGAATGATCACAAAACGCTCAAACCACATACCGGCGTTCACAAAGTTCACCACAATAAACACGACCCATAGATTGTGGCGCAACTTACGTGACCAGAACAATTGTGGGATCAGCACGTTACAAGCAAACATGCAGTAGTAGTAATACTTGTATGGACCTGAAAGGATACGGATGTGGAAAGCATCTGCCTCATACTTGTTCGCACCGTAGTAGGCGATAAACAGCTCCATGATATAGGCATAACCAACTATCGTGCCAGTGAGCAGTATGATCTTGGTCATATTATCGATGTGCTTCATCGTGATCAGGTCCTCGAGACCGTAGATCTTGCGAATCGGCAGCATCAGAGTCAACACCATGGCAAAGCCACCGAAAACCGCACCAGCCACGAAGTATGGCGGGAAGATCGTGGTGTGCCATCCAGGGATGACGGAAGTCGCAAAGTCGAACGAGACCACAGAGTGCACCGATAGAACCAGCGGCGTAGATAGCGCAGCCAGAAGCAGGTAAGCCATCTCGTAGTGACGCCAGTGGCGGTTCGCACCACGCCAACCGAGAGCAAAGAAGCCGTAGGCCAGCTTTGAGATCTTGTTCTTCGCACGATCGCGGAGAGTGGCCAGATCAGGAATGAGACCGATATACCAGAAGATCACAGAAATCGTGAAGTAAGTCGACACCGCGAACACATCCCACAAGAGAGGACTCTTAAAGTTTTGCCAGATAGCGTTAGAATTAGGAATCGGTGCCAAGAACCACACCATCCAGAAGCGACCAACGTGGAAAGCAGGGTAAATACCTGCAGACATCACCGCAAAGATCGTCATCGCCTCCGAGGCTCGGTTGACCGACGTCCGCCACTTCTGACGAGTCAGGAATAGGATCGCCGAGATCAGTGTACCAGCGTGACCGATACCAATCCAGAAAACGAAGTTAACAATCGCCCAACCCCATGCGACCGGCTGGTTGTTCCCCCACACACCGACACCGGTAGAGACGAGGTAAACAAGGGTAAATACCTCGCAGCAGAACAAAAGTACTGCCGGGATGAAGAGGCACCACCATAGCTTAGGCTGTGGGTTCTCGACGATACCGCACACCCGACTGGTGATCCATGAGAGAGAACGATTGTTCTCGACAAGCTTCTCGCGTGCCACGCCCTCCTCCTCGGAAGGGTGCACCTTGTATCCTGCTGCTGTAGATGCGTCTGCCATCGTCTTTATCAGTGCATGTTAGCTGTTACCCGACCCACGGTCTCGGCCCCAGGCATCTTCATGTTAGGATTCTTAATTCTAGCCAAATAGCTGGTGCGAGGGATGGTTCCGATATATTTGAGCAGGTCGTAGTTCCGAGGATTCGCCTTGGACGCTATCACTGCATCTCCCTCTGCTTTCAAATTACCAAATACGATCGCGTCGCTGGAGCAAGCATCCTGACAGGCAACACGAACCGAATTCGCTGGGACCTGCACATTTTTAGAGTCTCTAGCTGCCGCTTTCTGAGCCACCTTAGCGGACTCCAAACGCTGAACACAGTAGGTGCACTTTTCGATGACACCACGCATACGAACGGTGACGTTCGGATTTTTCTGCAACTGCATCGAGGTAGTAGCGTGACCATCAGCCGGAGCCAGTGGACCGAACTCGAGACCAGGAGCAGTCAAAGGACCCACCTTCATATCCTCGATCGGACGCTTATTGTAATCGTAGTAGTTGAAGCGACGCGCCTTGTAGGGGCAGTTGTTCGCACAGTAGCGTGTGCCAATACAACGATTGTAAGCCATCGCATTCAGACCGTCTGGAGTGTGCACTGTCGCATTCACAGGACAAACGGTCTCACAAGGAGCATTCTCACACTGCTGACAAGCCACGTTCTGAACCAGCATCTCGACATTATCATCGTCGATCTTGCGTCGACCAGGCTCCTCATCATAGGAAAAGCTGATACCGCGCTCAGAAATAATCTCGTGATCCTTCGGGCTAGTGAAGTAACGATCCATCCGGATCCAGTGCATCTCACGACCAGCCAATACCTGATTCTTACCGACTACAGGGATGTTATTTTCAGCGTTACAAGCAATCACACACGAGTTACAACCTGTGCAAGAATTGAGATCGATGGTCATCGCCCACTGGTGATGAGGATCTACCTTGAACGCACGACCAGGAAGCGCTGCACGCTCGTTACTCTCATTTCGATCATCCTTGTAGTGATCGGTGTAATCTGGCCCCTTGTAAAAAGTGATATTTTCAGGGATGTGAGAATCCATTCCCTGAGTATCCGCGAAGTGAGGATTCTCCTCGAACATCTCGGTAGTGCCCTCGCGCACGATCGCACGACCTTCCATGCTGTAGTGCTCAGCAGTGAGAGCCAGCTCATGCTTGCGCTGGGTTTTCTTCAACGAAACACCAGACACGAACAGAGGGTCAGCACTCGTCTTAAACGGATACAGATCGAATCCGACCCCGTCACACGTGCGACCCAACTTAACATCCTGCCCGTAATAACCTACAGGTACAGTAAGCGTGTAATCGGCGTGCCCTGGACTACGCAGCACAGGCACTCGCACTGAAGTATCACCCTTTGAGAGAACAACAACATCGCCATCCTCCAGGCCAAACTCCTCAGCTGTCTTGAAGCTGATTAATGCGACATTATCCCAAGTCAACTTAGACACCGGATCTGGCGCCTCCTGCAGCCAGGAGTTATTGGCGAAGCGACCATCGTAGTTCTGCGATACTGTGAGAACCACATCAAGCCCCTCCGGATAAGGTAGATCAGCAACAGCTTCATCACCCAAACCAGCAGCCACCTTGCCCATCGGCACAGACAGTGACGCACTAGCCAACATTGCTTTCTTAGCAAATCCGCGACGGACCACTTCGAACCACTTTTCACCAGTTCTCAGCGCGGTCTTTTTGACCTCAGACAAAGAGTCTTTAACAGCCTCTTCGGAAGAAATCAGACTGAGAAGAAAATCCAATTCGCTCTGACCGCCAAAACGCGGCTCGATCATCGGCTGCTGGACCGAGTAATACCCAGAAACAGTCAGACAGTCGCCCCAGCTCTCAAGATAATGAGTTCCAGGCACGTGCCAATCCGCGGCACCAGCGGTCAGGTTCACCCTAGAACCGAGATGCACCACATTGGCTACGCGATCAAGCAGGCCCCTAAAGTCAAGATCTGCAGGAGCATCAAAAACAGGATCACCCTCACCAAGAATAAAGAGCGTATCAACTTCGCCAGAGCCAATCGAACCAGCCAGCTCAGAGATCGAACCGTAATCCGTATCCAAGCCCTTCACCCCTTTAATGATTGAACCGTTCGCCCCAAGCACTTGGTTAATCGCCGCAGCGAGCATGTGACAGGCCTTAGACAGACGAGAACCCACCAGCACAACCGACTCGCCCTTCGAAGCTACGAGATCCGCTGCACACTCTTTGATCCACTTTTGGTTGTAAACAGCCGGGACGACATTCAAGCCCTCAACCATTCCACCAACGGCACCACCAATCTCCTTGGCCAAGAGCACCAAGAAAGGAAACATCTGACTAGAGCTGAGGCGGTAGCGATGATCCGCCATTCCTCCAGTCACAGTAAATGCAGGCTCGACGCTATACAGACGGTTCATCCCATCCACACCGAGATCATCAACCTTGCGACCTTTCGAAAACTCCCAATTAGAATCTTCCCCCACGGCATCGTAACCGAGAAAATCGCAATCAACGGAAAGAATCCTCTTAGCCTTGGCTAGACTAGCATACGACTGAACCCCAGCACCAAACAGCTCAGAGTCAGACGCCGCCCGGCTACCAGCCAATGCATCATACTGATAAGCCTTAGCACCGGGATATGCCTTAAGCACATCACCGACCACACGGGCGCGAGTCGGGGATGATGAACCACCTACCAGAAAGGCAACCTTCTTGCCCGACTTAGCCTCCTTGAAAGACGCCAAGAAAGACTGCTCGAAATCACCTCGTGTCGTCCCCTTACCTTTGGCAAGAAAACCACGAGAGCGATCGGGATCATAGAGATCCAGAATAGAAGCCTGAGCAAAAACACCACTCGCGCCGTTTCCAGCAGGATGAAGCCTGTTTCCATCCACCTTGGTCGGGCGACCATCATAAGTGGTAGCCACCAATGGTGTACCACCCCCACCAGGAAGAGGACGGATAGTAGAGAAGAACAAAGCCTTACCAGGGATCGACCACTCGACATGCCCATTGTAAGGAACAAGATGACGCACCGGACGGCTACACGCCACACCCAAGCCAGCCAGAGCAGCCGAAGCCCCCATCAGCTTGGTGAAATCGCGACGAGACGCCTCGTCACCAGCAGCCAGCTCAGCAGCGCCCTGAGGAAACTCTCGCTCGAGAGCCTCAGAAAACTCAGCACTACTATCCAGCTCACCGACACTCCGCCACACTTGGTGGGAAGTCTGAACTTCTTCAGGGTGATGCCACTTACGCTTCATGTGCTATTACTAAAATCAAAAATTAACGGTGACAGGATGCACACTGCTGAGGAGGATTCACAGCCCAGCCTTCTTTGAGGTGCTTACCCAGCAATTCCTGGGTCCAATCCTTATTCGAGTCAGCCTCTTTCAACTTTTGAGCGGAGACACCCTTCACAGCAGACAGCTCTTCATAGAACTTCTCGCGATCCACATCATCCGCCTCCCAAGCTAAATTCGTGATCTGGTCCAGAGGCCTAAGATGCTTCTCGGGAGCACGGTGACAGTCCAGACAGAACCCCATACTCAAAGACTTCGCATGATAGACTACGGGCATCTGATCGACACGCCCGTGACATTCGACGCAGCTCACACCACGATTGACGTGCGCTGAGTGATTAAAGTAAGCATAGTCAGGCGTCTCATGAATTTGCACCCACTTAATTGGCTCGCCGGTGTAATTCTCGTCATTCACATCCATAGCCTGGCGCAGTAACTCCAGCTTTGGAGAATCCGACTTCACCTTACCAGGACCATGACAGTTCCAGCAAAGCTCTGCAGTCGGCAGATTAGAGTGGGACGAGTTTTCCACAAAGCTGTGGCAATAACGACAGTCCATACCCAGCTGACCCGCGTGCAGACTGTGATCGAAAGGGATCGGCTGCTGCGGCATATAGCCCACACGGGTATACTTCGGCGTCCAGGAATACCAGGCCAGAGCGACCACAGCGGTTCCTAGAGCACCCAAACAAATGAGGACCTTGACAGCAATCCAGTTGGTCCAAGTTGGAAAAATGTTTCCCATTACGTCTTCGTGAGAGCCGCTACTAAAGAGCTTGTGAAAAATTTCACAAGCGTTTTTTGAACGGTTTCGCAATCTTCTACGTCAGCACCCACCCCAGAGACGCAAAAAAGGCCAGGAGAACCCCCTGACCCTTAAGAAAGTGTGAAAAATATGGCGAAAATAAGTCCCTATTCGACCATTGGTCGAAATTCTGTGACAGCACCGTTGAAGGGGTTCACTTGCAGGCAAATATAATTTCCCTCCGGCTCTGCACCTTCTCGATCTGCATTTTCACCCTCGGTGAGGGTAATGTACCAAGTATCATGCCTTCGTGACAACGCATCCGTTGATTTGTTAGCTAAATCCGTTGATCCATCAGGCCTAAAACGAAAAGACACATATTCAGTATTCTCAATACCTCCCCCGAAACCAGTTGGAGCAGGAGCTTTATCTACTCTAGGAGACGAGAAACCATGAAGGCGATCGTCTCGACTAACGTTAACCGGAATCAATAAAGTCGACCACTTTGAACTGATTACCGTTGGTTCACGCACTCGAAAAAAAGTGGAAATCGGAGCAAGAACCCCATCTGGATCATATTGATACAACTGATAACCACCAAAACCGCCCCCTTCTCGAAGGCCGTCGTTTTCCCAACGAAAAAACCTCACTTCAACATCGGCATTCTTTGATACCGCAATCTGTTGGGCGAAAGTTAACTGATTTCGCAGCAAAGCCCCTTCACTCGTTAAAGTCCGTGACCGCATCAACGAGAAAACATTAGGCGTAGCAAAAGCCAAAATGATACCGACAACCGTCAACACCAGAAGCATCTCTACTAAAGAGAAGCCTCCATTTTTCTTTCTTCTCTTCATACTAAAACAATCATCCTAACCATTTCGAAGCTCTCATCATAATC
Organism: Verrucomicrobiota bacterium; assembly: GCA_020630975.1. Classification (GTDB taxonomy): domain Bacteria; phylum Verrucomicrobiota; class Verrucomicrobiia; order Verrucomicrobiales; family DEV007; genus Arctic95D-9. The sequence goes on from JAHDID010000013.1 coordinate 94,095, forward strand.
GTAGTGCTAAAAATCCGATAGTTAATCGGACGGTTATCCCTACTTTCGCGATTCAACCCCTCAATAAACCTCTTGATATCTTTGTTATAATCCCCCGAATTCTCAAAGCGGACATCGCTAAACTCTCTAGGCATTGAAATTCCATTATCCTCAGCTAATCTAACAGCAGTGTCTTCATCGATAGCAACCATTGTCACTCGCACCATAGGCGGCACCTGTTTACTTCTATTCTCAAGAAAATCCTCATCGTTCGAATCATAAGTGTAAAAAGGAGCAATTTCACTCGAACCATGCTCGTACCGATTAGAACCACCCGCCTCGATACTGTCAACTGGAGTAACAAGCAGCAATACTATGTTTTCAGCCAAAGGATTTAGGTAGTCAACAAACGCACCATCACCGATGGACAACCCTTGGTTCCACCATTTCGTAAAAGTCTGCTCCCCTCCCTTCTCTATCTCGTCAATGGCATCTTCAAAAACCTGATTAGCTTCCGCGGGCGGACGGAATTCCATCAACCGAAACCGATAACGATCAGCCTTCACAAAGGATGGACGAAAGTCTCGATCAGAACCGTGAACAACCAAGTATCCCCTCCCATTGAACAAGTTTCCAAGATTGCGGTATCGAACTGAATAACCCAGAGGAGCTTGAAAAAAAACAGCATGACCACTCACTTGACCACTCAACCCCAAATCAGTGCCAATATCCTTACCGTGATCAACATAGAAATGCAATTCTGAACGCTTAGAAATATCCTTCACCTGATTGGTGGAATCATCATACGTGTAGTCAAAATACGTATTAGACGTGGCTTGAGACATGTTCTTCGTAATCAGATCAAAAGCCACTCGCGCCTCTCTAAACTGACTTATCCGCGACTCACTAAAGCGCCAACTTTTTTGAACTTGCTCAAGCATCACTGTCATCATCAGCATGAGAACAGCAAGGATAACCATTGCGGTTAGCAACTCAACAATCGAGAAACCTCGAGACCTAGTTACTTTATAGTTTAAATTTCTCATACCTATTCTCACTCCTTGATAAAGTTTTGCCCCATCCGAACTACCGTCGTTTGATAGGTGTCAATACTCCTAATATTATCCTGATCATCGAAAAACAATTCAGCCTGATCTGCTCCATTAGGAATTTGAAAAGGAACCGTTTCAACTATCACGGTCAGAAGTTCACTTTCAGTATCCTCCAAAGGGCTCGCATATGTCTTACCAACCCCTTCTCCATGCTTCAAACTTTGAGGAACATCGTACCTCGGCTCAAAACGAGGCAGCCAAATCCTTGCAGTATACGCCCAATTAAACTCAATATCCTGCGCATCATTCATCGGCCCCTTAACTAAGGAATTCGTTCTATTTTTATACCCCAACTCCACACCCTGAGCGTCGTACAAACGAACCTGCCTATGAAACTCTTGCAATGGACCACTCTCTAGATCTTCGCTGTTATTACTATCTCTGAACGATGTTAACTGAAGCTCACTCAGCACCTGCTGATGGATCCTTGCTTCAATACTATTGTCGCCTGCATCCTTGATGGTCTCTAGCCCGCTAGGTATCAAACCTATTAAAGAAACAATAGCTATAGCCGCAATCGCCATTGCTATAGTTACCTCAACCAAGCTAAAACCAGTTGAAACAGTGTCTCGATTCTTGTTATTCCGCACGTTCATATCGCTAATTCAATCCCCCCTACGGCGCAAATCTTGTCGGATTAACAACTCTAAAACGATAGAACTCATCTATCGACGCTGTCCGCCCACCTATTGTGTCGGCGTAATCCGGAAGATTAGGGTCATTGGGGTCAATGTATCGTTCAACAATGCTAGAGCCACGATATCCACTCACAACCGTATCCAAGTCTGAATCCCATCGTGAATAATCACGCCCCGGTCCACCTCGACCTTGTTTAAGTACCTGCCCCCAAAAGTGAACCTTAAAAGTGTTCGATTTGGTCGTGACGCGATTATAAATATTGCCATAAGGCCGCTCTCGAGAGTTATCTCCCGTAAGAGCATGATCCTCCCAAAACCTTCCGTTCTCCATATCTTCAACATCGGGAACATAGGAGTTAATCATGAACTTCTGGCTTGTGATACCAAGTCGCTCTGCATACTGCTGGGGAACTAAGTGCATCTCGCATATTTGTGATGCTGACTTAAACACTTCCCCTTCATCAAAGAGCTTCTCGAACTGCTCAAGAGTATCCTCCTCGACGATCACACCTCGGAGACGTTTACCCTGCAATTCACCATCTCGAGGACGATCACGCCAATGCCAACCTCTACCCCTTCCTGCATTATGCTTATAGTTAACCGAATAAAAACTAGGGTCTGCTCGGTTTCTAGAAACTTTGTTATCATCAGGATTATCAGGTTTGTAACCTGGAGTGGGCACCTGAACCACAAGCTCCGAGCGAAAAATCCCCCTAAGAGCGGTATCCCTTTTGACATGCCTAAAAGGTAGCATTTGGTAGTTTAGATTAACTTTACCAGCCGTCGAAAGGGGCTCTGATATTGCATAAGGCTCGACCACCGGCATCCAAAACATATCAAGAAGGTAGTGGTCAGCAGGATCTTCGCCTTCAATTTCCGAGCCGTCGCCAATCCCTGCTTTCACCATTAGCGACTCATCCGCAGTTGGTCCACCATAGTGTCCACTGCTGCTATCAGGCCTAAATAAGAGAGTCGCCCACGCCCCTTCCTTATGCTCAGGCCTTGCCGGCAATGAACCAAACATCCCCGGCCCGCTCATGATTCGGTTAGGTGAGAAATAAGAAGGCGATCCTGCCTCGTGAACGTAATCACGCACAAAATAGGGATAATCTCCAAAGTCTCTCCTAAAATCATACTGCCCTGTAGGCCTCCTAAGCTCAGTTCGGTTGAACAGTGAATGTGAGTTACCCTCGTCTGGCTTGTTGATGTAAGGGCCATCGACCAATAATCCCATACCGTTATCGAAGTCGCCGAAACGATTCACTTTATCTCCAGAATACTTTTTAGGATCACCTATTGGCCCGGCAGGTTTCTTTCCTCTATAATTTATACCAGGTAGCAATCCTAGCTCAGGCTCAGTAATTGCCCCTGCATAACGCCACCCCGGCGTTGCAGACATATCATGTGCCATCTTCTCCTCCTTTTCATCATACAAGTAATGCTCTCCAAACAGCTTACCTGCATTCCTTCGGCTAGCCGCCGCCAATCTCAAGTCTCCATGTAGAACACCCATTGACTTAACCACATCGCCTACCCAATCTCCATTTTTCTTACGTTCCCCCGCCAAGATAGCTCCATTGGCACTTGAAAGCCTATACATTCGGCCTGTATGCATCTCCGGAGAATATTCTTCTCCAGGAGCCACTCCTGCAGCCCCCCTGATGCCTAGCGACCACATGGCCATTGGGGAAACCGGATAACTAGTCTTCTCGTTAAATTCATTAATATATCCGGTACGCCCTACAACAAGATCAGGAGGGTGGACCCTAAAGCTGGGCAAATTAAACGAAATCCTTTGAACATCTGTAGCACCAGTTGTCTGTGGCGCTGACAATTCCTCTGGATCGTAATTCCCGTTAGTCCCGCTTTTTCCACCATCAGAATCTCCATGAGCTTTAATCTCAAATATAATTGACCCTCCAGTGAAAGCCATTTCCGCCGGCTCATTAGGATCCCCTTTCACATTTCGCTTCACCCTAAAAGGAGACGTGAGATAAAGATACTTTCCATTACGAGGAACTCCACCCTCATAATATTCGGGATCAAGAGGGCTGTAGCGACCTGTTGGGTAAAGCGTACGTTTGGAAGTCTTTATCTCAGGCCCAAACTCTCTACTGGTCTTACGGTCATCTCCCATCACATAGGTGAACGGCAAAACCCCACCTGCATGCCTATGATGCCAAGCACTCTGCCTATCATTAGTGAACCATGTGTAGTTTACCGTCGACGGAAATGAGACGATTTCATGATAACCATTATACTTTGGGTCACTGCTCAACTGATCGAAGGGGACTGTATTGTCATTCGGATCAGAACCAGGCCCGAGAGTCGAAAAAGCAAAGCCTCCCTTAGCCTCTGATACTAGATTAATTTCGATAGACATGTCCGGATTAATCGGAACCCATCCCATGCTTGGGCAGAATAAATTAAACAGAATCCCAGCCTGAACAAGCTTCTGGTTATGGGCGACACGCATATAATGCTCTTTTTTCAAATTCAAATGCCCAACCCTAGATGGCATACTACCTTGAAAACATCCAAGAGTCGATGGATAAAGGCCATTTCTAGCATCCTGCATCACCTCTGACACATCATCATCCTCAGGATCAATCCTAATGTATTTACCATTTTGGTCCGTCCTATTATAGATCAAGTTCCAGTTCCAATTCTCCGGTTCAAACGCCATCTCAACCTGATCTGCGATTTCAGTACTTTGCCAAGGTCGCCCTCCATTTCGAGCTTCATAATCCCTCAACCACTCCTTTAACCAGTTCGGATATGAGTCATAATTAGAGTAACTCGCGCTCTTTGGCATCGGAGGAAAGTTAGAGTGCTGTCTTTCAGCATCGTCTTCAACAACCCCGTTCTGACCATAGACCGAAAAACCTGGATTTCTTGGACCTGCAGCCTCTCCACCTAATTGATCAATCTTCCCTCCACCATCAGCCACACAGATCACATGAACACCAACGTCCTTTAAAGTGTAAAACCTTCCAAACCCTTTTGTATCGTGGCCATCTTCTTTAATCCTAATAGGGGTAACTTGCCCATGCCCCTTATGAATCCGACTCTGACCTATCACATCGATATCATTAGGATCCTGATTCTTTGACGAGTTATTCAAAGCTCGTGGATTCGTAAAAGTCCGATGGGTATTGCTGTTTTTTTTGTCAAAAGCCCTCTCCCAATCTTCCCCAAAAAGACTATCATCATGAAGGTTCACCGATCGGATATAGTCGAACATCATAGTAGCGAGATGATAATGCTCTTCGCGTGGATATTTCTCGGCAAACGAGTGCCCAACACCTGGTATTTTTTTGTTCATCATATCGATGATATACCGATATAGCTGGCGATTTCTTTCGATGTTCTGATAATCATGCTCATCATCATCCGCATTTTCTCGCTGGAAGTAGTAAGCATATCCAGCAGGTGAAATATCGCCCGACGAGTCCGTCCCACCAGATTTACCTCCAGCAGAAGCACAAAAAGCAATCAGTTTGTCAAACTTCGTCCTCATCTCGGCACCCCGCGCCGACTTCTCCCGCCCACTAATAGGCCAAGTCGCGATTCGAGGAGTATTAAAAAGTGTCGTCTCTGGAGCTCTAGAGGTAGTGGTAAGAAAAAATCTAGCCCTCTCCAACTGCTCGCGCATCACTTCAAACCGTGCCGGCCTCCCGTTTGATTGAGGAAATGGATTTGTATCGCGATTGGGTTTCATCACGAATTCGTCCACAGACGGAAACAAAGGGCGATTATCAGGAATCAGGCCATTACGCTCCTTTCGATTTCTAATATCAATTTTACGGGTTCCAGACTCTGACCCACCGCCCACAACTTTCGGGATTGATTCGAAAATCATCTCCATCGCATCCTTGTTCTGAGCCAACTTAATAACCCCAGGAGCCAATACGGGAGCCAAACTCGTCGTAGCAGGGTGCCCAGGGTAGCGTTGCCACTCATTTTGCGCAGGCTGGAACCTCCCCATATCCATGTCAGTCTCACCACCCGTTCTTGGCGTATCCCAAGCCAGTCCACCCGCATGAACATTCAGGTTGAGCTTTGTGGTCTCGTCGTCCGCCCAAAAAGCAAACCGTCCCACAATTGGATTTGATTGGGTAGGCACACTACCTTCTTGGAACGGCTCAAAACGCCCCCCTTCGAGGTAACCTAATGCACCATTTGCTAGTTGATAAATCCACCTAACCGGCATTGATAAGTGTTCAACTTTTGAAACCTCTTCAACCTTTTTAGCTAGCTCCCCCCCCTTTACAGTATAACTAGAATCGTAGTTGTAATCAAACCCCTCGATTCCCTTTTGCTTTCCGTTTATGGCTTGACGCCACCTAGGCTCATACTTCGCCTTTGGGTCAACAATCGGGTAGTACACCTTTGTCCCCCGAATCACCGGTGTATTCAAATCGACAAACTCATCATTATTCCAACCGTCTTCAAACTCTTCGAAATCCTTGCTAGCAAAGTCTTTGTCGTTGCTTTTGTGATCGACCATTAAATCATCTGAGTACAATTTATACCCAGTGAGTTTTCCGTTATTTGTCCAAGTCCTAATAGCACCAGGCTGTGATGCCCAAGCTTTATCCGGATCAGACGTCGCCTTCCTGATCTGCGCGATCACCAAATTCACCGACTGCTCAGCCACTTGCTGTGCCTGAAGACCATCGGAATACGTGTTTGACGCCTCACTCTCGCTCACCGCCATGTCGAAAAACGCCATGATCATGACCGTCGCTAGTGCGATGACGGCTACTACCATGACTAGGGCGACGCCCTTTTCGTTTTTCCGCCTCTTAGCGCCGGATAATTTCGTTTTGACCTGTTTTGAGCTTTTCATGATGACTTGATGCAGGGTTAAATGATGGATGAACCTTTGATTAGGATGCTTGCTCGGATCGGATTTTCACCCTTTTGAATAGGGTACAATTTCTATTCAATAGGGTACAAACCAAAATCCGAGATGTTTTACAATGTAAATGTAGGATAAATGCAATTACATTGACAATACAAGGCAAAAATGCGCCAAAAGCGCACTTTTTTGCCAATACATTGTATTTACGAGCGACTTTTGCCCGAAATATCAGGATTTGTTTACGATTTGGTGTTCGAGATCAACTGCTGGATCTCATCCGCGAAGCCTGGATAGGATGTCTCGATGCACTCTGCCCCACGGATGACAGTCTCGCCCTTTGCCCGCAAACCAGCAATCGCAAAGGCCATGGCGATACGGTGATCGCCCAGACTCTCGATGGTCGCCCCCTGGAGTTTGGCCCCTCCAGTGATCTCCATACCATCGGCGAATTCTTCCACATGGACACCCATGCGGCGCAGGTTCTCCGCCACCGTGGAGATACGATCGCTCTCCTTCACCCGCAGCTCGGCGGCATCGCGGATCACAGTCTTACCTTTAGCCATGGCACCAGCCACAGCCAGGATCGGCACCTCGTCGATCAGAGTCGGGATCTGCTCCCCGCCGATCTCGACACCCTGCAGTTCACCGCCCTTTACCTCGATCGAGCCGGTAGGCTCGCAGCCACTCTCATCGAGACGCTCACGGATCTGAGCCCCCATCTTGATGAGCGCATCTAGGATACCGACGCGGGTCTTATTCATCCCCACATTATCGACCAAAAGCCGAGAACCAGGAAAACCAGCCGTAGCCGCCACCCAAAATGCCGCACTGGAGATATCGCCTGGCACCGAGATATCGCGCGACTCAGGCACCTGATCGCCCCAGATGGATATGGTATTCCCCTCACGCACCAGCTTCACCAGCAGGTACTTGAGCATGCGCTCCGTGTGATCGCGAGACAGCGATGGCTCAGTGACAGAGGTCTTCCCCTTGCCCTGCATACCCGCTAGGAGCACAGCGCTTTTCACCTGGGCACTGGCGATCGGCGAATCATAGTCGATCGCCTGGATATCAGCAGTCCCCTGAATGGTCAGCGGCGGCATGATCTGCTCACCCTGACCAGTCACTTTGGCTCCCATCTGCTCCAGAGGCGTGGCGATACGCCTCATCGGACGGCGAGAGAGAGACTCATCCCCTGTCAATTGGGTAGAAAATGGCTGAGCCGCCAGGATCCCTGAGAGCAGGCGCATGGTCGTACCACTGTTGCCACAGTCGATCGGTCCATTCGGAGCTGAAAACTGCCCTCGGACACCCTGCACCCGCAGGCTAGTGCGCTCCTCATTGAGAAAGTCGATATTCACCCCGAGAGCACGCAGGGCATTCACGGTGGCCAGACAGTCCTCGCTGGCCAAAAATCCATTCACCTCACACACCCCATTCGAAAGAGCGGCGAACATGACCGAGCGATGGGAGATGCTCTTGTCCCCAGGGACAGTAATCTCTGCTGAAAACGGCTCGACGGCTCTGACTTTGATTTCTGACATACCTTTCGTGGATTTTTGAGGAAATTGATTAGGCGACTAGTGGATTACGGACCTTGGTTTAGACGACTTGATCTCGCAGCTTCTTAGCCTCGGAAAACAAGCGACGAAGAGCCTCTTTGTCAAGACTATCGAGTGACTCTCTCCAAGAAGATAATTCATCGATCAAACCATCGAGCTGAGCCTTGAGCGCCGCTTGATTGGCCAGAGATATCTCCGTCCACATCTCAGGCTCTCCTGCAGCCACTCGAGTCGTGTCGCGAAAGCCTCCGCCAGCCAGCCTAGCACGGTCCAGCCCATCGCCCGACAGACAATGCCGAGCCAACGCAGAAGCCAATAAGTGAGGCAGATGACTGATCGAAGCCACGGCATGATCATGCTCTACAGCCGACATGAGATGAGTGACACCTCCCAGAGACTCCCAAAATTGCGCCAATCGAGACACCGCCGGAGCCTCTGCCGCCGACTCGGATCGAGGCGTCAGCACGACTGCTGCGCCCTCTAGCAGCCCCGCCGAGGCATAGGCCATGCCCGACTTCTCAGATCCCGCCATAGGATGGCTACCGATAAACTCGCCTCCCAGCTCAGCCACAGCATCTGTCAGCTCAGCGACTACGGATACCTTGGTACTACCGACATCCGTCACCACCGTGCCAGGACCCAGCTGGGGAAATTGATCCACGATCGAGCGCATGTGCTGGATCGGCACCGCCAAAATGACCAGCTCCACACCAGACACCACTTCGGTCACATCGGTGGAGCCTACAGACACTAGGGAGTCGAGTGTAGGGTCTGCTAGCGCCTCACTACGCCTAGCCCAGATACGTCGCTCGCAGCTCGGTATGCGCTCAGCCACCGCCTTTAAAACCGAACCACCCAAAAGACCCGGGCCAATCACTGCGACCGAGCGGAATGGCGGGGGCGGCTGTGGAGCTACTGTGCTGATACTTAAGGAACCTTAAAGTAAATCTTACCACCCGCCACTCGAGGATTCGGGATCTGCATCTGAGTGCCCCGGCTCCATGGACTGCCCAGTGGATTACCAGCAGGATCGATACGCTCGATCGACACCCTACCTAGAGAGGCGTACTCACCCGGCAGAGTGACATGCAGCTTGTCACCAGCGATATTGTTGGCAAAACCCAGCTTCACCACACCATCATCCACCACTGGTGCGTGCGGTGCCGGTGGCGGCGTGGGTGCTTGAGGCACATTAAGTAGGCTAGGAGCCTCGATCTTCGGCACACTCGGCTCAGTGATCTTGCGCACGCTCTCAGGCGTGTTGTTGCTGGCCACCTGCTGATGCGGGTCGTACATAGTGTTGTCTCGGTGCAGTGGCTTGATCGGCCCCTCCGACTCATCCGCACCTGCAAATCCAAAGCGATTGCGCCCCTCTTGGATCTGACCATCTACCTGTGCTGCAGCCTGCTCTGTGCTAGCCACCGCCCCATCCATAGTCTCCTGCACTTCAGCTCCATACCGAGTCGCTGCTGACTCGGCCGATGCCGGCTGAGTCTTTCTACAACTCGTGGTGCTAGCTGATACAGCTAGGACAGCGAGAAGGGCCATGGGGAGCCACTGTGATCTGCCAATTGTCATAGGAAGGTAGGGTCTAGACATAATACGCTTTCGAAGAGGTTTAGCCAATTCAATTTCGGTAGACCTCGATCGACTGGCACAAGTCACTATTGTTTCGGGTGTTTTGATTGTTAACAGAGCTTCACAAAAAACGCCAGCATTTAATGCGTGCAAACCTTTTCATCCCTGAGACGCAAAAAAGGCAGCCCTACTGGGCTGCCTTTCCGCAAAAATGTGTGTGTCAATTCAGACGACTCGCGATTAGCGAATGCGGTCGAGTAGGCTATGAGCCTTGTCGCGACCACCAAGTCCGATTGCGATAGCACCACCCACACCAGCTGCGAAAGCCGCTGCGATGATCACACAACTGATGATCAACTGGAATGTGTCATTGGTGAGGTTAGAGATATTAGCCTTCTGCAGGGCGACAGCGCCGAGGAAAAGGATGATCGCGATGCGTGCGAAGCGAGCCCAGAATGCATTCGGGATCAGCTTGCTTACGATGTTGGCGATGTAGAATGCCACAGCGAAGATGATCAGAGCCACCAGGATATTGCCGTAGACACCGATCAGACCCTGAGCGAGCTCAGAGATGATGCCGAGATTCATGATCTGGAGAGCCTGAGTGCCGATCACGACGAGAATCGTAGCCATAGCAACGTAGCTGACGATGGAAGAGAAAGAACGACCACCCATGTCACCTGTGAAGCCCAACTTAGCAGGCAGATTGTCTGCTCCAGCAGAAGAAAGGACGCTCGAAAGCACCTTCTGCACGATAGAAGCGATGAGGTAGCCGATCGCAAATACCACAGCACCAGCGAAGAGGCTTGGGATGTAGTTGAAAATCTGGCTGACAAGCTCGCCGATAGGATCGGAAATCTGGCTCATGTCCAGAGCTTCAAGCGCTGGAGGAAGCATCATCAAAATGATTCCAAAGAAAGCAACAAGGCTAATGCTTGAAGAAATTGGCTTGGACTCACCCAAACCAAGGCGCTCATCTACTCGAGAAGCGTTAAGAAGAGCGGAAAGCAGGTTTTTAGCAACAGTAGCGATAACCCAAGCGACGAACATTATGATACCAGCACCAAGAATGTTCGGAAGAAATCCCAGAATAGAGCTGATCATTTCACGGATCGGCTCGACTGCTTCTTCCAGATTTGCCTGATTCAGAGCGATCATGATCACGAAAAGCATGATCAGCCAAAATACGAAAGTGGCGATACCCTTCTCGGTTCCACCAGAGTTATTACCCAGAGCTTTTGCGAGCTTCTCGTCGAGATTAGTCATGCCTAGGGCCCTACGGACTAGACCTGCTATGATCTTGGCCACGAAGTAACCAATGATGATGATAATGATGGCGATTACCCAAGGCAGGGCTTCACCGAGGGCTTTGTCCAGTATCCCCTGGATCCACCCTTGTGCTTTATTTACTGTTTCCATTGTTATTGTATTGGTCGGTTATTCCGCTGGCACCCGCTTTTGCAAACGTCAGCATTTCTATTCCCGAACCATAGAGCGGATGGCTTTTCGCTAAGTCACAAACAGTTTTGTAAAAAAGCGTTTTTAGGCAGGCGCATCAGTAGCGGGAAGCTCGCCAATAAAAGCGAAAAATTTGTGCCGTCCACTTAAAACCACTATAAATCCTCGAATTTTCGATAAAATCAGCTCAAATTATTTCTACACTCATCTATCAGACTAAGTTCTTTGCTTTAGAAGCGCTTATGGTTACGATTCCCTAGACTTTTTCTACAAAAATACCCGCCTGTTTTCCGTTACTTTTGTGTTAGGATACCCAAAATACGAAAACATGCAGACCCCTTACAGAACCCAACCGCTCAAAAGCGGGGTATTGCTGGCTGCTGTGGCCATGATGCTGACGATTTTTCCAGCCATTGGTCAGATCACCAACGGCGTCTTCGATCCATCGAAAGTGATGGTAGCCAAGGAGCGTGCCGCAGCTTTGGAGGATTTTGAGAAAAATATCAACCTAGCTAAAGAGCATAACCGCACACTAGGCACCCCAGATCACCCGAAGCCCAAGCTACCGACACCCGAGCCTGCTCCAGCCGCAGCTCCCACACCGAGTCCAGCTCCTAGCATGGGTGTATCCCACCAGACTCTAGAGGCATCGGTCCCGACATTCGACCTACCAAACACGCCACCCCGTGGCCGTTCTCGGCAGACCAGCCCTCCACCAGCCCCGCCCAGCCCCTCGGCAGAGGCTCCTACCGTATCAGCAGAGGCGATCACCAGTCCGCCGACTATTAGCACAGACACCTCACTCCCCGGCGCGACACCTAGACCACAGAAAAGACCCAGCTTTTTCGATCGCTGGCGCAAATCGGAGCCCTCTGGCCCCGCCTTGGAGTTGCCTCCTGTCGATATGCCCCCCCCTTCTACATCAGATATTTCGGTAAACAACGCGACGGTGGCAGAAGACTCCTCCCTGCCTCCATCGGCCAGCGCCAATCCTCTGCCTTACGACGATAGCCACGCACCCGCTACAGGAGCACCAGCACCTGAGACAGTCGGCATCGGCAATACTCCCCCCAAGCGTAGCGGCGGCCTCTTCAGCCTCATAGGGAGGGGATCTCCTCGTCAGGTGGAGAGTACCGAGCCTATTGTGATAGCTGCACCCAGCACCTACGCACCACCTGCAGAGGACTATGGATTCTCCGCAGAAGATCTGGATACCTCACCATCCAGCTCTGCAGATCCGATCGACCTCACCAATGACGCCCCCATCGATATGGAAGTGACTGCAGACTCGCTGGCTCTAGGCAGCTCAGATACTGAGTCCAGCGAGCTCCCCCCCATCGGCGAAGAGATAACACCCACCAATCGCTCGACCGGATTTTTCAGCCGTTTTTTTAAAAAAGACCCCGCTGCCGCGCCCACAGCGCCTGCCCAGTCTTCCGAGGGAGAGCTCCCAGATTTTTTCCCTCCTACCGACGATAGCAACGAACCGTCCACCACCATGCCTGCAGACGCATTGCCCCCAGCAGACACTCCCGAAGGCGAGACTATCACAGCCCTACAAGACCGCGTAAAAGAGCTCGAAAACATAATCGCCAGCGGTGGCACCAGCACAGATAGCTCCGGCCTCATACTACCCAGCCAGGGCCAGACAACACCTTCCACCCCCAAGTCCAAGCGCGGACTCTTCGGTCGCAAGAAATCCCTCGATATGCCGCGCGAGCCCATCCCTATCGATATCCCACGCCACACTGTGGGCGGCAGATATGCCACTCTTTTTGACGATAGCTGGGGCCATGACGATCCCACCCCCTCCGGCGATCCGGCCGACATGACCCAGCCAGGTGCTATCCCTTTCCAGGCCAATAACACACCGCGCAGCAGCCGCCCACCAGCAGCACCCGCCAGCAGTGTCGACCCTGCAGACTACCAGATCGTCCGGCGCGATGGAGTCATGTTCAGCCCATACAGAAGCGGCAGTACTCAAATTGCCGATCCTGACTATGCCGTAGAGCTATTTGCTGGTTCCGTCGTCCGCGATCTCGGTGCCACTGGGAGCAAACGCAAAGTACAAATCGACTCCGGCGAAGTCGGTGTCATCAGTAAAAGCGGCCTCAGACCGCTCAACCCATCCGAGCAAAAGACTATGGCCGCTGGCCTGCAGGCAGGTAACCGCTGGTACTCCATCCTCGATACCACAGCTGAGACACCAGCACCCACTGCACCTAGTCGCCCAGCACCAGCCAATAAAAAATATGTCAGCCAGCCTGGCGAGAACAAACCGTCAGCTAAGCCGCGCACTCAGCCACGACAGGATATGGCGGACACTTCGCGCTACTTCATCGTAAAGACCGATGGCGCTCAGGTCGTGCCATTCGACGACAGCGGGAAACCCGATTTGGACTTCGCCTTCGAGAGCTACGCCGGCGCTATCGTGCAATCCATCGGCCAAACCGGTGGCAACCACGTCGTACGCACAGACTCTGGCGAACAGGGAGCTATGCATAAAGACGATCTTCGCCCTCTAAACGAAAGCGAGAAAAGCAGGCTTTCTGCTGGTCTCTCAAAAGGCCAGCCGTGGTATTCGATCCTCGATATGGCAGCTGAGTAAACCGCCAGCAGTAGCCTGATTGAGAATGGCGCTGATGAGAATTTCCAAATCAACGCCCTCTTTCGACCCTGTGGAGCCACACTGGGATGTACAGAGAAATTTTGCGAATGGGAAATTCTACGAATATGCCAGCCGCTCTTTAAATCGATGGGATATACGCCTCACCCATGTGATCTTGTCGAACCTGCCTAGATCTTGCACCACGATCGTCGGTAGAGCACTAAAACCGAAACAAATGTTCTCCGATTTTCTCTCGATACGAATCGGTGCTACCCCTACCAAACTCATTCCTTTGAGCACCGAGGAAACGCGCTTCATCACCATCCATGAAGACGCCTCCATCACTACCTCAAAACTGAAAGTAGATTTCAAAACCTACCACAGTACCATACCCAACTTTCCAAACGATTTGTCCGATTCTGAAATTCTCGAATTCTCAGAAGGTAAAATCGTCGCCAGAAAAAGGGCATAATCACAGAGCTACAAAACCCTAGTCTCCATACCCCTCAGGATGGCGCTTATGCCACTCCCAGGCAGTCGATACGACATCCAGCACATCTGGAAACTTCGGATCCCAGCCTAGCTCGCTCTTTATCTTCTGGCTATCGGCTATCAGGATCGCAGGATCGCCCGCACGCCGGGCCACAGTAGTCGCGGGCACTGGGTGACCGGTGACTTCACGCACCGTATCGATCACTTGCTTCACACTGAAGCCGCTACCATTGCCGAGATTGTAGTGCAGCACATCATTATCCGCGAGAGCCTCCAGAGCCAATACGTGAGCACTAGCCAGATCCGTCACGTGGATATAGTCGCGGATACAGGTGCCGTCAGGGGTATCATAGTCATCACCAAAGATCTTGATCTCGTCGCGCTGACCCAAGGCCACCTGAATGATCAGCGGTATCAGGTGGCTCTCTGGCTGATGATCTTCACCTTTTTCATCAGTGCCTCCAGCTGCGTTGAAATACCGCAATGCAGCAAATTTCAGACCATGCGTTTTGTTATACCAGTGCAGCATCCGCTCGATGAAAAACTTCGACTCACCGTAGGGATTGCCTGGGGCCAATCTCTCACTCTCAGAGATAGGTACTTTCTCAGGATCTCCGAAGAGAGCCGCTGTCGAGGATAAGATAAAGCGCTGCACACCACACTTCACCGCAGCGTCGATGAGATTCAGCGCGTTTGATACATTCTCGCCCAGATATTTCTCGGGAGCCGTCATCGACTCTCCCACCAGCGAGTAGGAGGCAAAGTGCATGATCGCCTCTGGCCGATGCTCCTCCATAGTCGCCAGCACCACATCCGCATCTTTCAGATCTGCATGCACAAATGTCGCCGCCGGATTGATCGCCGAGCGATGCCCCATATACAGATTATCGAATACGACCACATCGTACCCCGATGCGATCAGAGTATCTACCGCTACACTACCGATGTAGCCTGCCCCACCAGTGACTAGTACTTTCATTTCAGAAATCTTAAGCGACGAACTCTATCGCAGACTCTCGATAATGAAATCGCTATTGTTCGCTTTCTTGGCGCGGCAGTATCATCTCGGGCTGGTAGATATCGCTATTGCCAGCATGAAATTCTGCCTTCAAAAAACACCGTAGCTGCGAAAGATCGACCAAATGCCAATCAAAGAACTCCAGCTCCACCTGCCCCGCATGATACTCGATACCTAGCAGCAGATGCCAGCCATCGTGCAGGATCTTACGCTCAGCTTCGGGCTTGGCTGCGAAATAAAAAGTCCTCAGGCTGGAGTCCAGCGCATCTGCCGCCACTAGCTTGGGCTCGATGTAGATCACTCGCCCCGTCTCACCATGCCTCACTCGCAGATCGGGATAGCCAGCTCGCAGCAGCTTGCCATCCACGCGCCGACCGTAGTCACAGCTGAGTATTGGCGATTGGTTTAGCAACTCTTTCAACCGCACCTCTAGCTCAGGCGCCAGGCTATTTATCCTATGGCTCCGCGGGTACTTGGCCGATCGCAGCTCCTGCACTGCGGTCGCCACTGCCGCATCGATTTCGCCGAGTATCTCTGCATCGATAGGGTCATGTGGATCGACTGGGATGATCCGCTTGTTGCACGCAGCAGCGACCACATCGGCAAACGCAATCGAAGCAGGCGTACCATCCCCGACCAACTTGGATAACATTGCATCCATACTGGCTTCTCTCTCCACCACGATCACAGGCCGATCGGAACGACGTTCACACCCCGATAGACTCAGCCCCAGCAGGAGCCCTATGACCAGCCAGTGCCACATCCGATTCTTCACTCTACCTCTATAGCCTCTCGCAGCTGCTGCTCGGCCACCATCGCAGCGTCGTCATCAGCAGCATGGATACGGGCGAGGACACCGCCTGCAGCCACATCTGCTCCTACCTTGATCAATCGGTCAAACCCCACCGAGAAATCGATCTCATCATCGGCACACGCGCGGCCTGCACCCAGTGCTAGACTCGCCCGGCCGACGCGATCCGCATCGACAGCCGTTACCACTCCGGAGCGATCGCTCATCACTTCTCGCGTCACAGCTGCGGGGTGCACCTCATCATAGCGATCTAGGCACTCAGCATCCCCACCCTGCGCAGCCACCATGGCACGGCATTTCTGCAGAGCCGTGCCATCATCGAGCCAGTCGGCCAGTTGCCCCGCATCCACCTCGCTCACTTCCGCCGCCAGCTCGATCACGATCTGGCGTAGATCAGCGGGGCCAGCGCCCCTCAGCACATCGAGCGCCTCGGCGACTTCCAGCGCATTGCCCACCGCCTGGCCGAGCGGCTGATCCATAGGATTCAGCACCGTGCGCGTATCCACGCCCATCGCCTCGCCTACCGCCTGCATCGCACCAGCCAGAGACTCGGCTGACTCGCGAGTTTTCATAAACGCACCACTGCCATGCTTCACATCCAGCACCAGTCGATTTAGAGATTCTGCGAGCTTCTTCGACATGATCGATGCCACGATCAGCGGCTGACTGGGCACAGTAGCCGTCACATCGCGCAGCGCATACAGTCGCTTATCTGCAGGGCAGACTTCAGGCGTCTGCCCCATCATCACGACTCCCACCTCCTCCAGCTGCTGCATCGCCTGCTCTCGACTCCGCGACACATCAAATCCTGGTATCGATTCCAGCTTATCCAAAGTCCCACCAGTGATTCCCAGCCCACGCCCCGAGATCATCGGCACCCACAGCTCATCACAGGCCAAAAGCGGTGCCAGCACCAGCGATACCTTATCGCCTATCCCTCCGGTCGAGTGCTTGTCTACCACCAGAGGAGCGGTATCCGGATACTCAAACACCTCCCCCGACTCCAGCATCGCATGCGTCAGAGACGCCGTCTCCTCCGCCGTCATCCCCTGAAAATAGATCGCCATCGCCAGAGCAGACATCTGGTAGTCGGGAATATCACCACAGGTATAGCCTGCTATAAAATCGCGAATCTCTCCATCTGCCAAAGACTGACCTTCACGCTTTTTTTCTATCACTGTCGGGACATGCATAGTGGGAACCTCCGAAATGATACATGAGACAGATTCCATTAGCAATGCCGTCCCTCCCCTCTAAAGTGAAGAGCCCACACAAACACCTATGTCTGCCATATCTATCCGCGAGCTGAAACAAAGCTCTGGCCCCACTCCTCAGGCAGCCGTGCTGCACGTACAACTTGAGAAAAACAAGGAGCGCTCCACAAAGAATGGCGATCCCTACTACGAGCTGCACTTTGCCGATGCTGAGAATAGCCTCGTGCTACGCGTCTGGCAGTCGACGCCTATGTTTTCTCAAGCCAGCTCGATGCAGGATGAAGCCTTCTACGAGCTGTCTGGCGATTTTTCACTAGGCAATGATGGCCGCTCCATCGACTCGCGACAGTGGCAGGCTCGCCCTCTCGAATCTCCAGAGATAGAGGCACTACTACAGGGCCCCGCCGAGCTACGCGAGCGCCAGGCCATGCACTACGCCTACATCGAGGAGACCGTGGCACAAATATCGGACCCACGCCTACTCCACCTAGCTCAGACTCTGCTACAAAAATGGGGCACTCGTCTACAGCGCACCGGCGCCGCGCGGAGCAATCACCACGCACGCCGCGGCGGTCTAGTCGAACACGTCGGCCAGATGATGCGGACTGCCGTGCAGATTTGCGAGGCCTACCCTATGCTCAATCGCGATCTACTGGTGACAGGGGTTCTATTCCACGACATCGGCAAACTATGGGAAAATGTCTACGCCGAGCGTGGCTTTGCCATGCCGTATACCGAAGCCAGCGAGCTGATCGGCCACATACCAATGGGGATGGAAATCATCAACAAACTCTGGCGCGAGGCCATGGACTCCCCAGAAAGAGCCAGTCAATGGAATGAATTATCGCCGCCCAGCGAACGGGTCCGCCTACACTTGCTCCACCTCATCGTCGCACACCATGGCGAGCTGGCCTTTGGCTCACCTGTCGTGCCCAAGACTCCAGAAGCCCAAGCACTCCACTACATCGACAATCTAGACGCCAAGATGGAGATGTTCGAGCAAGGCTACAAGGTCGCCGAAGAACTCGGAAAAAATGTCTACCAGCGAATCTTCCCTCTACCAGGTAAGCTAATCACCCCTCTCGAGTGCTGGGGAGAGCAGCCCACCCAAAAATCAGCCGAGCTAAGCGAAGAAGACCCGTTTTAGCGCTCATCCGAGCCATTGTACCCTATTGAGTCTTTTTTGTACCCTATTGAATTTTCGACCGACTTAGGTCGGCGGCACCACTCGCTGTAGCACTAGCGTCAAAACAAAAGCCAGCAGGCAAAAGACACACACACGACCATCGTATAGCAAAGCTACCGACGCATCATACAGTGCGATACCCGCTATCCCACCACCTATCCCCTGCGGCACCCTACCCACGTCGATCAGGCTACGACACCAGATGATCCACACCGCTACCACACAGATACAGGTGATAAGCACCGGTAACGTCACCACAAAGAAATCACAGATCAAAGCGATCACCGGGTAAGCCACTGGCAGCATTAGCAGTATGCGGACGATGATCCCCTTGGCGGTATCCGTCTCGCCACGCTCACCTCTAGCGATCATCGTGAGCGAGCCGATGTATAGCACCACACCCAGCGCCAAAATGTGGATGAAATTCGACACATCCGGCAGAGCCATCTCAAAACGAGCCGTGCAATAGCCGAGATAATACACGAGAGCTCGGCAAATACCCATCAGCAAAACCGAACCCGACCACCGCTTATGCAGCCAGTCATAGAGCAAAATCGCCGCCACCAAACCCACCAAAATAAACCAAGGCGCCGTCGTGAGCAGTAGCACCACAGCACAGCCCGCCACCATCAGACCGATCCCCAAGCCCCAAGTCGCTCGCGCACTGATCGCCCCACTCGGGATCGGGCGCTCTGGCGCATGCTCGCGATCCCACTCGACATCAAAAGCGTCGTTAAGCGCCATCCCCGCCCAGTAGAGCAGACTGATACCGACCACCAGCCAGATCAGCTCCAGATCCGGCATCATACCACGCCCGACTACCCAACCGACAACGACATTAGTCCATACGGTAGGGAGATTCGACACTCGACCGAGCACGAGAATGGTGCGCAACAAATTCAACTAGAAGACAGGGTTCGATTTAAAGTCCCCTCACATAGAGATTCACAAAAGCGAAAAAAGCACAAAAAAGGCCAGGTTTATGGTGAAACCCGGCCAATTCCGACCGCTCATGAAAATCACGAGCGAAAAAAGAGATATCTTAGAAGATTCTAATGCAGCTTGCCGCTCAACTCACGCTGACGCTCGATCACACTGCGCAGACTCTCCCTCACATCGCCACCGCGCTCCATTTCGCTGAGTAGAGCCTCTAGCTCAGCCGTGATATTGTCGAGTTCGCTAGCCACATCACCCGATTTAGCCGGATGATCAAAGGTGGAGAACGCACGATTCACATCGAAATCACTACCCTCTGGAAAGGTGACAATACCCTGGACGAGGACACTCTCGAGACCATTCTCATGGAGACGACGATCAGAAAGCATCACCGAGCGAGCCGAATTACCATCGATCAGACCCTCTCGCACAGAGTAAGTCACGCGACCGCCCTGCACAGCTGGCAGATAGGAATCCACCCGATCCATGCCAGCACCCACAGGCGCCCCTATCGGACGAGACTCGACAGCCTCGAGCACAGACTCATAGCTCCGCCCAGTCATCGCAGTATCTGTCATCGATACATTGACCAATCCTGCAGTCGTTGGCCCCAGATCACTTAGGTAAGCAGGAGTGGTTTTCGACCCAAACGGATCCTGCACAAGGTTGGCCAGTTCAAAACCGTGAATAGAATCCAGCGGCTCTTCTACCTCTAGCAGACTGGAACTGGTCGATACAAAATCATCTCCTCCAGCTTCGGCTGTGACCCAGCTGTAGTCCCTAGTCGAAAGCTCTCCGGTGGCTACCACAGCACCAGGCCCCTCACCACTCTTCATATTCAGCATAGCGCCTACTGCCGCCAAACCCGTCGCGACAGCCGCGATGCTAAAGATCGCAGGCTTACGATTTCTGAATTTCTTCACAGCAGGCACAGGTGTAGCTGCCACTGGCTCTGCTACAGCCGTAGAAAAGTCGACATGCACGACATTGCCATCCTCCTCAGTGGATGCAGTCACTACCTCCTCTACCATATCGGTGGTGGCCATCGCTGTGCGCCACTCATCCTCTAGACCTTCCTTCAGATCATTGGAAAACTCCTGAGTCGCAGCCAGCTCTTTGCGAGCAAACTCAGAGCCGCGCAGAGTGGCCTCCAGCTTAGCCTCACCCACAGAGTCAGCCTCGCCTAGAGCGTAATCAGTGAAATCCATCGCATCCAGATCCACTGGCACATGGTCCTGCCACTCGCGCTCAAAACTGGAGCTAAGCAAAGCCCCAAAGTCACGGAGCCCCTCGATCTCGGCCTCCAGCTCCTCACCCCGATCTGCAGCGAATACCACACTCTCCTCGTCGCTCATATCACCCAACGCAAAGCGTGTCGCTTCGGCCTCTGGGGTAACTTCAAATTCTACATTCGACTTCCACTCGTCTTCGAGACTAGCAGAAATCAAGCCGGCCATCTTCTCGATAGCGGCCATCTCATCGCGCAGCTCCGGATCATTTGCGATCAGGTCATCGAAGCTGGCATCATCAGAGGAGCCCAGCTCGCCCAGCACATACTGAGTGAGCCCGAGTTCCTTTTGGTCTATGTCATGGTTCATTTTTTACTAGGTAGCAGCAAGGGAAAGGTTTAAGTGGTGTTGGTGAATTAGCGCCGAGGTGTGGTGAGCTCCTCAGCACCGGTAAAGTGGTGGTTTGTGTGGCGTCAGCGGCAGAGGTCACTACTTGGCGACCTCGACACCCATCAAAGTGCGCATCCGCTTGATGCCGGTGTGGATCAGGAAACCCACGTTGCTAACGCTAAGGCCGGTAACCTCAGCGATTTCTTTGTAGCTCAGATCACCCTGAAACTTCAGACGAATCACTTCCTTCTGGTTGTTGGGCAAACGCTCCAAAAATTTCAAAACTTCTGCGTGGCGCTCCTTCGACACCGCATTCTCAGCAGGCGATGGTGTCGAGTCATTGAGGTGCTCGAAAGCTTCTCCTCCGGAAGTTAGCATCGGATTCTCCTTGCGTAGAACGTCGATGGCGCGATTTCGGCAGACCGTGTAAAGCCAGCTCTTGAGCTTACTCTTGATCAGATCCGGATCTTGTTTGTGCAGCTTGATGAAGGTGTCTTGAACGACATCCCTCGCTCTCTCCCAGTCGCCGCCCAGTAAGCCCGCAGCATATCCTGTGAGCGGTCCTTGGAATTCGGCTTGTGCTAACTCGACGAGTTCGCGAGAGGTGACGTGCATAGCTTTTGTTGCGAGTGCAGACATGTTATTTGGTTGGTGTGTGGTTGTTGTTGGATTCGATTGTTCCGCCAATAAGACGAACCAAAACCAAACCTTATTAGCATTTTCTCAGATTTATTTTCTTAGAACTGAGGAGCTCGAAAGATCTTAAAAAATACACCTATAAACCAGAATATTTAGAAATATAAACATTTTATAAAACCGTAAAAACGCCTCTTAAAGCCTTTTGCCTAGCATTTCTGTGAGATTTTTTCGGACTTGCGACTGTTTTTTGGTTGAATTGTTTAAGATGTCCGTAGTATTAGGCATACCCCGAAATCTTTTCTCAGACCACCGCACACCAAAATGGCTAAAGTTCTAATTGTAGACGACGAAGCAGCGATCCTAAACCTCATGTCCAAAGCTTGTAAGCAAAGCGGACATGACGTCACCACTGTAGACAGTGAGGCAGACGCTAGGAAGACCCTTGATAAAATCTCAGACTTCGACGTGCTGGTAGTCGATCTCGTCCTAGGCGACGGCAGCGGCATGGATGTCGTAAAATACGCTGATGACAAATGCCCCGAGTCCAAAGTCATCATGGTGACTGGACATGGCACCATCGAGACTGCAGTCGAAGCCATGCGCTTAGGTGCCTTCGATTATCTCACCAAGCCATTTGAGCTAGCTGATCTCAGACGCGCAGTCGATCTCGCCTATCAGGCCAAGGTCAACCCAACTGTCGAAACCGACTCCACCCTGCCTAGCTTCGACCTCGGATGGACTCCTGGAGAACTCATTGGTAGCAGCGACAAGATGACAGCCATCGGTGAGCTGGCTAAAAAGATCGCATCAAACGACTCCCCCGTCCTACTCGAAGGTGAGACCGGTACTGGAAAGCAAATGGTGGCCAGAACAATCCACAATGCGAGCGATCGCAACGACGCACCTTTCAAAGTTCTTCAGTGTTCTGCTCTTCCAGAAGAGCTCCTCGAGGCCGAGCTATTTGGCTCCGGCAGCCGAGGCGAGACTATCTTTGCTCGTGCCATGGGCGGCACCGTCCTGATCGAGGAGATCCACATGCTACCACTGCGCTTGCAATCAATGCTCGAGTCCCATCTCGAGGAAGTCAGCGCACGCCGCCTCTCCGGCAATATTTCCACCAAGATGGATGCTCGCTTCATCGCCAGCTCCGCTAAGAAGCTCGAAGAGTGCGTCGAAGCTGGCACATTCCGCGAAGACCTTTACTACAAGATCTCCGTCATCCCAGTGGACGTACCACCACTGAGAAACCGCAAAGAAGACATCGCTCTACTTGCCGACTACTTCCTACAGCGTTACGCCGAGCGTACTAATTCCTCACAGATGGAAGTCGATAAATACGCGACTCGCCTGCTCGAGAATTACAGCTGGCCTGGCAACGTGGGCGAACTCCAAAACGCAATCGAGCGTGCCTGCGCCTTTGCCGAAGATGGACGCATTCGCCCAGTAGATCTTCCACCAAAGGTTGCTCAGAAGGTCGAGATCACCGACGAAGACGAAAAGACCACTCATCACCTGCCTATCGGAACCCCTCTTTCCGATTACATCAAAAAGCAGGAGAAAATCTTCATCCGCGAGACGCTCAAGTACAACGAGGGAAGCCGCGAAAAGACAGCCAGCATGCTGGACGTCAGTATCGCTACCCTGTACCGCAAGATGGGCTTGAAGCTCGAGCGGGAGAAGATCCTGAATTCCTCCTCGTAGGCACCCCTCAACGCCTACATTAGTCATGCAAATAGCCTCACCGTACGGTGGGGCTTTTTTGTGTACCTGAGTCGAGCCTGCGCGCACAAGTGACGCCCACTAGCCACATTGACACGCTAAGTGAGCCATAATGGCACAAAACTCAAACCGCACCAAAATTGAATAAACGCATGTAAACCGCTTAAAATAAACGATTTACAATAAATCAAACACATATGGCACAGAGAATGCCAATAGCTGAGCCAAAGAATCGTTTAACCCAAACCCATATTTTTTCACACAACAGCTATGAGTAAAATTCTTGGAATTGATTTAGGAACTACCAACTCCTGTATGGCAGTCATGGAGGCAGGTCAGCCTACCGTGCTAGAGAATGCCGAGGGTGCACGCACGACTCCTTCAGTGGTCGCCTTCTCGAAGGATGGCGAAAGATTGGTCGGCCAGGCAGCCAAGCGCCAGGCTATCACCAACCCGAAGAACACCATCTTCTCAGCCAAACGTCTGATCGGCCGCAAGTATGATGAGCTGACCGACGATGAGAAGAACACACCATACGAGATCGTAAAAGCTTCAAACGGCGACGCCCACATCAAAGTGGAGGTCGGCGGCGAGGAAAAGACCTACAGCCCACAAGAGATCGCAGCCATGGTGCTGAGTAAGCTCAAGGCCGATGCAGAGGCTCGTCTCGGAGAGGACATCTCCTCTGCAGTGATCACCGTGCCAGCTTACTTCAACGACTCCCAGCGTAATGCGACTAAAGCAGCAGGTGAGATCGCAGGCCTCAACGTCGAGCGTATCGTCAACGAGCCTACCGCAGCGGCTCTGGCCTATGGTCTGGACAAGAAAGGCGAAGAAAAGATCGCCGTCTACGACCTAGGTGGTGGTACCTTCGATATCTCGGTGCTCGAGATCGACGAGGGCTTCTTCGAGGTGCTCGCTACCGATGGTGACACTCGCCTAGGTGGTGATGACTGGGACAACGCCATCATCGATGAGATCTGCCAAAACTTTAAGAAAGAGAGTGGTATCGACCTGAGCGGTCAGCCAGACGCGCTACAGCGCATCAAAGAAGAGGCAGAGAAAGCCAAGATCGCTCTCTCCTCGGCTCAAAACTACGACCTGAACCTACCTTTCATCACCGCAGACCAGTCCGGTCCCAAGCACATCCAGCAGAGCCTCTCTCGCTCGCAGCTTGAGCAGATGACAGATCATCTCTTCGAGCGCACCAAGCGCCCTGTGACCGACTGTATCCGCGAGGCAGGTGTATCCACCTCCGAGATCGACGAGCTCGTCCTCGTCGGTGGTATGACTCGTATGCCCAAAGTTATCGAGACCGCACACGCTCTCGCTGGCAAAGAGCCTCACCAGGGTGTGAACCCAGACGAGGTGGTAGCTATCGGTGCATCGATCCAGGGTGGAGTCATCTCCAAAGACCCTAGCCTCGGCGATGTGGTCCTACTCGACGTCACACCTCTCACACTCGGTATCGAGACCATGGGCAGCATCGCGACTCCTATGATCGAGAGAAATACCACTATCCCTGCAAAGAAGTCCCAGGTCTTTTCGACTGCTGCAGACAATCAGCCATCCGTAGACATCGTAGTCTGCCAGGGTGAGCGCAAGATGGTCAACGACAACAAAGTGCTCGGTAATTTCCGCCTCGACGGCATCAAGCCCGCCCGCCGTGGCGAACCACAGATCGAAGTGACATTCGACATCGACCGAAATGGTATCCTCAATGTGTCCGCCAAGGACATGGAGTCCGGCAAGGAGCAGAAAATCTCCATCGAGGGATCATCCGGTCTCAGCGATGACGAGATCGAAAAAGCCAAGCGCGAAGCAGAAGAGTTCGCCGAGGCGGACAAGGAGCGCGCCGAAGCCGTAGAGGTCCGCAACGAAGCTGACAGCAGCGTCTACCAGATCAAAAAGCAGATGGACGATATGGGCGACAGCCTACCTGCAGAGGCCAAGAGCGAAATCGAAGGCATCGTCGGCGAGGTAGAGGAAGCTCTCAAGACAGACGACACCGCTACCATCAAGGCAGCCAACGAGAAGCTCCAGCAGACCTTCGCCCAGATGGCAGCAGCCGCTCAGGGTGCAGCTGGTGGCGCAGGCGGTCCTATGCCTGATATGGCAGACATGGCCGGTGCCGCAGGTGCGGGTAGCAGCGATGACGCCCCTAGCGAACCCAAGGAAGCTAAAGGAAGCGTAGTCGATGCTGACTTTGAGGTAGTCGACGAAGACAAGGACAAGGCGTAAGCCCCGATCCAAATAACTAATTTTCCTAACAGAAAAACAACACAACTAACTAGAAAACAAAACATACAATATGGCTAATACATTCAAACCTCTCGGAACCCGCGTGCTAGTAAAGCGGATCGAGGAAGATGAGCAGAAGTCTGAGGGCGGTATCTTCCTGCCTGACAGCGCTAAAGAGAAGCCTCAAGAGGCAGAAGTGCTAGCTCTTGGCAGCGGCAAGAAAGACGACGGCGAGACCATCGAGTTCTCCGTAGCTGTCGGCGACAAGGTGCTCATCTCTAAGTATGGCGGCACCGAGATCAAGCTGGGCGCAGAAGAGTGCCTGATCCTCAACGAGAGCGACATCTTGGGTATTCTTTCCTAAATCTAGGAGCTACCTACCAACCACAATTTTAAACAATTTTATATAACGAAATGGCTAAACAACTATCATTCGACGAAGAAGCACGTCAGACACTGCTAGTCGGCGCTAAGAAGCTGGCAAAGGCAGTTAAGGCAACTCTCGGCCCTGCAGGTCGCAACGTGATCCTTGAGAAGAAATTCGGTAGCCCGACCATCACCAAAGACGGTGTGACTGTGGCCAAGGAAATCGAGCTTTCTTGCCCTTACGAGAACATGGGTGCACAGCTCATCAAAGAGGTGTCTTCCAAGACTTCTGACATCGCTGGTGACGGTACCACTACAGCTACCGTTCTTGCCGAGGCTATCTACAGCGAGGGTCTACGCAACGTGACTGCGGGTGCAAACCCAATCAGCCTACAGCGAGGTATACTCAAGGCAGCAGACGCTCTCATCGAGCAGCTCCGCGAGATCTCAAACGAGGTGCAGGACACCAAAGAGATCGCACAGGTCGCTACTGTCTCTGCAAACTGGGACAGCGAGATCGGTGACATCATCGCCGACGCTATGGACAAAGTCGGTAAAGACGGCACTATCACCGTCGAGGAAGCCAAGGGTATCGAGACCACACTCGACGTCGTCGAGGGTATGCAGTTCGACAAGGGTTACCTCTCACCATACATGGTTTCTGACACAGAGGCTATGGTATGCGACCTAGACAGCCCACTGATCCTCATCCACGAGAAGAAGATCTCCAACCTCAAGGACATGCTGCCTCTGCTCGAGAAAGTAGCTCAGAGCGGTCGTCCATTCCTGATCATCGCAGAAGACGTCGAGGGCGAAGCCCTTGCGACTCTCGTGGTTAATAAGATCCGCGGCACCCTGAATGTCGCTGCTGTGAAGGCACCTGGCTTCGGCGATCGTCGTAAGGCTATGCTCGAGGACATCGCGATCCTCACTGGTGGCCGCGTCATCACTGACGACCTCGGCATCAAGCTGGAGAACGTCGACATGGACGATCTCGGTTCTGCCAAGTCCATCAAGATCACTAAGGAAGAGACTACAATCATCGAGGGCGAAGGTGCTACCGACGCTATCAGCGGTCGCGTAGGACAGATCCGTCGTCAGATCGAAGAGACCACTTCCGACTACGATCGTGAGAAGCTCCAGGAGCGTCTGGCTAAGCTCGCAGGTGGTGTAGCCGTCATCAACGTCGGTGCTGCTACTGAAACAGAGATGAAGGAGAAGAAAGCACGCGTCGAGGACGCACTGCACGCGACACGCGCTGCAGTCGAGGAAGGTATCGTCCCAGGTGGTGGTACAGCTCTCATCCGCGCACAGAGCCAGGTCGGTGACCTCGGTCTCGAGGGCGACGAGGCTACTGGTGCAGAGATCGTCGCACGTGCGATCGAGGCTCCTCTCCGTCAGCTTGCTGCCAACGCAGGTCGCGAGGGTGCTCTCATCGTCGAGCAAGTCAAGAATGCTAAGGGTAACAATGGCTACAACGTAGCTACCGACACTTACGAGGACCTCGTAAAGGGTGGTGTGGTTGACCCAACTAAGGTGACTCGCTCTGCGCTGCAGAACGCTGCATCTATCTCTGGTCTACTACTGACTACAGAGTGTCTCATCGCAGACATCCCTGAGCCAGAGCCAGCAGACGCAGGCCACGGTCACGACCACGGCATGGGCGGCATGATGTAATACATCTGCTCTCAAAGCATAAAAGTTTCCTATTTCATAGGATCCAGCGGGCGGGCCATTTGGTCCGCCCGTTTTTAGTTCAAATCATCCCCAAGATGATATGAGTGATAAGCAAAACAGATGTAATAAAAGTAATATTGGCCTAAATTTAGCTAAATGGTTCTTGATTTAAGAAGACTAAGCATCATATATAACCGGAACATAATAAAGCTTTAAACTTTGGAAATACTTAAGGACATCGATTTTTTTGTTAGCCTTGCTTCCAATTCAGTAACTCTAATTCTTGGTACGATATCGCTTTTTATGTTAGTAAAGCACAGAGATAGAGTGAGGGCTTTTGCGAATTTAATTTCCAACACATTCTTAAATGAGCGACTCAAAGGAATTAAAGGAGCATTAGCAAGATTAGACTCTCTGAACTACGAAAATAAAGAAGATAGGCGAGAAATTTCCGCTCTTTGCGGAGAAATAGCAGGAATGGTCAAATATTTTGTCGCAAGGGATAGTTCCTATGCAGAATGCTACGAAAATTTCACCGAAATAGCCCAAGCAACTAGGCGGCTAACTGAGCCGAGAAAAAGGCAGCTTTCTCAAGAATTACACTCATTGCTTGATGATAGCGCAATGGTAGCATCAATTGATTTACTTAAAAAAGAAGATGGATGTTAGAATACCCAAATTGGTGAGGCAGATGATTATTCAAATCAGTTTAGTTACTGAAATATCTGCATCAGAGAACGAATTCTATTTTTTATATAAAGGAAAATTCTTTTCCATATTAAAACGAACACAATCGAATCCAATATATGGTGATTTTTCTTTCTATTGCTACCCAAAGTGGAACGACAATTTAGATCAACTAGTTAAGATAGCCTCTAGCCTAGACGCAGATGATATAATGATGATAGATGCTCATGAGCAATTTCTAGACCCCTCCGAAAAAAATTTATTTAAAGACCTTTATAGCAGTATCAAAAATAAATTTTTCGGGGTCGATGATTTTTTTGACGATCTATTAAACAACTAATCTAAGCCCACCACCTAAATTGCATTTCAGTTACGTTCTAATTTCGGACTGCCCCCAGGAAAATTTAGATCACTAATCACAACACCCAGCGATATCCTCAGCCGTCATCACTTCATCCGCATGGATCGACTTCGCATACAGCGTGTTTACTGGATGGATGATATTAAAATGACTGCCGCCCTCGATCTCGACAAAAGTCACCAGAGGGTTTTGGTTCGCTAGCTTCATCGCTTCTAGAGAGGCGGTATTGCCACTACTGCCCTCGACCACATAGGTAGGTGAGCGGATCGCATCGAGATAGTTGATGGGGGCGCGGAGGTCGATTTCCTTCTCGATCCACTCATACGGAGCATTATCTTTGCCGTAGTGATCATCGGTAGGCCCCAGCGATAGTACCCCAGCAAAATCTCCAGTAGCCGCCGCCACCAGCAAAGCCAAGGTACCGCCCGTACTGTGCCCTCCCAGATAGATCCGCTCAGGGTCGATCCCATCCATTGCCTTGAGATACTCGAGTGCCGCTAGCACATCCTCCACCTCCCCGTAGAAGCACTCCTGCACCCCAGGGTTTTCAGCTACTGTCCCCCGCACTAGGGGAAACATCATGGTGATCCCTTCGTTGCGAAACACGCGGGCAGACTGGTCATTCCGCCAATTCACATCCTCGTCCCATAGGTAATCGCCGGGGCTAGATGTCGGGAAACCACCGGTCAGCCAGATGATCGCCGGCGCCGCCTTCACTGCCTTGTCCCGCTCGCCAACGGCGAGATAGGCCAGCATATCGCCGAGCTCGGTCGAGTATTTCACGATTTCAAAAGGCCCGCCCTCAGGTGGCACATCTGCTTTGGCCTTGGACTTTTTCTCCTTCACTAGCTGGGTCTGATAATCACCCCGCACCTCTAGCAGCGGGCGCTTTTTCATCGCCTGACTCACCACCGGCGTCACCAGAGCCGCTGTGATGGCCGGCCCCACAGGCAGCAGCCCCAGACTGCAAAATACGATGCCCACGATCGCCGCCGCCTTGCCTCTCAGCCCCGAAGTGGGCTGACCGATCTTACAGGCTGCTACGATACCGAATATCAAGCCAGGGATCGCGGTAAGTAGCCAAAAGACGAAACTAAGTACGCCTAAGATCACACTCCAAACCGCGAGTTTGGACATCTTCTTTTTTGGGGCCTCATGCATGGCTGTCTTTTATCAGCCAATGCAGAGTTTGTCGAACACTTCAAAGAGGAGCTAGTCCTGCAGCACGACCTTGATCTTACCCTTTTTCATCTCTCCCCCACCTGCACCAAAACTCTGCACCAAAGTCTCAGGCTGATCTTCTACAGCTGGGGCAGCACTAGCCTCAGCATTTTCGGCATCGAGAGCTTCCTTCAACGCCCCCTCCACCATCTGACCGCAGTGGATCTTCATCGGCGGCAGAGGTCCTAGAGGCTCGGAGAGCTGCTCACTGCTCAGCTCTTTGGCCTCTTCCACCGTTTTCCCAGCTAGCATCTCTGTCGCCATAGAGGCCACTGCGATCGCCGTCTGGCAGCCAAAGCTCTGAAACGAAGCCTTATCGATCACTTTCTGGCCATCCTTTTCAGAAAATTTCAGCCACATCCGCAACATATCTCCACAGTCAGGACTGCCCACGGTACCCACCGAGTCCGCATCGCTCATCTCACCCATATTTTGGGGATTGGCTATCGCCTGCTGGATCTTTGCCTCTACATCGTCGCTCATAGTAAAAATACGTTCTGGATCAGTGGTTCTAGTCTTCGAATTCTACCTTATATCTCGGCATATCGGTATCTGCCTCCTGCGCATAGGCATCGATGCCCCCGCGCAGCGCTCGGGTCTGCTTGTAGCCGTGGCCTATCAGATACGCCGCGGCATCCAGACAGCGATCCCCTGTGTGATCATAGATCACGATCATCCGATCATGCGGCTCGCTGCCCATGATCGCCTGCAGCAGGTCATTTGAGAAAAGCTCGGCCCCTGGCAACTGCACCGCCTCATACTCCTCTCGCGTCCGCAGATCGATCAACCGTGGCGCCTGAGCCTCACCGCTAGTCAGCACCGCCTGCAGATCTTGGGGCGAGATCAGGATCTTCTGGTCCTCCTCATCCGCCGCATAGATGTGATCCACCACCTCATCGACAGGCAGCCCCTCATTGCGCTCGCAGACCTGGGCTAGCGTCTCATCATCCTGATACGCACAGCTCTGGCAGCCACCGATGTGGTACCGCGCAAACAGCGCCCGTTTGGCCCCCGGAAACTGAGCCAAAATATCACCCATCAGGGCGCTCCCATCGATCCTCTGTACGTCTGTAGACATCGCAGCAATATGGTCTGCATCGACGCCGCTTCAAGACTGGCCTTGCGACTTTATTTCAGCCCAAAATCGAGGGTAAAAAGCGATCATAAGGATCGCGCCTGCCATCATCCAATGTAGAGATTCCAGCAGCGATCCCAAAGTTGTGATAATTTCGGGTGGAGGGCCGAACCACATAAATAACGCAATCAATATACTGATTGCGTAAGCGAATCGAAAAATTTTGGAAAGAAAAAACAACCCCCAAATACCTATCATGCTGACGATTAAAAAGATAGGATAAAACTGATAGGAAGCATACCAAGCATCGTGCGAAACGACGAGCGTATCGAGGTATTCGTAGATAGCCTCTGGATGCTCCTCTCTATAAATCTGAGGAAACAATAATCCCAGTACAATCAGTGAGAAATCGACAAATAAGAGGCATCGAAACCAAAATACTATTCTCGCCCCCTGTTTATACCCATTATCTTTGGGATCAGACTCATCAGGCTTCACCATATTCTCCAATAGCTCACATGCCCTATCGTAATCTCCCTCATCGACCTCGATCCAAATACTCGCAGCCTGATTACCTAGTAGGTTATCATCGAAGGAACTCTCATCATGCAAGGTTGCTTGGATACCTTGGCTCTCGAGGGTAGCTGCAGCGATACAGGCCGCCTCTGATGTAGTGAAGTGCTTTACGGATTTGGACATGAGAGTCTACTCTCCAAAAAAAACGCGCCCGACTCAAGGCCGAAATATCATTTGAATTTTCCCCCCACGAAAATCTAGTCCCTCATATATGAGCGCTAGTACCGAACCCAACCTAATCAACCGTCTCTTCTCTCTCCAAGGCCAGACCGCAGTCGTCATCGGCGGCACCGGCACACTGTGTGGCGAGATGGCCCAAGGCATCGCCGAGGCGGGCGCTCATGTCGTGGTGGTCGGTCGCAGCGCGGAAAAAGGTGCCGAACGTGTCGCCGCTATCGAGGCTGCTGGAGGGTCCGCGAGCTTTCAGGCTGCCGATGTCGCCTCCCGCGAGTCGCTCCAGGAGCTACTGGACACGACTGTAGCTACTCATGGCCAAGTCGATATCCTCGTCAATGGAGCCGGAGTGAACTCCCCCACCCCTGTCCTAGAGATCGAAGACGACGAATTTTCCCGCATCCTCGACATCAATCTCGGCGCCATCCTACGCAGCTGTCAGATCTTCGGCCAGCAGATGCTCACCCAAGAGCACGGCGGCTCGATCATCAATCTCGGCTCCATCTCAGGCCTCGGACCGCTGAGCCGCGTCTTCACCTACTCCGCCAGCAAGGCAGCTGTGCACAATCTCAGCAAAAACCTAGCCCGCGAGTGGGCCGAGCAAGGCGTGCGCGTGAATACCCTCGTACCCGGATTTTTCCCAGCCGAGCAAAACCGCAAGGTGCTGACCGAAGACCGTGTCGCCGCCATCATGGGCCACACCCCAGCCAATCGCTTTGGCGAAGCCGAAGAACTACTCGGCGCCACCCTCCTACTCGCCTCTCGCCAGGCCGGCTCCTTCGTCACTGGCGTCGAGATGATCGTCGATGGCGGCTTCTCAGCCATGTCCATCTAGGAGTCTGTCGAACTTACCCTTGCGAAGCGAAAATTTCATGGTTTTGAGGAGTTTATTAGTAAACAAGGGACGAAAAAGCAGGGGGATTTGGGCCAAAGTCCCGAAATTTGCAGCCGTGGGGGTAAGTGCGACAGGCTCCTAGCCACTAATAATCATTTCAATAGGGTACAAAAAATAATGAATAGGGTACAATCCCCGTTCCATAGGGTGCAAATCAGCCACACATCTAGTGGCCCACCGATTTCTACCTTATGAAAACCATCTTTCACCTATCTCTAGCTCTACTATTCGCTCTGTGTCTCACCTCTTGTTTCCAGGGCGGAGTCCAGATCCAACTGAAAAAAGACGGCAGCGGCGAGATCCACCGCAGCACCTACGTCTCGCCCCAGATGACAGCTATGGCTGCCATGGCCGAGGAGCAGGGCGGCGAGTCGCAGGGCTTTGGCACGCCATCTGCAGAAGAGCTCCAAGCCGACGCCGCTGAGATGGGCGAAGGCGTACGCTTCGTCCGCGTCGATGAGGGCAAAAACGCCGAAGGCTGGGATGGCTACGTAGCCGTGTATGCCTTCGATGATATCAATCAGGTGAAAATCTCCTCCGAGGGTCTATCCGAATCCTTTGGCGGCGATGCCGCTGCCGATGCCATCGAGCAGGCCAAAGCCAAAGCAGCCGCCGAGGGCACAGAAGCCGAAGAAGGCATGATCGGCTTCGCCTATGCCGATGGCGTGCTCACCGTGAATCCCGAGATGGGCGAGTCACCGGTCGATTCTCTCAAAGAGCAAGCCGGTCTCGGCGAGAAAGGCGGCGAAGGCGAAGACCCATTCGGCGGCATGAAACCCTCCCAGATGATGGGTATGATGGGCATGATGTTTCAGGGCATGCGCATGGACCTATCGCTCAAGATCGATGGCGGCATCAGCAAAACCGACGCCACCCATGTAGATGGCGACACCATCACCATCATGAATGCAGACGTCGGCACTCTCTTGACTGACCAGACCTTTCTCCAGTTCATCGACCAGGCAGCCGAAGATCCTGATTCCGTCGACGAAGATCAGGCCATGGAGCTGATCAAAACCGTCAAAGGTCTAAAGGTCGAGGACAAGAAAGAATTTACCGTGACCTTCCAATGAAAAACACCACTTAAGGTGCTCACAATTAACCAATTAGAATAAATTTTATTTTTGCTGATTTTGTTTATCGAGTGTATTATTAAATAATCCAATGCTCGCAAAATCCCCCATTTTTCTTTTTATACACAGTTTTGTGTTTATCCCTTCTGGAATTTGTCAGGACATTTCAGTTGATACGATTAGTCGCCTCATAGCAAAAGACGCTGGTGACATTTCAAAGGCTAAAAATTACCGGCGATATGCTAGACGCCTAAATGCAACCCTATCTCAATACAATCCAGAACAGCTGAACCGAATTCTGGGTTCAAACAATGTTGCCACAACACTCAATCCAGACAACGCAACCACGACACCCAACCCAGACAACACAACCACGGCACCCACTCCAGACAACACAACCACAGCACCCACTCCAGACAACGCGATCACGACACCCACTCCAGACAACACAACCACGACACCCACTCCAGACAACGCGACCACGACACCCACTCCAGACACTGATGCCGAAGTGATCAACGCTAACGATCTAAGAATTTTACTTAACCGCATAGAAACTGATATTTCAATCTTGGAAGGCCTGAGAACGACTCACACCAATACTATGTTTTCATACACCTCCAAACCAACCAGTGAATGGCCCAAACTCCTGAGAGGAACTGCTTATTATGGATTTTACAACAAGCTTAAACCATCTGTTAAAAATGGGGGAAACACGGTGGATTTAGCTGTGCAAAAAGCCGCACAACTTAGTGATGCTAGTGGTTGGAAAAAATCACTTACCGAGTTGCTTAATCAAAAAAACAAGCTTGAGACTCAAATCAAAAGCAATACCGAATTTTCAGATTTTCATTACAAAATGCTTACAGCGCCTACTCAAGTAGATTACACTGCGCCTACAAGGTACAAACAAGCTTACACTTTCGAATTGGCGGTTATCAAAGACTCTCTAGAGCTTCTACAAGTGGAAGCAAAAATCGCAAGGCTAGTCCTTAACCAGATGGATTGAGTTCTGGATTATTCCGCATCGATTGATTCAGAGCAATAACACCGAGGTCCACCCTTGCGACCACTCCCAAAGCGGGTACTTTCCCCCCGCTATGACATCGC